>DASSTO010000011.1:0-12957 GCA_035707865.1 Longimicrobiaceae bacterium | reverse complement strand
CCTCGCGAGTACGGGACGTTGTTGCTGGACGTGGGCCGGCGCGCCGGGAACCAGGCTCCGATACTGCCGGCCTTTTCCGCACCAACCTCATTCGTGGAGAGGAGGATTCTGGCCATGACTGCACGGAATACCCGCGGCTCGGCGCCGCTCGCGGTGGTCCTGCTCCTGACGCTGGCGGCGGTGCCGGTCGCGCTCGCGGAACTCCCCGCGCCTCACGCACCCTGGCTGGAGACTCTCGGGGGCCGGCTGGCCGCGGGTGGTGCCACACACGTGCCCTCTCCGCCGGCGGATTCGGACACCACGGTCTACCCGGCCGGTAGGGTGGACGTGCCGCCACGGTTCACCCCCGCGGCCGCGGCCGCCGTCCGAGATGCCATGAACGCCCTCTATCCGCGGATGCTCCGGGACGCGGGTATCTCGGCGCGGACGGTGGTACGGTTCATCGTCGAGACGGACGGCTCCGTCGATCCCGGGACTGTAACGATCGTCTCCAGCACCGATCCACAGTTTACCGCGCCTTCGGAGAAGCTTCCCGCCGCGGCCCGGTTCACCCCCGGGCGCAAGGCCGGTCATGCCGTACGGACGCTGGTAGAGATGCCCCTCGCCTGGACGGCGGCCCCATCACCTGAATTGGTCGGTACGGGGCCGGCAGGCCCGTAGTCTCTTCATTTGAGTAGCGTGCGAAGCGGGCGCCCCACCATGCGCCCGGCTTCACATGCCCTGGCACGGGGGGTGCAGCCCGTGACCGACTTCTCACACGCGGTAAGGACCCTGGGAGAAAGAACGAATGTCCGTGAATCTGAAAGGCAAGGCGGCCGTGGTGACGGGTGCGAGCAAGGGGATCGGCTACGCCATCGCCGAGGCGCTGGCGAAGGCGGGAGCCGACGTCGTCATCTGCGCGCGGAATGCGGGGGAGGTGGGGGCGGCGGCGCAGCGGCTGACGGCGCAGGGCGGGGGACGCGTGGTGGGCGTCCCCTGCGACATGCGCGACTACGAGGACGTGAAGCGCCTCATCGGGCGCGCGGAGAGCGACTTCGGCGGCCTCGACGTCCTCGTGAACAACGCGGGCGTCGGCAGCTACGCGCCGATCGACGAGCTCTCCGTCGACACCTGGAGGCAGATCATCCAGACCAACCTCGACGGCGTCTTCTACGCCAGCCACGAGGCCGTGCCCCGGATGAAGCGGCGCGGCGGCGGGTGGATCATCAACATCGGCTCGCTCGCCGGCAAGAACCCCATGCCGGGCGGCACGGCGTACAACGCCTCCAAGTTCGGGCTCGTCGGCTTCTCCGAGGCGCTGATGCTCGACGTGCGGCACCACGGCATCCGCGTGAGCTGCGTCATGCCGGGCAGCGTCGCCACGTACTTCAACGACCACACGCCGTCCGACGCCGACGCATGGAAGATCCAGCCGGAGGACATGGCCGAGATCGTCATGGACCTGCTCGCCATGCCCGAGCGCACCCTCCCCTCGCGCATCGAGGTGCGCCCGACGAAGCCCCCGAGGAAGTGAGGAGGTCATCGGTCGTCGGCTGTCGGTCGTCGGTCCTCGTACCACCGACGTCGGCGTATGCCCGACCGATGACTGGCGACTGAAGACCGACGACTGAAGACCCATGCAACACTCCGCCTCCAAGCCCAAGGCCGCGATCTGGGACCTCGACGGCACCCTCTCGGACGACCGCGCTCGTGCGCACTTCGTCGAGGTGGAGAGCGGCCGGGAGCGCGACTGGGAGTCGTACTTCGACGCCATCGACCAGGACGCGCCCATCGCCGCGTCCATCGAGGTCCTGCACGCCCTGCGCGGGAACGGAGTGCACATCGTCTACCTGACCGGCCGGCCGGAGTACACCCGCCCCAAGACGGAGCGCTGGCTGAAGGCGAACGGGCTGGACGAGTACGACCTCCTCCTCATGCGCCCCGAGCGTGAGCGCCGGCACGCGGGGCGTTTCAAGATGGACGAGGTGAGAAAGCTCTGCGAGCGTTACGAGATCATCTGCGCCTTCGAGGATCGCATCGACGTCGCCGAGAGCCTGCGCCAGACCGGAATCGCCGTCTTCCTCTACGGCGCCGGCCAGCAGGCCGCCGCGGAGGCGCTCGAAGCACTGGACGCGGACCAGGACGAGCTGACGGACGAATAGTGCCAGGTGCCAGGTGCCAGGTGCCCGGGTGCGGATCTACTTGGCACCTGGCACCTGGCACTGCCGTTTGCGTTCCCCCCCCGCCGCCCCCATCTTACCGCCCCTCTGGCTGCAGCGTCTGTATTCCCCGAGGGTCCCATGACGAACGACGAGAACTACCGGATCGAGCGCGACTCGCTGGGCGAGATGCGCGTGCCCGCCGACGCGCTCTACGCCGCGCAGACGCAGCGGGCGGTCGAGAACTTCCCGATCAGCGACCTGCGCTTCCCGCGGCGCTTCATCGCCGCGCTCGGTATCATCAAGCGCTCCGCCGCGCAGACGAACATGGAGCTCGGCGAGCTCGACGCGCGCATCGGCAACGCCATCGTGCAGGCGGCGGACGAGGTGATCGAGGGCGAGCTCGACGGCCAGTTCGTCCTCGACATCTTCCAGACGGGCAGCGGCACCTCGACGAACATGAACGCGAACGAGGTGATCGCCACCCGCGCGGCGCAGCTCCTCGGCGAGCCGGTCGGCTCGAAGGCGGTGCACCCGAACGACCACGTCAACATGGGGCAGAGCTCCAACGACGTGATCCCCACCGCCATGCACGTGGCCGCGCGAGTCGCCATCCACGACGACCTCGTCCCGGCGCTGGAGCGCCTCCGCGGCGCGCTGAGCGCGAAGTCGGCGGAGTTCGACGACGTCGTGAAGAGCGGCCGCACGCACCTCATGGACGCCACGCCCGTGCGGCTCGGGCAGGAGTTCGGCGGCTATGCCTCGCAGGTGGAGCACGGTGTCGCGCGCCTGAAGAAGGCCTCCGCCGAGCTGGCCGAGCTGGCGCTGGGCGGGACCGCGGTGGGAACCGGCACCAACCGGCTTCCCGGCTTCCCGGAGAAGACGATCGCGCGCATCTCGGACGCCACGGGGCTGGAGTTCCGCGAGGCGGAGAACCACTTCGAGGCGCAGGGCGCGAAGGACGCCTACGTCTTCGCCTCGGGCGCGCTCAACACGCTGGCCGTCTCGCTGCTGAAGATCGCGAACGACATCCGCTGGCTCGGCAGCGGCCCGACGTCGGGCCTCCACGAGATCTCGCTGCCGGCCATTCAGCCGGGGAGCAGCATCATGCCGGGGAAGGTGAACCCCGTGCAGAGCGAGGCGATGATGATGGTCTGCTCGCAGGTGATGGGGAACCACCTCACCGTGACGGTCGCCGGGCAGCACGGCAACTTCGAGCTGAACGTGATGATGCCGGTGATGGCGCACGCCTTCCTGCAGAGCTGCTCGATCCTGGCGAACGCCTGCGATGCGTTCCGCGGCAAGTGCGTGGAGGGGATCACCGCGAACCGTGAGCGCGCGCGGGATCTGCTCGAGAAGAACCCGTCGATCGCCACCGCGCTCAACGCCTACATCGGCTACGACGAGGCCTCCTCGGTGGCGAAGGAGGCCGCGAAGAACTACGAGTCGGTGCGCGACGTGGTGAAGCGCCGCGGCCTGCTGCCCGAGGATCAGCTCGACGAGGTGCTCGACGTCCGCGAGATGACCGAGCCGGGGATCCCCGGCGGCGGCTGAGAGGCCGCGGCGCTCGCCTACGCCCCGAAGCGCACCCGGCGGGTGTCCTCCTCCTGACCCGTGGCGCGGGTGAGAGGCGCGTAGAGGTCGGGGCGGCGCGCGCGCATCCAGCGGCGGCCGGAGGAGGACTCCAGGACCGCGGCCGCGAGGTCCGCCACCACCATGTCGTCTCCCGCCCGCCGCGTCTCCGCCAGGATCTCCCCGTAGGGGTCGAGCACCATGGCGTTCCCGGTGCGGATCTCGTCGTCGTCCGGCCCCACGCCGTTGCTGAAGACGACGTAGATGCCGTTGTCGTGCGCGCGGCTGGGGAGCCAGCGCATCAGCCAGCCGCGGCCGTTCGGGCCGCAGATCTCCGCCTCGATCGCCGCCGGATCCTCGTGCCGCCGCGCCCATAGCGCCGGGTCGATGTGCTTCATCCCGCGCGGGCTCACCGAGTTGCACCCGCCCGTCTGGTGCGGGGCGAGGAGAACCTCCGCGCCCAGCAGCGTCGTCGCCCGCACGTTCTCGATCAGGTTGTTGTCCCAGCAGATGAGCACCCCCACCCGACAGCCCTGCGGCGTGTCGAAGACGGTGTAGCGATCGCCGGAGGAGAGGTGCGGGCTGACGAAGACGTGCAGCTTCCGGTGCGCCGCCCACGTGCCGTCCGGCATGGCGACGAAGTACGAGTTGTAGAGCCGGCCGTCCTCCGCGCGCTCGATGATCCCCGCGCCGATCGTCATCGAGTGCTCGCGCGAGAGATCCCGCAGCGCGCGGGCGGAGGGGCCGTCCGGGAAGGGCTCCGCGAGCGCGCCGATCTCCTCGCGCGAGAGGTGCCGGAGGTGCCAGTAGCCGGGGATGCACAGCTCCGGGAAGGCGATGATCTCCACCCCCCGCCGCGCCGCCTCGCGGACGAAGTGGCGCACTCGGTCGAGGTTGCGCTCGACGTCACCCGGGGCGGACTCGAACTGGACGGCTGCGGCGCGGACGTCTCTCATGGAAGTGCCAGGTGCCAGGTGCCAGGTGCCAGGTGCCAGGTGCCAGGTGCCAGGTGCCAGGTGCAAACCAACGTACCGATGCGGGAAACGGGGGCGCAAGCGGAGTGGCGGGGCGGCCGGCCGCAAACTACTCTGTCGCGCCCCCGTTCACCCGTTCACCCGTTCACCCGTTCACCCGTTCAGGTACCACTCCGCATGCCGATCTCCGACTATTACATCATCCTCAACCCCGCCGCCGATCGCGGCCGCGCGGCCCGGCTCGGCCCCGAGCTGCGCCGCCTCTTCCGGGCGACCGGCGCGCGCGCGGAGCTGGTCGAGACCGAGCGGCGCGGGCACGCGGGCGAGCTCGCCGAGGCGGCCGCGCGCGAGGGGCGGCCCGCCGTGGTGGCCGTGGGGGGCGACGGGGTGGTGCACGAGGTGGTGAACGGCCTCCTCCGCGCGGCGGGAGACGGTCCGACGGTGCCGCTCGGGTTGATCGCGGCGGGGAGCGGGAACGACTTCATCAAGATGATCGGCACCCCCCGCCGCCCCGCCGACGCCGTGAGGGCGCTCGTCGCCGCCGAGGCACGCGCGGTCGACGTGGGGTGCGTCACCTGCTGTGAAGCGGAGCGCGCTCCCCGGGGGAAGTGGTTCTTCACCAACGGGATCGGCCTGGGCTTCGACGCGCAGGTGGCGGTCGCGGCGAGCGGCGTCCAGCGGCTGAGGGGGATGGCGATCTACGCCGTCGCGCTCCTGCGCGTCCTTCGCCACCTGCGCACGCCGCGCATCCGCGTCGTCGTGGACGGTGTCGAGATCGCCGACCGCGAGCTCCTCCTCACCACCATCGGCAATGGCGCCTGCCACGGCGGGAGCTTCTGGCTCTGCCCCGACGCGAGCATCGAGGACGGGCTCTTCGACGTGCTGATCTCCGACGCCCGCTCCGTCCCCGCCGTCCTCCGCCTGCTGCCCAGGGTGATGCGCGGACGGCACCTGGGCGAGCCGGGCGTCGAGCTGCACCGCGGGCGCGTCGTCGAGATCACGAGCGATACCCCTCTCCCCATCCATGCCGACGGCGAGATCGTGGGCGCGGGCGTGCGCCGCATCCGCGCGGAGGTCGCCCCGGGGCGGCTCACCGTCCTCGGCTGAGGGCTCCGCAGGCGTTACGACCCGCTACCCCGGCCGGCCGGAGCCCGCGCGCCGGTGAGCCGGTAGACCGGTACCCGGCCACGGTCGCTCACCTGGAGGACCCCCCGGTTCTCGAACGCGAAGCCGCCGTGGAGCTGGGCGTGGGCCGCGGGCGAGATCCAGATCTCGTCCGGTGCGGAAGCGCGGCCGAGTCGCCGGGCGAGATCCACGCCCTCTCCCCACAGGCCGAGGACCAGGCGATCCTCGCCCGTCAGCCCCACCGACACCGCGCCCACGTGGATGCCGATCCCGGAGCGGAGCGGCTCCGCGCCGGCGCGCCACGGGCCGAGCGCGGCGGAGACCTCCAGCGCCAGCTCGGCCACCAGTGCCGCGTGGTCGCCACGCGGCGCGTTCGGTCCCGCGACGGCGAGGAAGCAGCCGGCGCCGAGCCAGAGCGATTGCACGCCGCGCTCGGTGGTCGCCCGATCGAGGATGTCGACCGCCGCCGCGAGGCGGTCCACCGCCGCGTCCGCGCCGCCCCGCTCGGCGAGCGTGCCGAAGCCGTCGAGCTCGACCGCCAGCACGGAGAGCTCGGGGTGGAGCTCCGCGATCCGGTTCACCCCTCCGCGCACGCGCTCCGCGACGGCGGCCGGGAGCAGGCTGCGAGCCAGTCGGTCGGCCCATCCCGCCTCGGCGTCGAGGGATTCGGCGTCCCGGCGCTCCTGCGCGCGCAGGCGGTGCACCTCCAGGGTGGTGCCGATGCGCGCGCGCAGGAGAACCGGGTCGAACGGCTTCGAGATGTAGTCGACCGCGCCCCGCTCGATGCAGTGTACCACGCTCTCCATCTCGTCGAGGGCGGAGATCATGATCACCGGGATGGTCGCGAGGGCGGGCTCGCGCCGCATCCGCTCCAGCACCTGGACTCCATCCACGCCGGGCATGAGCACGTCCAGGAGAACCAGGTCGTAGGCGTGCGCGCGCAGTAGCTCCAGCGCCTCGCCTCCGTCCACCGCGGCGTCGACGCTGTAGCCCTCGCGCGCGAGCTGGCGCGAGAGGAGATCGCGGTTCAACGAGTTGTCGTCGACCACCAGCAGCTGCCCGTGCCGCGGCGGAGCGCCTGCGACGCCGGTGCCCGGGCGCAGCCGGACCATCACCCGCTCGGCCTCCTCCTGTGTCCTCGCGTGTCCGCCGGCCTGCTCCTGCGCGGAAGCCGCCGTGGAGCTCGGCGCGGCCACCATCTCCGAGAGCTGCCCCGCCGCGGCCGCCACGCGCTCCAGGTCGGGGAGGAGGGCGGAAGCGCCGGCCGCCCGCGCTCCTTCCAGCGCGGCACGGCAGTCGTTCGCCAGCGCGCCCGCCGGACGGGCCAGGGTCTCTCTCGCCCGGGCACGTAAGTCCTGGAGCCCCGGGCCGCCGGGAGCCTCCGCCGCATCGGGCGCGGGGCGCACCAGCTCGTCGATCTGCGCCAGCAGCCGCCTCCCGGAGGCGCGGATCTCTCGCAGCGCTTCCAGGTGCGGGCTACCCGTCCCCGGCTCGGCCTCTTCGAGCAGGATCTCGCTGTAGCCGAGCACCGCGTTCAGCGGCGTGCGCAGCTCGTGGCGCAGCGTGGCCAGCTCCGCGCGCCGGACCTCTTCGGCGCTCGCCGGGCCGGGTGCGCTCTCGGCCGGCCCCGGCGCGGCCACCACCGGCACGTCGGGGCGCCGCGCGGCGGGGAAGATCCGGCGCGCCGGGACGGCGACCCCCCGGACCGGCGTCGGTGGCGCGGCGGCGGCCTCGTCGAGCCGGGGTCGCTCGGGCGTCACGTCGAAGGCCCACGCCAGGCCGAGCGTCAGCGGGAAGCCGAGGAGGATGAGAACGACGACCGCCGCGGTCACGCGCTCGTCGACCCGCAGCGTCGGGAAGACGGCCGTTACGAGCTGGATGGCACCTCCGCCGAGGGCGATGTACACCAACCCCACACGTACTACGTGCCGGCGCTTCAGCTCGCTCCAGAAGCGGCGCAGTGCCGCGGGGGACAGCTTTCCCATGCCCCGATCCCGCTCAGGTGACCGGAACGGCCGGGGACTCCGGCCCCGCTCCACTCGCCAGCCAGCGCTCGACCTTCTCCAGCAGGCGCGACAGCTCGATCGGCTTCGTGTCGAAGTCGTCGCACCCCGCCTCCCGCGCCCGCAGCTCGTCACCCGACATCGCGTGAGCGGTCAGGGCGATGACCGGGATGCCGCGCAGCCGCTCGTCCTCCCTGATCAAGCGCGTCGCCTCCCAGCCGTCGACGACCGGCAGGCTCATGTCCATGAGGATGAGGTCGGGCGCGGTGCTCCTCGCCAGGTCGATCCCCTCCTGCCCGTCCACCGCGATGATCACCTCGTAGCCGCGCCGCACCAGGCGGCGCGAGAGCATGTCGCGGTTCATCTCGTTGTCCTCCACCAGCAGGAGCTTCGCCATGGCCTCGCCTCCGCGGCTGAAAGGGCGGGATCAGGCGCCAATCGGCTCGGTGCCGCCGGCGCGTTGCAGGAGTCTCCTCACTTCCGCCACGATCTCGTCCCGCGGGTGCGTGCCCTTCTGGAGGATGCGCTCCGCCCCGCCGCGCAGCCGTGCCCGCTCGGCCTCGCTCAGGTCCTTCGACGTCACCACGACCACGGGTACGCCTCGCCCCCGCTCGGTGCGGCGCAGCGCCTCCAGGAACTCGAATCCGTTCATCTCGGGCATCATCAGGTCCAGGAGGACGACGTCCGGGCGGCGGACCGTGACACGCTCGAGCGCAACGCGGCCGTTCTCCGCCGCCTCCACCGTCCACCCCTCGCGCTCCAGTGTGCGCGTGAGCATCGCGCGCGTGTCCCCGTCGTCGTCCACCACCAGGACGTGGCCGGGCGCGCGCTCCTGCACGTGGCGCTGCACGGCGGTGAGTAGCGCCTCCCGGTCCACCGGCTTGACCAGGTAATCGGCCGCGCCGAGCGCGAACCCCACGTTCTGGTCGTCGACGATCGTCATCATGAGGACCGGAATGTGGCGCAGGGCGGGGTCCCGCTTGAGCGAGGCGAGGATCGACCAACCGTCGGGCCCGCCGGGCAGGAGAACGTCGAGCGTGATGACGTCCGGCTGCGCCTCGCGAGCGAGACGTAGCCCCTCGGCCCCCGTCATCGCCTCCAGAACCCGTAGGCCCTCGCGCGACAGCGTGCGGTGGATGACCTCGCGCGCGGGCGAATCGTCGTCGATCACCAGCACCGTTCCGCCGGGCGCGGCGGGCAGGGCCCCGCTCTCCCGCTTCACGGCCCCGAGCGGGGTGGGCAGCGCGATCGGGCGCGGTAGGTCCGCCACCCTCGCCGGCAGGTGGACGATGAAGGTGGTGCCCTTGCCCGGCATGCTCCGCACCTGGATCCCGCCCCCCATCAGCTCGGCGAAGCGTCTCGTGATCGCCAGTCCCAGCCCCGTCCCTCCGTGCCTGCGGGCGGCCTCCGCGTCCACCTGCACGAAGGGCTGGAAGAGACGACTCACCTGCTCCCGCGTCATACCGCGCCCGGTGTCACTCACCTCGAAGCGCACCAGGCCCTCGCCCGCCGTGCCCCGCCCGCGCCTCATCCGCAGCGTCACCGTTCCCGACTCCGTGAACTTCCCGGCGTTCGAGAGCAGGTTGAGCAGCATCTGGCGCAGCTTCACCTCGTCGGCGTACATCTCTCCGGGCTCGCCCGGGAGTGAGATCTCCAGCGTGTTGTTCTGCTGCTCGACCAGCGGCCGCGCCGTGTCGACCACCTCCTGCACCAGCGGACCCACCGCGAAGCTCTCCAGGTGCAACTCCATCTTCCCCGCTTCCACCTTGGAGATGTCGAGCACGCTGTTGATGAGCCCCAGCAGGTGCTTGCCCGCGGAGTGGATCTTCTGGAGGTCGGGCACGAGGTCCTCCCCGCCGCTGGCCTCGACCTCCTCCGTCAGCATCTCGCTGTAGCCGATGATGGCGTTGAGCGGCGTCCGCAGCTCGTGGCTCATGTTCGCCAGGAACTGGCTCTTCGTCTCGTTCGCCGCCTCGGCCGCGGCCTTCGCCTCGGCGAGCTCGTGTGTGCGCTGCTCGACCTTCCGTTCCAGGCTGCGGTTCGCCTCCTCCAGCTCACCCGAGAGCCGTTCGAAGCCGCGGCTGCTGCGCGCGAAGTTGCGCGCCAGGTAGACCGCCACGGTGATGCCCAGCGTCAGGTAGTTGGCCATCGCCCAACCGGGGCCGACGTTCCGGTCCAGCCAGCCCTTCCAGACGGCGGCGCCGATCAGCATGGCGAAGAAGAGCGCGAAGCCCGCGCCCAGGATCCACGCGCCGTCCTGGTGCCGTCTCAGCGCCAGGACGAGGACGCGGAGCCCGTCCAGCGCCTCCAGGATGAAGATGCTCGCGATCGCGAAATTCGCCCACGGCTGCACCTGGAGCCCCTGCCCCTGCAGGAGTGCGATGAGCAAGGCGGTGATCAGCGTCGCTCCCAGGAACGCGGCGAAGCGGCGGCGGGGGAAGCGGGGGAGGAAAACCGCGTAGACGAACCCGAGCAGGCAGGTGATGGACGTGAAGAAGGTCAGCGGCAGGGCCCAGCGACCCACCGCTACCTGTAGACGGACGTCGCCTCCGGCCTGCACCATCGCGATCCCGGCCTCGTTGAAGGCGATGAGAACGGCCGCGGCGGAGAAGTAGAGGTTCGCGGTGGGCCGACGCCCCAGGAAGGCGAAGAGGAGCAGGTAGACGAAGCCGAGCGCCAGGAGGAAGGCGCTGGCCGCCATGACCATACGGTCCCCGCGCTCCTGCGGGAGGTAGACGCGGTCGTGCGCCGCCGGTGTGGCCAGGCCCACGTGGAAGAACGCCGTGTTGGCCCGGCCCCACGCATCTTCCACCGCGCCGAGGTTGACGCGGAAGGCGAGCACCGAATTCGTGTTGCGGAAGACGAGCGAATGCGCGGCGAGCGGATCCTCCGATCGCACGGCCGAGCTCGGACCCGGCGTGCCGACGTCGCCGATGCCGAACACCCGCCGCCCGTCGAGGTAGAGCTCGCCGGCGCCCACGCCGGTCTCGAGGGTGATGGGCTGGCCGAGCAGGGCCGAGTCCACCACCACGTGGAGGCGGAACCAGCCGGTGAGCGGGTTACCCGCCCGGTTGGCGGCGTCGGCGAGACGGCCGATGCTGTCGAGGTACTCCAGGGCGGGCCGCACGCTGCCCCAGCCGGCGTCGTCATAGCCCGGGCTCGCCCAGTCGGCGTCGTCGCCCACGCGGAAACGCCAGCGGGTGGCGCCCAGGTCGAGCGGCGTGGGCGGACTCTCCCGCCCGTGCGCCGCCAGCGAGTCGGCGCTCAGGTGATACGACGCGGTGGCGCGCTGCGCCGCCGCGGGACCCGGGAGGAGTGAGATGGCGAGGAGCCCGGCGGCGGCAATGAGTGCGCGCATGAGCGGGGTCGGGCGAGAGGGGAGCGGCCCGCGGCATGGGGCCAGGAGCAGAATATGCCGCCGGCCCGCGGGATTTCAAGCTTGTCGATTCGTACGCTCCCCGGCTCCGGCTCTGCACCGGCGGGACCGGCGCGCGTCCGATGACATCTCTCTTCCGCACCGGAACGACGTACAGTATCCTGCAGACATGCGCCGGACGAGTGCCGAACGGCCCGGTGCCCACCCCCCACCCTCCGAGGCACGCCATGCGATTCGTCACCGTCGTCAAGCTGGTGCTCGCCGGCTCGCCCGCCGGCGCCCTGCCCAACGTCCGCGTATCGCTCTTCGATCACGACAACTTCAGTCGCGACGACCTGATCGGCACCGCCATGACCGACGCCCGCGGCGAGGCCAGGTTCGACTACACCACGGAGTCGTTCGCGGACCTGGACGAGAAGCTGGGCGCCGAGTTCCCGGACCTCTACGCCGTGGCGTACGACGCGCAGGGTCGCGAGGTGGCCAGCACGCGCGGCGACATCATTCCCAACACCGCCCGCAAGACGATCACCCTCTCCATCGCCCGCGACGTGGCGCAGCAGCACGAGCTCCTGCCGGCCATGCCGGCTTGAGCGCACGGGGGCCCGGGCATCCCGCCGGTGCCCGGGCCCCCGTGCGCTCGGCACTTGGCACTCGGCACTCACCCCCCTCCCCGCGCGATCCCACGCGTCCGTACCGTCTGCTCGATCTCGAACGCGATCTCCTCCACCGACCGCACGTCCGCCGGCACCCGACTGTCGGCACGGCGGTAGAGCGGCTCCCTCTCCCCCAACATCTCCGCGATCATGCCCGTCGGATCGGGATGATCGCGGAAGGGCCGGTCGACGGTGTCCGTCTTCAGCCGCCGCACCGTCTCCTCCGGTGAGACGCTCAGCCACACGGAAAACGTCCCGGGCCGGATGGCGTCGAGCAGCTCCGGGCGCGTGATCCACCCGCCCCCCGGGGCCACCACCAGCATCGGCGCCGTGGCGATCTCCTGGGTCAGCGCCGCCTCCGCCGCGCGGAAGTACTCCTCTCCCGACTGGTCGATGATCGCGCGCACCGAGCGCCCCTCGCGCCGCTCGATCTCGACGTCGAAGTCCAGAAAGCTCCACGCCAGGCGCCGGGCGAGGGACTCTCCTACCGTGCTCTTCCCGGAGCACATGTAGCCCAGCAGGACGATTCGCTCGATCGCTCTGGCGCCCGCGCGGGCCATGCCTTCGCCTGTCATCGTCGCACCCTCCGTCCCGGTCGCGAGCGGATCCCTCTTGCGGTCCGGGCCTCCCCGGTGCATGATGCGGACCCGGCGGGATTCCCGAAAAAATACCGAACCACGACCCCGCTCCGGGGTAGTACACCCGCGGCCTGCGACCGGTGTTTTGTTCGGCGCCGCGCGGCCCGCGCGTGAGCGGATGGGCGTAATTCGAACCAGAGGACGAGCAGTGGCGAATCAGAGAGACCGCGTGGTGCCCCGGATGATCGAGGACGAGATGAAGCAGTCCTTCCTCGACTATTCGATGAGCGTGATCGTGCAGCGGGCGCTGCCGGACGTGCGAGACGGGCTGAAGCCGGTGCACCGGCGCATCCTCTACAGCATGCACGAGACGGGGCTCTCGCCCAACCGGCCCTTCCGCAAGTCGGCGACGGTGGTGGGAGACGTGCTGGGCAAGTACCACCCGCACGGGGACGCCTCGGTCTACGATGCGCTGGTGCGCATGGTACAGGACTTCAGCCTGCGCTATCCGCTCGTGGCGGGGCAGGGCAACTTCGGC
>DASSTO010000010.1:0-4521 GCA_035707865.1 Longimicrobiaceae bacterium | reverse complement strand
CTCGTCTCCCGCGCGCTTGCCCGTGTTCGTCACGTCCACCGAGATGCGGAGCGTGTCGCCGGAAGCGAAGGCGTCGCGATCGGTGCGCAGGTTCCGGTAGGCGAAGCTCGTGTAGCTCAGCCCGTAGCCGAAGGGGTAGAGCGGCTCGTACTGGAAGTACATGTACGTGCTGCCGTGGCGGATGTCGAAGTCCTTCTTCGGCGGCAGGTCGGCCAGGGAGCGTGGCCAGGTGTGGACGAGGCGGCCGGCGGGGTCGTAGTCGCCGAAGAGGACGTCCGCGAGGCCGTTGCCCATCTCCTCGCCGCTGTGCGCCATCTGCAGGATCGCCGGCACGTTCTGCTGCGCCCAGACGATGGCGTAGGGAAAGCTGCTGACGAGGACCATCACCGTCCGCGGGTTGGCCCGGAGCACCGTCTTCACGAGCGCCGCCTGGTCCGGGGCGAGGTCGATGGACTCGCGATCCACGGCCTCGCGGCCCTCGCTGGGGATGGGGCACTTCGCCCAGGCCGCGCCCTCGCAGGTGGGGTGGTTGCCGACGACCACCAGCGCCACGTCCGCGCTCTTCGCCGCGTTCGCCGCGGCGGTGCTGTCGCTGCCGTCGACGTACGTCACCGTCACCGCGCTCCCCAGCTTCGCGCGGATGCCGTCGAGGGGCGTGACGACGGACGGCGGCGTGCCGCTGTACCAGTCGAGGAGCACCGAGTCGGCGCGCGGGCCGATCACGGCGACGGACTTCAGCCTCGCGCGGTCGAGGGGCAGCAGACCGCCCTCGTTCCTCGCGTTCTGCGCGCTCTCGACGGGGGCGTTCTTCAGAAGGACGATCGACTCCCGCGTCGCGCGTCGCGCGAGCGCGCGGTGGGCCGCCGTCGTCCAGGGCTCGGGCTCTCCGGCAGCGCCGATCCTCCGGTAAGGCACCATCTCCGGCGGGTCCAGCTGGCCCAGGTGGATGAGCACGCGGTAGCGCCCGCGGAGCACGTGGTCGATGTCGGCCTCGGTGACGAGCCCCTCCTTCAGCGCCTGCTCGATCGGCTCCTTGTAGCGGTCGAGGAACTGGTTGATGCCCGCCTTCACCCCCGCGGCGGCGCCCCAGGCCGGGTCCGGGTAGTAGTGGTGCGCCGAGATGAGCAGCCCCAGCGCGCCGCCGTCGGTCGAGATGATCCCGTCCTGCCCCCACTGGTCGATGGTGACCTGGCGCAGGATGGGGCTCACCATCATCGGGATGCCGTTGACGCTGTTGTACGACGCCATGTACGCCCGCGCGCCGCCCTGCTCCACGCCCATGCGGAAGGGCACGGAGTAGTACTCGCGGAAGAGCCGCTCGTCGAAGTTGGCGGAGATGGAGTCGCGGTCGTTCTCCTCGCTGTTGGCGAGGAAGTGCTTCATCAGCGACGCCGCCTGCCAGTACTTCGGGTCGTCGCCCTGCAGCCCTCGGACGAAGGCGACGGCGAGCGTTCCGGTCAGGAATGGGTCCTCGCCGTAGCTCTCCTCGGTGCGGCCCCAGCGGGGGTCGCGCGCCAGGTCCGCGTTCGGCGCCCAGACGACGATGCCGCCCTGGTGGTATCTCGCGCTCTGGAAGAGGTAGCGCGCCTCGTAACCCTCCGCGGCGGCGACCTGGCGCACCAGGTCCGCGTCCCAGGTCTCGCCCAGACCGACCGCCTGCGGGAACTGCGTCGTGGGCTTCGGGTTGCGCTGGCCCCAGTTGCTGGGCCCGCCCTGCGCCACCCCGTGCAGCCCCTCGGTGTTGCCCGAGCCCTCCACGCCCAGCCGCGGCACGCTCGCGTTGGTGCTCAGCGCGGCGATCTTCTCCTCCAGCGTCATCCGCGAGAGCAGGTCGTCGATGCGCCGCTCCACGGGCAGCTTCGGGTCCTGGAAGGGGTACTTCGCCTGGGCCCGCGCGGGGGCCGGCGCGAGGACCGCGAACGCCAGCAGCGCGGCACTCCACGGGAGACGCCTCTTCATGCGGTTCACCTCGTCCGGAGAGAAGCGGATGGGTACGGAGGGGAATGGCCTGGACCGTCGTGGGCGGGCGACCCGGAGGCCACCCGCCCACACATCATGCTCAGTACGTGAGGCCGAAGCCGTACGGGAAGAGCGGGTCGTAGTTCTCGTCGCCGACGTTGATGGGAATCTGCGCCATCGAGCGCGGCCACGTGTAGGAGAGCTTGCCGGTGGGCTTGTAGTCCCCGAAGAGGACGTCCGCCACGCCCTCTCCCTCGGTGCCCGGCAGCCACGCGGCCACGAATGCGTCCGCCTTCGTCAGCGCGTCGCCCAGGATCATCGGGCGACCGGAGACGAGGACCACCACGACCGGTACGCCCGCCGCCTTCATGTTGCTGATCGCCTTCTGGTCAGCCGCGTCGAGCGAGAGGTCGGCGCGGTCGCCCATCATCTCGGCGTACGGCGTCTCACCGACGACGACCACCCCCACGTCCGCGCCGGCGGCGCCGGTCCCATCCTCCGAGAACGTCACCTTCGTGCTGGGTGAGACGGCCTGCTTGATGGCCGTGAGGATCGTGGTGCCACCCGTCGTGACGTCGCCGCTCTTTCCCTGCCAGTCGATCGTCCAGCCACCCGTCTGGTTGCCGATGTCGTCGGCGTTCTTACCCGCCACGGCGATGCGTGCCGCGGTCTTGGAGAGCGGCAGCGTGTGGTTGTCGTTCTTCAGCAGCACCATCGACTCGCGCACCGCCTGCCGCGCCACCTCGCGGTGCTCCCTGGAGCCGAAGGCCTGCACCAGCGCCGGTTCGGGCTGCGGGTCGTAGCTCGGGTCGAGGAGCCCCATCTCGGCCTTCACGCGCAGGATGCGCCGCACCGCGTCGTCGATGCGCGACTGCGGCACCTTGCCCTCGTTCACCAGCTCCGTGAGGTCCTGGATGAAGGTCTTGTAGTCGTCCGGCACCATCACCATGTCCATCCCGGCGTTGATCGACTCCTCGATCGAGTGCTTGTAGTCCGCCGGGTCGATCTGGTTGAGGGCCTTGTAGTCGGAGATGAGGAAGCCCTTGAAGCCCAGCGAATCCTTGAGGACCTCGGTGAGCAGGTGCTTGTTCGCGGACATCTTCACGCCGTTCCAGCTGCTGTAGGAGGGCATGACCGTCCCGACCCCGGCGTCGATCGCCGCGACGTACGGGGGGAGGAAGACGGCGTGCAGCAGGGAATCGCTCCCGATCGCGTTGCCCTGGTCGAGGCCCTTGCCGTTCAGGCCGATTCCGGTGCCCATCCCGGTGCCGCCGTCGGCGAGGTAGTGCTTGGCGCTGGCGAGGACCTTCGTGGGGTCGTCGCTCAGGTGCGGCCCCTGCAGGCCCACGACCGCCGCGGCGCCGAGCGTGGAGACGAGCTTCGGGTCCTCCGAGAAGCCCTCGTAGGTACGGCCCCATCGCTCGTCACGCGGGACGCAGACGCAGGGCGCGAACGCCCACTGGATGCCCGAGGCGCGCACCTCCGCGGCGGTGATGGCGCCGATCTTCGCCACCAGCGCCGAGTCCCGCGTCGCGCCCAGCCCGATGTTGTGCGGGAAGATCACCGCGCCGAGCAGGTTACTGTTCCCGTGCACCGCGTCGATCCCGTAGAGGAGCGGGATCTTGAGCCGGCCCTGCATCGCCACGCGCTGATAGCTCTCGTACATCTGCGTCCAGTCCTGGAGCGTGTTCCCCGACTTCGGGTCGGAGCTTCCGCCGCTGAGCAGCGAGCCCAGGTGGTACGTGTTGATGTCGTTCGGGTCCTTCAGGTAGGAGATGTCGACCTGCGTCATCTGCCCGATCTTCTCCGCGAGCGTCATCTGGGCCAGCAGGGAGTCGGCCTTCGCCTGGGCCGCGGCGGTGAACTCGCCGCCGGCCGTGGAGTCGGCGGCCTGCGGCGGCGTGGCGTCGGGCCGCCCGCTGCAGGCGGTCACGAGCGCGCTCGCGAGGACGAAGCCCGCGAGCCGCGCCAGCCCGCGTGCGGGCATGGTGGTGTTGAGCATCTCTTCCGCGGTGAGGTGGAGGAACGTCCGTTCGGCGATGGTGCCTGGGCCGTGGACGGGAGGAGGGGCCGGGGCCTGCGAGGGGGCAGGCCGGCCGTCGGGCGGGTGCAAGATAGCACGCGCGCCGAACGAAAGAACAGAGGGAACCGGAATCGGCCCCCGAGGGCTTGCGCCGCGGGGCGGGGGGAGGTACCGTCGCCTGCTCCCCGGAACCCCCACCCGACGGTACGGCCTCGATGACGATTCGGACGCGCAGGGCCGTGGTCCTGGCGGCGGCACTCGCCGCGCTTCTCCCGCTCGCCCGCGCGGCCCGCGCGCAGGCGGCGAGCGACCCGCTGCGCGACGGCTTCGAGAGCCCGCCCCCCAGCGCCCTCCCCCGCACCTGGTGGCACTGGACGCGGAGCAACATCACCAAGACGGGAATCACGAAGGACCTGGAGTGGATGAAGCGGGTGGGGATCGGCGGGGCGCAGATCGCGGACGTGAACTCCGGCGGCGGGCAGGAGGTGGAGGACAAGATCGTCTTCGGCACGCCGGAGTGGTACGACGCGGTTCGCCAC
>DASSTO010000009.1:0-132307 GCA_035707865.1 Longimicrobiaceae bacterium | reverse complement strand
CCAGTCGGTAGCGCAGTCCGCTCTCGGGGCAGATCATCACCCCGTCCGAGTCCGGATCCCGCAGCCGGTGCCCGTGCCGGCTCATCCATCCCCGCGGCCGGGCCGGATTGCCCATCACCAGCGCATAATCCGGGACGTCCTTGACCACCACGCTCCCGGCCGCCACGAACGAGTAACGCCCCAGCGTGATCCCGCAGACGATGGTCGCATTCGCTCCCACGGTAGCACCCCGCCGAAAGAGCGTGCGCTCGTACAGACCCCGCCGGTTCACCTGCGAGCGAGGGTTCGTCACGTTCGTCAACACGCAGCTGGGCCCCAGGAAGACATCGTCCTCGACCACCACCCCCGTGTAGAGGGAGACGTTGTTCTGGATCTTCACGTTACTCCCCAGCACCACGTCGTTGCCCACGTTCACGTTCTGGCCCAGGCTGCAGCGCTCGCCGATCTTCGCGCCCGATTGCACGTGGCAGAAGTGCCAGATCTTCGTCCCGTCGCCGATCTCGCAGGGAGCATCCACGTACGCGCTCTCGTGGATGAAGACCCCGGGCAACTCTCGAATACGCTCCACGGTGGTTCTTCGCTCGCTCGTCAGACGTTGGCGATCAGCAGATCCGGGCTCTCACCCCGGATGAACGGATGCATCTCCAGGCTCGGCCGCACGGGCTTAGCGGTACGGATCCGGTACACCAGCTCGATGGCGCGGCGCGCGTGCTCGATCCCGAAGCCGCGCCCCGCGAGCGTCTCCTCGTAGACCCGGGTATGCAGGTCTCGGAAACCGCCGCTGAACTCGATCTCCTCCCCGTCCACCGTGATCGAGCGGTAGGTAGGCTGCGCCCCTCGCACGGACTCCGGGAGGTCGGCTCTGTCGATGGAGAGGAACCACTCGACATCCGCATTGGCGAGCTCAAACGAGCCGCCGACGCGCGCCGGCTCCGACAGGTGCACCTCGCTGCGGCGTACCTCGCCGAAGAGCCAGAGCAGGAGATCGAAGAAGTGCACGCCGATGTTCGTCGCCACGCCCCCGGACTTCGCTACGTCTCCTTTCCACGAGTACCGGTACCACTTCCCGCGCGAGGTGATGTAGCTGAGGCGTACGTGGTGCCTGCGGGAGGGATCCGCCTGCAGACGCTCACGAAGGGCGGTGAGCGCGGGATGCACTCTCAGCTGGAGCACCGTGTAGACGCGTCGCTGGTACTCACGCTCGAGGCCGGCAAGTGCGTCCAGGTTCCACGGATTGAGCACGAGCGGCTTCTCGCAGATGGCATCCGCACCGATGCGCAGCGCGAGGCGAATGTGGGCATCGTGCAGGTGATTGGGGGAGCAGACGCTGACGTACTGCACGCGGTTCTCCGCGGAATCGCGGCGCAGCATCTCCAGGTGCCGGTCGAAGCGCTCGAACTCCGTGAAGAACGCGGCATCGGGGAAGTAGGAGTCGACGACCCCGACCGCGTCGTGCGGGTCCATTGCGGCAACCAGGCGGTTTCCCGTGTCGCGAATGGCCTGAAGATGCCGCGGTGCGATGTAGCCGGCGAGGCCGGTGAGGGCGAAATTGGCCATACCATCGTTCCTCCGTTACAGGGTCTACGCAAGCGGTGATGAACCGGCCACCTGTCTTGGCAGCGCAACGTTCGCCCACATCAGTCCAGGACCGACGGGTCTCCGGGGCCTGCACTCGCACCTTCGCGCCGCGGTCGATCACGCCATGCGCGCCCGCCACCGAGGGCACGTCACGCAGAGATCTCGCGATCGCGATGGCCTGAGCGTTGGGAGACGATCTCTCGGATCCGTTCGGCCACCGGCACGATGACGTGGCTCCAGGAGAACCGCTCGGACAGTCGCCGCGCGGCCTCGCCCCTCGCGGAAGGGGAGCGTGAGAAGAATTCGCTGATCGCGCGCGCCAGCGCATCGGCGCTCCCGGGCTCGTGCATCACCCCGGCGTCCGGCTCCATTTCCAGGATCTCACGGAAGTACGGGAGATCCGAGGTGACCACCCCGCACCCGTGTGTCAATGCGGCGAGCAGAGCGGCGCTGCCGGTAATCGCACGATAGGGCAACAGTACGCAATCGGCGGCACTCATTAACGGGCTGATCTCACTGTCGCCGAGGAAGCGGAGATCCAACCGGACATTCGGCAACCCCGATGCTCGGTCACGCAGATCGCGTTCGAGCTCCTCGGAGATCGGCCGCCCGGCGACCACCAGGTGATAGTCATCTCCCAGGATCCGGGCCGCATCGAGGGCGAGATCGACGCCCTTGTATCCGCGGATGTTGCCGAAGCACAGGAGGGTCCGCTTCCCTGCTGGTCGGCAGGCTCCTCCCGCAGCGACCGGATCATCTGCTCCGGAGAGCGTATCTGCGTAGTTGCCGAGGTACATCAGCACCGTTCGCTCCGGACTCCCTCCGTATCGTGATAGTACCTGCGCGCGGGTGGCCTGGCTGTGGCAGACCCGCAGGTCCGCCATCCGGGCGAGTGTGCGCCGTCCCAGCTGGTCGACGAAGGTGTCCCGCTCGTGCGGCTCCAGGTTGTGGATGGTCCACAGGATCGCCGTGCCGTTCCTGCGCAGCCGTACCAGCTCCCGGCGCAGCTCACCCAGTTGGAGCAGGTTCGGGATCGCCCGCGTTCTCCAGGGGAGCCGACTACCTTGTGCGCGCCAGAGCGTGTCGACCCAGTGGAAGTAGACGGCGTCCAACCCCGCCGCCGCCCTGCGGAGCAGGCGCGGGTTGTAGGCGATGTTCGGATCGATCTGCACCCTCTCGATCCCGTGTTCCGCGAGCGCCGCATAGAAGAAGCGGAGATACGGATTATTCCTCTCCATCGGATAGAAGCATCCGATGCGGATCGGCTCGGCGCGGGCTCCGGCGGCGCGATCGCCCGGAGAGTCGGCGACGGCGGTCCCGGCGCCGTTCACCGCGCCGGACGGGGCCTTCACGGAGCACGCTCCGACGCGAGGGGTGGGGTCTCCCGCCGCGCGGCCGGCGCGCGCACCCGCTCGAAAGAGGAGGGCTCGGGGAAAAGGCGCTGCAGAGCTCTTTCCCTCGTGAGTTCCGTCTCATCCGGCCCACCATTGACACAGAACAGCGTCGGCAGTTCCGCGCGCGTATACGCGTCCAGGTCGCTCTCGCGCGCGAAGACCCGGTGAGGCAACATGCCACGCACGGCGGTCTTCGCGGCCAGGCAGCGGTAGTTCGTGAGGGCGATGAAGTTGATATCGTCCTTGTTCCGGAATCTGCTCGCACACGTACGCCTGTAGTCACTCGCGAATTTCTGCGCTGTGTCCCGCAGCGCCGACCGGGTCATCGCTTCCGCCTGGTGGATGCTGAGGTGCCGGACCTTTCGCCACGGACGCCTGGCCTCCAGCGTCACCTTGAGGTTGTTCCAGCCCGCCATCCAGAGGCGCGCCAGCGGATCGTGCTCGATCCAGTGCGCGGGAATGATCCAGTCGTCGTCCGACTCCGAGAGCATGACCTTCATCGTCACCCTGCCGTCGGGCAGCACGGCGAAGAAATCCTCCGGCTGGCAGGGCGCACCGAAGAAGGTGTCGTCGTTACAGCAGAGGAAGTGTTCGGACAGCTCTTCAATGTTGTGGAGCTGGGCCGCGATCGCCTTGCTGTTGAAGGTGGGCAGCCACTCCGGCTCGGAGACGAACTCGGTGTGGTCCACTACCCTGACCCGCGGGTTGGCGCGATCCAGCCACTCCGGGACCTGGTTGTCCGTGACTAGGAACACGCGGCGGATCCACGGAAGGAAGAGTTCCGCGGACCTCAGGGAGTACTTCAGCTCGTCGTCCTCGACGTAGCGAACGTCGGGGTTGAACACGACGGGATCCAGCCCATGTCGCTGAAGCCAGTAGTTCCGCTTCTCACGATGCGCCGGGTCCTGCCCGCTCACCCAGAGGTAGACGAGATCCACCGGCAGGTCCGACGGTGGGCGGTTCGCCGGGTGCTTCGCTGGAGGGGTGGCCGCGGCGGCCGTTCCTGGTCGGACGGAGCGCGCGTGCGCTCCGGGACCGATCGAGGCACCTCCGGGCGCCGGCGCTCCGCGCACGAGCCGGTTCCATTTCCGCCGGATCCGTCGCGCCCAGTACTCGGGATCGCTCCACAGACTGAGCAGGACGAAGTAGGACTTCCAGTCGGGGGAGAGCATCGGGCCGTTGATCGCGGATGGTCAGGTCAGCGCGGCATGAGACGTCTGCGGATCCTCCAGACGGGTCGCCCTGCCGCCCTCCAGGCGGTACACGACGTCGGCCGCCGCCATCATCGCGGGTTGATGCGAGATCGCCAGGATGGTGACGCGCGATGCGAGCTCCTGCAGCGTGCCGCAGATCGCGGCCTCGGTCAGTGGATCGAGCGCCGTGGTCACCTCGTCGAGCACGAGCAGCGACGGCTCGCGCACCAGCGCACGGGCGATCGCGATCCGCTGTCGCTGGCCTCCTGAGAGCCTGCTCCCGCGCTCGCCGAGGACGGTATCGAGCCCGTCGGGGAGCTGCGCGACGAACTCCCAGGCTCCCGCGGCCCGTAGCGCCTCCTCCACGGCAGCCCGGCTCACCTCGGGGTCACCGAGGGTCACGTTCTGGAGCAGCGTGTCGTGGAACAGGAACATCTCCTGGGGCACGTAGCCGATCCGCTTGCGCCACTCGATCCGGTTCACCTCGCGCAGGGGCACGCCATCGACCAGGATCTCGCCCGCGCCGGGCTCGTACAGGCCGACGATGAGGTCCGCGATCGTCGTCTTCCCGGCACCCGAGGGACCGATCAGCGCGACGAAGCAGCCGGCGGGAATCCTCAGCGAGACGTCGTTCAGGACGCGCCTCTCGCCGTAGCCGAACGACACGCCGTTCATGGTGATCCCCTGCTCGAGCACCCTCGGTGGGATCGTCTCCCCTCCCCGGACCTCATGCTGCGCCTCGGCCATCGCGATGTTCTCGTGCATCGACCAGAAGGCGCTCTCTCCGACGGCGATGGCCTGGTAGTTCGTCTGGAGCTGGCTGATCCGCCCCGCCAGCCGGTAGAAGAGGAAGGCCGTCACCAGCACCGTCGCGAAGCTCTGGTGGCCCACGGTCAGCAGGAAGTACAGCGCGACGGCCATGAGGACCACGAGAATCGGCTCCTGCGCGGCCGTGACCGCCTCGGCCGCGAGCACCTGGTCCTCCTGGGCGTCGTTGAGCCCGTGGGTCTCCGCTTCCAGCAGCGGCTGCAGGTGCTCCTCGCGGCCCATGGCCTTGATGGGCTTGATCCCCTGGAGCGCGTCCGTGAGGCGCGAGATCAGGGAGCGCATGATCTGCGTCTGGCGCTTCCCCGCGTCCCGGCTCATGCCGACGAGGCGTCCCAGGACGGCGACCACCACGAGGCCTCCGAAGAACCCGAAGAGCGCGATCTGCCAGGAGACCAGGAAAGCGACCACCATGTAGACGATCACCTGGATCGCCGAGGCCAGCAGAGTGGAGACGCTCCGGTACGCCGTGGCGGCCCGCGTGGCCTCCGTGCCGATGGCGTTGGCGAAGCGGCCCGCGGGCTGGCTGACGAAGTACGACCACCGCGAGCGCAGCAGCGCCCGCAGCAGCGACAGGCGCATGTCGGTGGCGACGTGCGCGACGGTGTAGCCCACCTGCTTCATCGCCAGCAGCCGGAACAGGGCCTTCAGCGTCATGCCCGCGACGATGAGCAGGAGCAGCACCGGGAGGTGGGGCTGCAGGCCGACGGCGGCGAGCGCATCTCCCACCATCACCGAGAACTGCGACGGGTGAGCGTTGTTCTTCGTCGTCAGCTCCAGCAACGGGAGCATCGCACCGATCCCCACCCCCTCCGCGATCCCGGAGAGAGTGAGGAGGAAGACCAGGAGCGCGGTCCTCCCGGGGTACGCCCTCAGGAAATAGCTGATGAATCCACGGCTATCACGATCGAACATGTATCAGTCCTCTCAAGGGCAACGCTCGCGAGGAACTCCCTTCCTCGGCGATGAGTGACGGACAGAGCGGCGGCGGCCACCCGCAACCTCCAGATTCGACCGCCCGAGCGGGGCAGTTCCGCAGCACCCTGCCAGCATCAGCGCGTGCTCACTGCCACTGCACTCCGGTGCGCGGTGCTATCAGTTTGAGCCGGTAGTCCCGGTATGCGCCGGGTGAACCCTCCTTCCCGTCCACTGCAGCCAGAGCGATGTTGGTCATCTCTCGTGCGGTGACGAAGTGGAGCCGGTGCCGTGGCGACGCGTGCGCAAAGTCCGAGAGTTCGCGCATGAAACGTTGACGAACAGGCCCCAGCATCGCGTCCTTGTCACGTGGGTCCATTCCGTGGCAATGCAGCTTGATGAAGATCCACTCCGGCTTCCCTTTCACGGTGATGTGCGCCTGCTCCCAGAGCCGCAGACGCCGGAGCGTAACCGGGTTTCTGGCCGAAATCTCGGAATTCTCGATCCGGGGCACGACCCCTCTCGCGAAGTTCAAACCGAGCGGACCCTGGATCATCAGCGGGAATACCGACGGAGGTCGCCCGACCCGAAGATCGATGCCTCGCCGGTGCGGAGCTCGACGATCCAAGGGGAGCGCACACTCGTAGAGCGCATTGATCTTCCCGATTTGCGCCGGGCTCGGGGCTGCCGGGAGCGTGAGGTCCGCGTAGCATCCCGTCTCCGCCAGGATCTGGACCTCGTCGTCGACTCCACAGCAGGAGCCTCCGCGCGAGTTGGCCAACGCGAAGTTCCCATGAACGAATGCGTAGCGAGCCGGTCCCACGCCGTCGTAGCGCGAGAGGCACCCGTGCTCGACGAGCGCATCTCGGAAGGACTCGAGCATCCGACGCGTATTGCCCGACGTGTCCGGTTTCTCGACGCCGTGGTGCAGGTGCACCTCCACTTCCCCCCAGCCGGATCCGCAGTGGTCTGCAAGCCGCTCCATCAGAGATGAATGATACTGCTCGGCGGGAAAGAAGTAGGTGTGCCGCAACGGGAAGCCGTCGGAATCACGCCATGGCTCGTTCGTCGCGGGATAACGGAAACACCATTCTTCGAGACGTCTCTCCTGCTCATCCAGGGGTGCAAACCTACTCGGCACGGCGGGTACGTAGCTCGGCTCGAAATGGTCAGCGACCGCGATGATCAGATGGACATTCCCGCGCCATTCGCGCCTTGTGAATCGCTGCCACGGCACTGACGGCGTCCAGCGCAGGGTCCGAAATGCCTTCGCCACTTGCTGTCTGCGCATGGTCATGCCCCGATTCCCACTCGCGATCCGGATGTGATCATGATGCTTCGCCAACCGAACGTTGCCTCTCCGAACGGCGCGACACGTGAAGACGGCGCAGTAGTGAAGGTGCAACCACGCTGGTCCACGTGAGGAGCCGCAGCTTCCAGCCCGGGAGCGAGCCACGGGCCTCGCGCAGGTTGCGGGTGGCCTCTCGATATCGCCTGGAACTCAGGCAGTTCTTGGCAGTCTCCAGCGCCAGGTGCCCGCAGCAGTATGAGAGATACGCCTCGATCGCGCCCCTCTGCGATCGAGAGAGGTCGAGCGAGTCTCGCAACTTCGTGCACACGGCGATCTTGCCCTCGAGCAGCTTGGTCCCCTCAGCAGTGAGACTACCCCTGTGGGCCTGGTGCAGCCCAAGGCAGCGCCGGTGATACCGGATTCGCCCGCCGCTCTGGAGCAGCCGGAGCCACAGATCGAAGTCTTCCGAGTGGAAGAAGCGTGCGTCGAACAGTCCAGCAGCGATCAGTGACTGCCGTTTGGCCACCACGCAGGAAGTCACGACCGAGCACTCCTCCCGCAGCAGTGACTCGAACGTTACCTCGCCCTGAGAAGGGCAGATGTCCATGAACGTACGCCCCGCGAAGGGAGTGTCGCCCACCAGCAGCGCATCCGCGTAGACCAGGTCCAGCTCCGGATCGGCCTCCAGGAGACGCATCTGTTCGGCGAGGAACTCCCGCTCCCAGGCGTCGTCGCTGTCGAGGAAGGCGACGTACTCGCCGCGTGCTTGCAGGATCCCTGTGTTGCGCGCGCCGCCCGGCCCCTGGTTCTCCTGGCGAACGTAGCGGATGCGGGAGAGATACGGGCGAAGTGCCTCCTCCAGCGCCGGCGTGTCCGGCGAGCCGTCGTTGATCACCAGCACCTCGAAGGCGCGGTAGCTCTGCGCCAGGATGGAATCCAGCGCTCGGCCGATGAAGTCGGCCGCGTTGTAGCAGGGCACGACGACGCTGACCCGGGGCGCGGACTCGAGCATCAGTCGCGCTCCGCTGTCCGGGCCAGTGCAGCACCGCTCACGCGCTCGGTGCGCGGAGTCGGCACCGGTACCCACACCCCGCCCGCATCCGCCCGGAACTGCCGCAGGGCGGAGAAGATCGCAGCGTGCATCATCACGAAGGCTGAAGGAAGCGAGAGCAGCGGCAGCGGGCGCACGAGGCCCAGGCCGCCGAGCAGGTACCCGCCCAGCTCCAGCACGAAGAAGGCCCGGTAGAGCGGTTCCGCCACCAGGCCGGCGGCCACGAGCATGCCGAGGAAGAGAAACGGCGTCGCGAGCCGCAGCAGCTTGTGCGAGACGTAGCGCGCGAGGATCGGGTTGCGCGCGGGGCTCAGGAGCGCCGGCATCATGCGAACCAACTGCAGGTTCCCGACCATCGTGCGGCGCTTGCGCAGGTACTCGCGGCGCGCGTCCTCGGCGGAGCGGTCCTCCGCGACCGCGGTCGGCTCCAGCACCACCCGCCGCCCCGCCATCGCGATCCGCATCGGCAGCCACACGTCGTCGAGGATCGTCCTCGCGGGGATCGACTCGAAGCACTCGCGCCGGATCGCGTAGATCGCGCCCGTCGCCCCCACCACCGAGCCGGTACGGCTCTCCGCGAGTCGCAGCGCCGTTTCCATCCCCCAGTAGAGCCTCACCCCCTCCACCGCCGCCGCCTCGCCTCGCTGGATCACCAGCCGGCCGCTGACCGCGCCCACCTCCGCGTCGCCGAAGGGCTCCAGCAACGCCCTCAGCGTGCCGGGCGAGAAGCTCTGCCGCACGTCCGCGAAGACGACGAACTCGCCGCTCGCCCGCGCGACGCCCGCATTCAGCGCACCCGCCTTTCCCTGCTCCGCGGCGCTCACCAGCACCTTCACCCGCGGGTCCGACTGGCTGAGCCCGGTTGCGATCTCTTCCGTACCGTCGGTGCAGCCGTTACAGACGACGAGCACCTCCAGCCGGTCGGCGGGATACTCCTGCGCCAGCAGGTTCTCCACGCGTCGCCCCAGGTACGATGCCCCGTCGCGCACCGCCAGCACCACCGAGATCGCCGGCGGTTCCGTGATCCCGCTCCGCTCCAGCGGCCGGGGCCGCAAGCGGGCGCGGAGCACCATCACCAGCGGGTAGCCGGCGTAGCACCACAGTACACCCGCGAGACACAACCAGAAGAGCAGTTTCACTGGCACAGGGTCAGTGGAGGACAAACGGGGCAACGACGGCCCCTCCCAGAACGCAGGCTCGGGAGCATATCGGCCGGGCTCCGCGCCGGCCCTCACCCGGCGCGCCGAGACGCGCCACCCTCTCCCGCAAGCGGGCGAGGGGAATACCACGGTTGTTTATGATCGCCCTTCCCGCGCAAGCGGGCATCCACGTGCATTCGCGCGTGACACCATGGGCATCCCAAGCTTCGCTCATTCTACGGCACCGCACTGAAACAGCAGCACTGCGCCCGAACCGTCCCCTCTCCCATTCATAGGAGAGGGTGGCGGCTCTCAGGCCGCCGGGTGAGGGCCGGCACCGGGGACCTCCCCGAAGCGCCTGCTCTCGGGCAGGGACCGTGCCGTCCCCGGCTCCTGCCGCGCGCCCGGTCGCTGCGGCGCTTTCCGCGTCGGCTTCGCCGACCCGCCGTGACACCGCGGGTACGGGGGCAACGCTTGTTGCGCCTGCGCAACATGGCGCCAACCCGACAGATAGTCACGCGGGGCCGCCGCACCGGGTGAGTCCCGGATGTGACACGCCTTTCCGCGCTACGCCCGTGCGGCACCGCACGTGCACCTGGCGCCGTGCGAGTGTTGCGCCGACCTTTGGGGGCCGGGCGCGGATGCCGTCATCCCGCGCCTCCGATCCGATCAAGTATCGTCGTTCAACCGGTAGTTGTGAAGCAGACCCTCGATTTCGCGAACTCGATGGAGGCGCCAGACGCCGTCCGTCCATCCAGTGCCCTCTCGCGGCCCGAGCTCGTGCGCCTCGTCGCGTGGAAGCTGCGCCAGAGGGGGCGCCAGTCGGTGGAGAGCGCCGGGGGCTTCCGCCTGCTCGACCGCGCCGGCCGACGCTGGGCGCGGGGCTGGCGCGACGCGTATCCCGGCGGGATGGGTGAGTGGCTCCGCCGCCCCGGCGCCGGCGTGTTCTGGCTCCCGGTCGACGGCGCCGCGGAGTGGGCGCGTACGACCTGCACGGAGCACGATCTCGCCCTCGCCGACTCGACGGCGCAGGGCCTCTTCGAGCTCCTGGGCGCGGGGCCGGTCCCGCTCGGCACCCCGCCCCGCTGGCGGCGCGACCTGTATACCGGACGGGAGTGGCCGCTAGACGACGCGCACCGCCTCGCCATCGTACGGGGTGACGGATCGGACGTGCGCACCGTCTGGGAGCTGTCGCGCGGCTATCACTTCGTCGCGCTCGCGCGGGCGTACTGGAGCACGGGTGAGGCGCGTTATCGGGAGGCCTTCGTCTCGCACGTCCTCTCCTGGCTGGAGCAGAACCCGATCGGCCTGGGCCCGAACTGGGCCTCGCCGATGGACGCGGCGATCCGCGCGGCGAACTGGAGCGTGGCCGCGGTGCTCTTCTCCGGCGCCCCGGACGTCCCGGCGGAATTCTGGGAGGCACTGCTCGCGAACCTCTACTCGACGGGGCTCTTCGTCGAGCGGCACCTGGAGTGGCACCCCGTCTACCGGGGCAACCACTTCGTCTCCAACGGCGTGGGGCTCGTCTACCTGGGCACGCTCTTCCGCGGGGCGAGCGCAGGCGAGCGCTGGCTCGGTACCGGCGCGCGGATCGTCGGCGACGAGCTGCTGCGCCAGGTGCACGAGGACGGCGCCTCCTTCGAGGCCTCGCTCGCGTACCACCGCCTGGTGACGGAATTCTTCGCCTGCGCGGGCGAGCTTCTGCGGGCCAACCTGCCGGGGAGCTGGAGCGACGCGCACGAGGAGCGGCTGCGGGCGATGTACCGCTTCATCGCGGCGTACTTGCCGGAGAGCGGTGAGGCGCCCATGCTGGGTGACGCGGACGACGGCCGGCTGCACGCCCTCTCGGCGCGGGGCCTGCGCGAGCCGCGGCGGCACGCGCTCGGTCTGCCGGAGGGGCGCTGGCCCGAAGCGCCCGCCTCGGGGGCCTTCCCGCACGGCGGCTTCTACGTCTTGCGGCACGGGGACCACCACGCCATCGTCCGCTGCGGCGCGGTGGGGCTGGAGGGGGCGGGGAGCCACGATCACAACGACCAGCTCTCCTTCGAGCTGGTGGTGGCCGGGCGCCGGGTGGTGGCGGACAGCGGTACGTACGCCTACACGCGCGACCTCGACGCGCGTTTCGCCTTCCGCGGCACGGCCGCGCACAGCGTGGTGCAGCTCGGCGGCGAGGAGCAGAACCCGATCCGCGCGGACCGGCCCTGGCGCGTCCTCGCCGACCGCACGCGCTCGGCGTGCACGGCGTGGGAGGTCTCGCCCGAGCGGCTCCACTTCGCGGGCCGCCACCGGGGCTACGCGCACCGGCCGTCGGGCGCCGTCGTCCACCGCGCCGTCACGGCGGACGTGCGGGCCGGCACCTGGACGATCGAGGACCGCGTCCAGGGCACCGGCACCGAGGCGCTCGCGTGGCGCCTCCACCTGGCCGAGACTGTCAGCCGAATCTGCGTCCGCGACGGCGCGTGCGAGGTCGTCCTGCCGGGTGAGCCCGGGGTCCGGGTCCGCGTCACGGTGCCGCCGGGGGCGATGGCGCGGCTCGTGCCGTCGGAGGCGAGCGAGCGCTACGGAGAGCGCCGCTCGCGCTCGTGCATCCTTCTGCACGGGGAGGTGAACCTTCCCGTTTCCATTCTCACGACCGTGGTAGCAGTGTGATGAACTCGACGACCGCGGCCCCGGAGGGGGTCTCCGCGATCGAGGCCGAGCTCGCGGCGGCCCTGCGCGACGCCCCGCCGATCGTCTGCTTCGCCAACGACTGGCGCGGCGATCCCACGAGCAAGCACCACATCATGCGGAGCTTCTCCCGGCACACGGACGTGCTCTGGGTGGAGTCCAGCGGGATGCGGCGGCCCCAGCTCTCGAAAGCCACGGACCTGAGCCGGATCTGGGGCCGGCTGAAGCGCTCCTTCGGCGGGCTGATCCGGGAGCACGAGCGGCTCCACGTCCTCAGCGCGCTGAGCGTGCCCCTGCCCGGCAGCCGCGTCGCCAACGCCATCAACCGGGAGCTCTACCGCGCTTCCATCCGGAGCACCGTCCGCAAGCTGGGCTTCCGCGGCGAGCCGCTGCGCTGGGTCTACACGCCCACCGTGGCGCCGTACCTGGCGAAGCTCCCCGGCCGCGGACTCGTCTACCACTGCGTGGACCGCTGGTGGTCCTTCTCGGACTACGACGGCGCGGTGATGCGCGCCTGCCACGCGCAGCTCTGCCGCGAGGCGGACGTCGTCTTCGCCTCCTCCGCGGAGCTGCTGGACGATTGCCGGGAGTACACGGAGAGGGCATACCTCATGCGGCACGGCGTGGAGTGGGGGCACTTCGCGAAGGCGGCGCTCGACGCTCCTCCCCGTCCCGCCGACATCGCCGACGTCGAGGGGCCGATCCTCGGCTTCTTCGGTCTCCTCCACGAGTGGGTGGACCAGGACCTGCTCTGCACGCTGGCCGACGCCTTTCCGGAAGCGACGCTCGTGCTGATCGGGAAGGTCCAGGCCGACGTGAGCCGGCTGGAGAGCCGGCGCAACGTCCGGCTGCTGGGGCAGAGGCCCTACGCCGAGCTTCCGGCCTACTCCGCGGCCTTCGACGTGGGGCTGATCCCCTTCGTCATCAACGAGCTCACGGCCGCGGTCAATCCGATCAAGCTCCGCGAGTACCTCTCCGCCGGGATGCCGGTGGTCGCCACCGCGCTGCCGGAGATCGAGCTGCTACGCGACAACCCGATGCTGCGCACCGCGCGCGCACCGGAGGAGTTCATCGCCGGCATCCGCTCCTTCCTGGACGCCGGGCTCGACGCGGATGCGCGGCGCGACGCGGCGCTCGCGATGGCGGGCGAGTCGTGGCCGGGGCGCTGCGCGGAGATGGCGCGGCTGCTGAATCAGCAACTGGGTACGCCCCTCGACTCTGCGTGCTGAATCCTGTTCTCTCCACTCGTTCACCGCTGCCAGCGGCTTTCGATGAGCGAACATGCGAGCGAGGTATCGCGGGGAGAACGCTTCGAGTTCGGTGCGAACTGGGCGCGCTTCCTCGGGCTGCTCGACGAAGGCCGGATCCAGCGCGCGCAGGAGTCGCTGCAAGAGATGCTGGGGGTCCACGATCTCGAGGGCCGCAGCTTCCTCGACATCGGCTCGGGGAGCGGGCTCTTCAGTCTCGCGGCCCGGCGCCTCGGCGCGACGGTGCACTCGCTGGACTACGATCCCCAGTCGGTTGCCTGCACGCGGGAGCTGCGTCGGCGCTACTTCCCGGACGACCTCCGGTGGACGGTGGAGGAGGGCTCGGCGCTCGACGCGGACTATCTCGCGTCACTGGGCACGTTCGGCATAGTGTATTCATGGGGGGTGCTCCACCACACGGGAGACATGTGGAAGGCGCTGGATCTCGTCCATGCGCGTGTCGCCGACGGCGGACTCCTTTTCATCGCCCTCTACAACGACATGGGCCCGGAGAGCGACCGCTGGCGGAGGCTCAAGAAGCGCTACTGCGGGCTCCCGGCCCCCCTGCGCGCGCCCTACGCCGTGCTGGCGATGCTGCCGTACGAGGCGAGGACGGTCGGCCGCGCCGTGCTCCGGCTGCGCCCGCAGGAGTACGTCCACCTCTGGACCCGCTACCGGGGCAACCGCGGCATGAGCCGCTGGCGTGACATCATCGACTGGGTCGGCGGTTACCCCTACGAGGTCGCTACCGCGGACGAGATCCTACGCTACTACAGCGACCGCGGCTTCGAGCCGGTCGTGGTGAAGCGGAACAACGGGCTGGGCTGCAACGAGTTCGTGCTGCGCAGGAGTGGCAGCGGTGGTCACGCCGAGGGTCTCCAGGCCCGAGGACAGCAGACGGAACAGGTGCAATGAAGCAGGTGATCCAGAACGATCGTTCCCGCGCCACGCAGGTGCTCGAGGTGCCCGCGCCCCGGGCGCACTCGGGCAGCGTCCTCGTGCGCACCGCGGCCTCACTCATCAGCGCGGGCACGGAGAAGACGGCCGTCGACTTCGGCAGCAAGTCGCTGCTGGAGAAGGCCCGCAGCCGCCCCGACCTGGTGAAGCAGGTGCTGGAGAGGATGGCGAAGGACGGCATCCGCCCGACGCTGGAGGCGGTGATGAACCGCCTCGACATGCCCATCCCGCTCGGCTACTCCTGCGCGGGGGTGGTGGAGGAGGTGGGAAGGGGAGCGGAGGAGTTCTCCGTCGGGCAGCGCGTCGCCTGCGCGGGCGCGGGATACGCCAACCACGCGGAGGTGGTGGTCGTCCCGAAGAACCTCGTCGTGGCGATCCCCGACGGCGTCTCCTTCGACGACGCGGCCTACGTTACGCTCGGCGCCATCGCCATGCAGGGCGTGCGCATCGCCGACGTGCGCCTGGGCGACCGCGTGGCGGTGATCGGGCTCGGCCTCCTCGGCCAGCTCGCCGTGCAGATCCTCCGGGCCTCGGGCTGCCGCGTGCTCGGCATCGACCTGGACCCGAGCAAGGTGGCCCTGGCCCGCGAGCTGGGTGCCGACGCCGCCGTGGTGCGCTCGGACGACGTCCCGGCCGCCGTGGCGACCTTCACTGGCGGTGTCGGGGTGGACGCGGTCGTCATCACGGCCGCCGCCAACAGCAACGACCCCATCGAGCTGGCGGGCGAGATCTGTCGAGACCGAGGCCGCGTCTCCATGGTCGGCGCGGTGCGAATGGACATCCCGCGCGAGACGTACTACCGCAAGGAGCTCGAGCTGCGCCTCTCGCGCTCCTACGGGCCCGGCCGCTACGACCCCGCGTACGAGGAGAAGGGCCAGGATTACCCCATCGGCTACGTGCGCTGGACGGAGCGGCGCAACATGGAGGAGTTCCTCCAGCTCGTCGCCGCCGGCCGGGTCACGCCCGGCCGCCTCAGCACGCACAGCTTCCCCGTCGCCGCCGCCGGCGCCGCCTACCACCTCATCGGCGGCGAGGTGGACGAGCCCTACCTCGGCATCCTGCTGAGCTACCCGGAGGCCGCCGAGCAGCCGGTCACGCGCGTGGTCGAGCTGCGGCCGCGCACCACCGCCAGCGGCCAGATCGGCCTCGGGTTCATCGGCGCGGGGAGTTTCGGAAAGGCCACGCTGCTCCCGCGCTTCGCCCGCGGTAAGGGCGTGGAGATGGTGGGGATCGCCACCGCCACCGGCCCGAGCGCGCGCTCCACCGGCGAGAGGTTCGGCTTTCAGCTCTGCACCACCGACGCCTCCGAGCTGCTGCGCGACGAGCGCGTGGACGCCGTCGTCATCACCACCCGCCACGGCTCGCACGCGCGCTACGTCACCGACGCGCTGCGCGCCGGGAAGGCGGTCTTCGTCGAGAAGCCCCTCGCGCTGAACGAGGAGGAGCTCCGGGAGATCCTCGAGGCGCAGGCGGAGACGGGTCGGCTGCTCACCGTCGGCTTCAACCGCCGCTTCTCTCCGCTCGCCCGCTCGCTCCGGAAGGAGTTCGCGAACGCGGGCCCGCTCGCCATCCACTACCGGGTGAACGCCGGCCCCATCCCGGCCGGGCACTGGATCCACGACGCGGAGCAGGGCGGCGGCCGCATCATCGGCGAGGTCTGCCACTTCGTCGATCTCGTGCAGTACCTGGCCGACGACGAGGTGGCGGAGGTCTTCGCCTACAGCCTCGGCGGCGCGCAGGGGGCGACCCACGACACCGTCACGATCGCGCTGCGGATGCGCGGCGGCTCCGTGGCGAGCATCGACTACTTCGCCACGGGCGACAGGAGCTACCCGAAGGAGCGGGTGGAGGTCTTCGGCGGCGGGGCGGTGGGCGTGCTCGACGACTTCCGCACCCTCACCGTCCAGCGCGGCGGGAAAGCGAGCGAGAGCGGAGGCAAGGCGCAGGACAAGGGCTTCGACGCCGAGGTCGCGTCCTTTCTGAGCGCGCTGCGGGGCGGTGCGCCGCCGATCGCGGTCGACTCGCTCGCACGGACGACGCGCGCCACCTTCGCGATCGAGGAGTCGCTGCGGACGGGGCGGGCCGTGAGCTTGGAGCGATGAAGAACAGACCGGGATCTGGCGTGACCTTACTCCGCTTGCGCCCGACGGTGGCCGTTTTTCGCTGCGCCATATGCCCGAATGGGGTAGGAGCTCGCCTGGCACCCTTTACCCTGGCTCCCTCCGCTGATGAGCACGCTTTCGCTCGACAGGCCGCCCCACCCGGAAAATCTCGAAGTGCTCACCGCTTGCCCGATCTGCGACTCGACGCGGTTGGGCTCGCGACCGGCTCCGACAGTGTGGATCGGGCGCGATCACTTCGCGGAAGTCGAAAGTCGCCTCGCGCTCTCGCACTGCCGTAGCTGTGGGTTCACCTTCACCAATCCGCGGCCCGCGGGTGAGCTACTCCGCTCATTCTACAATCGCGCAGACTATCACTGCCACGATGCGTCCTACGCCGCGTCCGACGCAGCCGATGCCGCGTTCCGGCTCTCGTTGCTGATGCAGGTGTGTACTCCGGGGACTCTGCTCGACCTTGGTTGCGGTGCCGGTGCTCTGTTGCATGCTGCATCGGCGCGGGGCATGGAAGCATACGGTGTAGAGCCAGGAGATCTCGCCCGTGAGAACCTCGCGGTGCGGGGCTTCCGGGTCTACGCCGATTTGCCGGAGGCACTCGCCGCGGGAGTGCGCACCGCCGCGGTTACCATGATTCACGTGCTCGAGCACCTTCCGGATGCGCGGGAGACTCTCGGGAAGGTTCGCCGGATGCTGGAGCCCGGGGGTATTCTGATGGTCGAGGTACCGAACGTGGGTTCGTTGCGTGCGCGAATCGCCGGGACCCCTCTGTCCAGGCGCCTTCCACGACAGGGACAGCGCTTCCAGGCGTTCCCGATCCACCTGTATTACTTCGCCGCACGCCAGCTTCTGATGATCCTCCGCCAGGCCGGCTACGATCCGATCTCCGTTCGTGCGGTTGGGATGGGCGTTGAGGAGTTCTTTGCAGCACCGGTCCGACCCAAGATGGAGGCAGCGCCCGCCGTTCCCGCGGTTGCCCAGCCGAACCGCCCGGCGATCCGACGACGGACGATCTCCCGAGCGAAGCAGGGCGTGAAATGGCTCATTTCGCACCTGATGATGGGAGAGCACCTGATTGTACTGGCACGCATGACAAGCGAATGAGTACGAGCGGACGAGGCGACGCGCCGATCGCGTGCTTCTCGCACGTCCAGAAGGCGGGCGGCACCACCGTGGAAGCGGTGATGCGCCGCCACTTCGGGGTCCGTCACATGCTGGTGAACCCGCCGCGCGGCTGGATCTACCGGAAGAAGGACCTGGCCGCGGACCTCCGGCTGAACCCGTGGGCGCGCAGCATCGGCGGCCACTGGCTGCGGCCGTTCGTGGACTTCGGCGAGTTCGAGGACCGCCTGGCGTGGTACATCTTTCTGCGAGAGCCGGTCTCGCGCTTCCTCTCCCACTACCAGTACCACGTGGAGCACATGGGCGTCACCGCGCCCTTCGAGCAGTGGATGGAGCAGCCGATCCAGCACAACTGGCAGACGCAGTTCCTGGCGGGCGAGCAGGACGTGGAAGCCGCGAAGCAGATCCTCGCCAGCCGCTATCGCGCGATCGGGCTCCTGGAGCGCTTCGACGAGTCGCTCCTCCTCGTGCGGCAGGCACTCGGATTGAATGGGCTCGACCCCTGGTATGGACGACCCCACAACCCGGCGCAGTCCGGCGAGAAGCGGCGCTCGATCGCGGAGCGGTACCGCGAGCAGTGTGTGGAGCGCAACCAGCTGGACCTGGAGCTCTACCGCTTCGCCCGCGACGAGCTGTACCCCCGGCAGGTGGCGGAATACGGGGAAGAGCGCCTGCGCAAGGAGGTGGCCAGCGAATTCGCGGGGCGAGACGGAGAGCACGGTACGCCTGTGAGGTCGTCCCGCGAACTCGGGTACCTACTCTTCCGGCGTGCCGTGCATCTCCCGGTCGGGCGAGTCCGAAGCGGGATCGCGAAGATGAGAGGAGTGCCGGACGAGCGCCGGTGAGCCCAGAGGCTGCCAAGCCACGATCCGCATCAGCGGATGAAGACTACTCCCGGGGCTCGGTACGCCGAGCCCCGGGAGTAGTCTTCATCCGCTATTTCGGTGGAGTTCTGATGCTCAGAAGCCCAGCCTCCAGACCAAGTAATGGCCACTCGAGCGATAATTCTGGTTGTACTCCTTGCCGCGATAGAACGCGAGTCCGGTGGAGCCCTTCGGATCGCTCGGATCGTAATTGAAGGTAGCCTCCAGGACGTCGTCGCCCTCCGTGCGGTACTTCTCATCCCCCGTGAGCTTGTAGGCGTAGCCGAAGGCATGGATCGTGGTGCCGTTGAGCTCCCGCGCGTTCCACATCGCGGTGGTCGCCGGCCCGTGGCCCTTGCCATTGTGCTGCTCATCGACCCAGTACCACATCGCCTTGTAGGGCTCGCGCGCATCGAAGCCGTACTGATAGAGCCAGTCCACGCCACGCGTGATTTCGCGTGCGATAGTCGCATCTCCGGTGACCTGGTGCGCGGCAATGAGGCCCTCCATCAGGAAGCCCACCTGGAAGGGCTGGGAGACGAGTGAGTCGTTGGCCTCTTTCAAGCGGTAGTACCAGCCGCCGTCCGCGTGCTGGAGCCGGGCGTAGTAGGTGGTGGCCGCCGCGAGCGCCTTGGCCTTCATCTCCGCGCGCACGGCGGAGTCGGGGTAGACCTCGGCCAGCTGCGCCGTGTAGAGCAGCGTGAAGCCCCCGTCCCGGATGCCGTACCACAGCTTCGAGTCGTTGAGGTGGTTGCCGAGCCACATCGGGTACATGGTGCGCACGTAGGCGAGAATCTCCGGCCAGAGCTCCGGCCGCCCGTCCAGCGCGCGCAGGATGATGCCGTCGAGGTTCACGCTCCGCGGGGCCAGATTGTAGGGCCGCACGCTGGTGTTCCGAGCCGCCTCCACCCAGTGGTCCACCACCTTACGGGCGAGTTCGTGGATGTGCTCGTCCCCGCTCCGGTAATAGAGCTGATAGAGCGTGAGGCCCAGGTCGTAGTACATCACGTAGCCGTCCAGCGTGTTCCACGACGTCGCGGGATCCAGCGCCTCCGCGGCATGGACGGGCGCTTTCTCGTTCGCGATCTTGTCATACCAGGGGTACGGATTGAGCGCGCTGCCCAGCTTGAGCGCCGGCCCGGCGATGAAGGCCACGGCCGCGGAGGGGTACTGCACCACGTCCCCGCTCGTGGAGGCCGGCGCGCTTGCGGTGTCCGCGCTGCCCGCCGTCTCGACGCTCCGGATCCGGAAGGTATCCTGCCCCGCCGTCGTTTCGTGCGTGACGACCGCATCGCCGGCCGAATGGGCGACGGCGAGCCCGCGAAAGTCGACCGAGACCACGTTCGGAGCCGAGCTGGCCCACGCGTCCGTCGAGGAAGCGGTACCGGAGGAGGCGCTCACGGAGCCGCCGTTGACCGTCCCGCGGATGATGCCCAGCTGCGCGTGCCGTCCCTGGAAGACGAGGGAGGGGTAGTCTGTCGCGTCCGCGCCCAGCGCGGAGCTCCGGAAGTAGTAAACCATGGACGGATAGGCCCCGCCGGTGACCACCTTGACGTAGGAGCCGTCCTGGCGCCTGGCCATACGCACCACGGGGCCGTTCGCGCTGCGAAGAGTGACGGAGCTGTCGGCGATCTGGCGCGGGTCGAAGCTGGCGGAGCCGGGGACCCGCACCGTCGTGTAGGAGCTCTTCACGCCCATCAGCACCTGCATCGTGGTCGATGCATCCTGCACGGACGAGCTCGCGTTTACCTTCGACTCCGTGGTGCCGCCGACCACCGCCAGCAGGACAGAATCGCCCACCGGGAGCTGGATCACGGATGCTGCAGGACTGCTGACCACCCCGGAGCTCGCGGTGTCGGTCACCACGGGGATCGCGGGCGCGGTCAGCGACGAATCACACGCCGAAAGGAGCAGGAGTATCGCGGGCACCATCACGGTTAGCCTACCCTGTCGCCGGACACTGAATGCCACCATCAGCTTCCTCCTCAAGTTATTGCTTTGGCCCGACCCCGACCAGTTGTCGGGGTCCGCGGCCGTGAATGCCTGAGGACCAGGGGCACGAAAAAGCCGCCAGGTCCTGCCGATGGGAGAGAGGGTCTCTCTGCATCGGCCGAATCGCTGGCGGCCCGGCGGACATGGCGGCTCGCGCCGCTGTAGTCCCGTGGCTCTGCGCCACCGGCTTTCGCCGGCTTTGCTCTGAGCAGCGCTGTGAGTTGTCGAGGAGGTGTCGAGGACAGCGCGGAGTCCCACAGGGGAGACCCGGGCTGGCGTTCCACACCCCCTCGCCATCACAGTGTCGGCAGCGCGCGGCGAAAACTGTAGTCGTCCGCGCGAACCGAAGGGGTCATATAAACGGAAAGGCCGCCGCTACCTGGATCTCGCGCGAACGCGGCGGATCAGGTCGCTGGCGGCCCGGCGGGCGTGGGAAGAGCAGCTTCTCCCCCGTAGCCCCGTGACTCTGCGTCCCCGCCTTTCGACGGGTTTGCTCTGAACAGCGTGGTGTTGGTGATGTCCGGACGCAACCTACGAGAATATCCGGGGCTGTCAAGCGCCCCACCCGCCGATCTCCCCGTGGAGGCCCCCGGCGAAGGGGTCAGGAGGGACTGGAGACGGCCCGCACGAGCCCCGTGTTCCTCCCCGGCAGCTCCTCGGTCCGGAGCGCCGGACCGAGGAAGACGCTCGCCCACCGCTCGAGGGCCAGGAGCGACCAGAGCAGGTCGGTTCGGTCGGCGCCCGCGGCGTGCTCACGGACCAACGCGTCCACCGCCCCCGCCCGCGCCACCCCCTGGACGAACGCCTGAGGATCGCGTAGCTCGTCCACCCGCCGCGCGAGCGGGCCGCCCCCGCGCATCCACGCCCCCAGGGGCATCGCGAACCCCACTTTCTTCCGGTGTACGATGCTCTCCGGGAGCCAGCGGGCCGCGAGCGCCTTCAGCAGCGCCTTCCGGCTCCCCCCGGGCAGCTTCGTGCGCATGGGGAGCGCGTTCGCCCACTCGACCAGTGCGTGGTCGAGGAAGGGCACGCGCGCCTCCAGCCCCGCGGCCATGCTCATCCGGTCCTGGCGCTGGAGCAGCGGGGCGAGGTAGGTGCGCTGATCGTAGACGAAGAGCCCCTCCTCGCCGGCGTCGCGGGGCCAGCGTTCGCGCCGGGTGGCCACGGGGTCGCCCGCGCACAGCGCCGCGACCTCGGAGGGCCGCGAGACCGCGTTGGAGACGAGCAGGTAGTCGGGGTGGAGCACGCGCCGCAGCGTGGCGAAGCGGCGCCCGGGGAGCCAGCGGGCGAGCGTCGGCAGCCCGGGAACGCGCCGGAGCGACGCCCGCCGGTGAGCGACCGAGTACCACTCGTAGCCCCCGAACACCTCGTCCGCGCCCTCCCCCGAGAGCAGCACCGTCACGTGCTGGCGCTCCTTCGCCTCCCGGAAGAGGAGGTGCATGGGGATGGAGTTCGGATGCGTGAGCGGCTCGTCGTGCGCCCAGGTCAGGCGGTCGAGCTCGCGGACCAGGTCCTCGGGCGAGACGACGATCTCGTGGTGCCGCGAATCGATGCGCTCCGCGACCGCACGCGCGAACGGCCGCTCGTCGTAGGCGGGATCGGAGAAGCCGACGCAGAAGGTGTCGATGGCCTCTCCGGCGACCTCCGCCGCGATGGCGCTCACCAGGCTCGAGTCCAGTCCGCCGCTGGTGATCGTCCCGAGCGCGACGTCGCTCACCAGCCGCGCCCGTACGGCGTCCACGAGCAGCTCACGGCCCCCTCCGGCAATGTCAGCGGCGGTCGCGCCGACTGCCGATTCCGGCGACCAGTAGCTCCGCACCGAGCAGCGGCCGTCCTCCACCACCATGAGCGTCCCCGGCTCCAGCTCGCGGACGCCCTCGAAGAGCGTCTCCTCGCCGACGATGCTGCGGAACGCGAAATACTCGGAGAGCCGGCCGGCATTGAGCGCCCGCGGGACGTGGGGATCCGCGAAGAGCGCCTTGATCTCGGACGCGAAGCGTAGCGTTCCCCCGGCCGGAGAGCGGAGGTAGTAGAGCGGCTTCACTCCCAGGCGATCGCGGACGAGCAGCGTGCGCCGACGCTCTCCGTCCCGGAGCACGAAGGCGAACATCCCGCGCAGGCGCTCCGGCAGCGCGTCGCCCCACTCCTCGTAGCCGTGCACCAGTACCTCGGTGTCGCTCTCCGTCCGGAAGCGGTGCCCGGCGGCGCGGAGCTGGTCGCGCAGCTCGCGGTAGTTGTAGATCTCGCCGTTGAAGACGACGCCGATCCGCCCGGTCTCGTTGAGCAGGGGCTGGTAACCACCCGCGAGATCGATGATCGCGAGGCGAAGGTGCCCCAGGACCGCCTCGTCGTCCGACCAGATCCCCTGCCCGTCCGGGCCCCGATGCTCCAGACTGCGCATCATGGCGCGGACGACCCGATCGTCCTCCGGCGTGGTGGGCCCGCACAGGCGAATGCTACCGCAGATGCCGCACATCGGTCAGACCACTCCCTCGCCGGCCGCGGACGTGACCACGTCGGAGCGCGTGAAGCGGTGCTTGCCGGCGCTGCTCAGCGGGATGGTGTCGACGGTCCTCGCCTCGACGACGACGAGACCCGGCGCGAGCGACTGCACCTGCTCGACGGCGCTCCGGACCGCCCGCTCGCGCGCGGCGGCGGATCCGGGCCCCGGCACCACGTAGAGCACGACGCGATCGGTCGCCGTCTGGTGGAACTGGAAGCTCGCGATCCCCTCGCTGCCGTACATCAGGTGGGTGAAGAACTCTCCGTGCACCACGCGCCCGTTCGGAAGCGGGAAGTTGTCCGAGGTGCGCGCGACGCTCAGGTCCATCAGCGGGAAGCCGTTGCCGCAGTCGCACGTGCCCGGCAGGAGGCTGCCGCGGTCCTCGTTGCGATAGCGGATGAACGGCATCGCGTAGTTCCAGAGCGACGTCAGCAGGAAAGGCGCGGGTTCTCCGGGCGCTCCGTCGCCGTCGACCTCGAGCACCACGTAGTCGGCGTTCACGTGCATCCGCCCGTGCGGGCATTCGGCGGCGATGTTCTGCACCTCGCTGCTCCCGTAGCAGTCGAAGACGCGGCACGAGAAGACCCGCGAGATGACCTCCCGCTGCTGGGGATAGAGCTTCTCCGCGGTGGTGAAGACGCCCCTGAGCGGCGGCAGGCGGGTGCCGCTCTCCTCCACGTGCCGGGCGAAGCGCGCGATGGTGGAGGCGTAGCCCAGCGCCGTACTCGGGCGCAGCGTGCGCCAGCGGCGGAGCCAGCGGTCCATCTCCTCCGGGCCCGACTGGAAGGGGTCGAACTGGTACATGCGCCGCAACCACTGCCGGAACTCGAACTCCCAGCGCGACATCCGGTTGAGGCGCTCGTTCCACCCCCAGAAGAAGGCCACCATCTCCCCCGGCCGCCACCCCGCCTGTCGCAGGTTGCGCAGCGTGCCGGCCGCGGAGGCGTCCTGGTACTCGGCGTCGCGGTAGAAGGTCAGCGGCACGCCCGTGGACCCACCGCTGTGGTGCACGGAGAACGACGCGAGAGGGAGATCCTCCCGCACCAGGTCCCGCGCCCGCTCCCGGACGATCTCCTTCGTGAGGACCGGGAGACCCGCGAGGTCCTCCACCGAGCGGATGTCGCGGCTGGTGATCCCCATCGAGTCGAAGAGCTCCCGGTAGTAGGGGACCCGCTCCTCCGCGTGCGCGAGCAGCCGCGAGAGCCGCTCGAACTGGAGCGCCCGCGCGGCCTCCGGGGAGAGGCGTGCCAGGGGCTCGATCTCCCGCAGCAGCTGCCGGCTGCGCGAGCGGCGCAGCCACTCCGCGGCACGGAAAGCCAGGGCACCAGCGGAGATCATCTCAGCGCCCTCCTCGGAGCGGTCGGCGCATGCCGCGGCCGGCCCTCACCTCCGGCGATCCCTCGCCCGGCGGTTGAAACCGCTGCAAAAGCTACAGGAAGTCCGCCTTCGCGGACTGCGGGCCAGCAGCTTCGCGCCAGTACCCGGGTCCCGGAAAGTCCCCTCGCCCGCTTGCGGGAGAGTGCCCGAAAGCGTCTCGGCGCGCCGGGTGAGGGCCCGCGCACCGGCGTCCGAGCACCGCGCCGTTGCTCAGGCTTCCGCACACTTGTCACCTGGCGCTCGTGGCACAACATCAGGCCCTCTCCAGTGCGAAGGTCGACCGGGGGCTGCTCTCCACCTGCGCCGCCGACGGCGTCTGCAGCCAGACGTGGAGCACCAGCAGCTTCCAGATCTGCGCGCTGTGGTCGCGCCGCCCCGCGAGGTGCTCCCGGACCACGCGGCTGACGGCGGCGCGGTCCACGTACGCGTACACGGCCGAATCCGGACGCAGGAGGTCGTCGATGCGGCCCCGCAGCTCGTTTCGGAACCAGAGCCGCAGCGGAACGCCGAAGCCCTGCTTCGGCTTCTGCAGCACCAGCGGAGGCACCAGGTCCTCGATGGCCCGGCGCAGGAGCCACTTGCCCTTTCCCTCCCGGAAGCGCAGACGGGCGGGCAGCGAGGAGGCGAACTCCACGATGGGGTGATCCAGCAGCGGGACGCGCGCTTCGAGCGAGACCGCCATGCTCATCCGGTCCACCTTGGTGAGGATGTCGCCCGGGAGATAGCTCTGCAGGTCGACGAAGCTCGCGCGGGTGGCGGGGTCGCGCTCCGGGGTATCGTCGAACCAGCGCCGCAGGAGGGAATCGAGATCGTGCCCGGCCGCGGCGACGCCCGCCGCGGCGATCCCGCCCTCCTCCGGGGCGAGCGCATGGGCCACCATCCCGGCGTAGCGCCCGTGCGGGGAGCGCGCCAGCTCCAGCAGCCGGTTGCGGCCGTAGGCGGAGTGGGGCAGCCGGCGGGCGAGCGCGGAGAGCGCGTGGCGCGCGGGAGCGGGGAGGCGGTGGTCGCGCCGCATCAGGTCCAGGTAGCGCGTGTACCCGCCGAAGAGCTCGTCTCCCCCGTCTCCCGAGAGCGCGACCTTGACGCTCCTGCTCGCCAGCTGCGAGACCAGGAAGGTGGGAATCGCCGAGGAGTCGGCGAAGGGCTCGTCGAAGGCGACGATGATCTGCTCCAGGAGCGAATCGACGTCGGGGCGTACGATCAGCTCGGTGTGGTCCGAGCCGAGCGCCTTCGCCACGGCCGCAGCGTGCGGCGCCTCGTTGAACTCCGGCTCGGCAAAGCCGATCGAGAAGGTCTGCACCGGCCGGTCCATCTGCCGCGACATCTCGGCGACGACCGCGGAGGAATCGGTCCCGCCGGAGAGGAAGGCGCCGAGCGGCACGTCGGCGATGAGGCGGTAGCGGACGGCCTCGGAGAAGAGCCGCCGCAGCTCGCGCACCGCCTCCTCCTCGCCGATCGTCGCGTCCTCGGGCCGGAAGGGCGACCAGTAGCGCGCGACGCGCACGCCCTCGTCCCGGCTCCAGCTCAGCGTGTGCCCCGGCTCGAGCTTGCGGATGCCGCGGAAGATGCACGCCGGCTCGGGCACGTAGCCGAGCGCGAGGTAGTCCGCCAGCGCGGCGGGGTCGATCTCGCGCGGCACGCCCGGGAGAGCGAGGAGCGACTTCAGCTCGGAGGCGAAGGCCACTCCGCCGTCGCCCTCCCGGTAATAGAGCGGCTTGATCCCCAGACGGTCGCGGGCGAGGAGGAGCCGCTCCCGGCGCGCGTCCCAGATGGCGAAGCCGAACATCCCGCGCAGGTCGTCGACCACGCGGTCGCCCCGCGCCTCGTAGTGGTGCAGGATCGTCTCGGTGTCGGTATGCGTGGAGAAGCGGTGGCCGCTCCGCAGCAGACCCTCGCGTAGCTCGCGGTAGTTGTAGATCTCGCCGTTGAAGACGATCTGGATACGCCCGTCCTCGTTCCCGATGGGCTGGTGCCCCCCGCCCAGGTCGATGATGCTGAGGCGGCGCATCCCGAGCGCCACGCCGGGCGCCAGGAAGTAGCCCGCGTCGTCCGGCCCGCGGTGGCGGATGGCGTCGCACATGCGCCGCAGCGCCTCCGCGCTCGCCTCGCGTGACCACTCCCGCCCGACGAATCCCGCGATTCCACACATCGGCTCAACTCGTCAGCACTGCCACGGGGGCGGCCCGCCGCTCGACTTCACGCAGGGCCGCGAGATCTTCCTCGCACGCCTTCGCCACGACGTAGATCAGCGCGAGATAGAGGTACAGGAAGGAGAGCCGGCTGTACGAGCCGAAGAGACCCGACGTCATATAGCCGACCATCGCGGTCTCGAGGAAGTACAGCTGTCGCGCGGCCGAGGGAAGGTCCCGCTTACATCGCCGCCGGATGCCCTCCGCCTGGTAGATCGTGCCGAAAACGAGCACCAGGAAGAGCATCAGGCCCGGGAAGCCCGTCTCCGCCGTGACGTTCAGATAGGTGCTGTGCGTATCGCGCGCACCCAGTGCCTCGCTGCCCCCGCCGGTGATGGGGGCGTACGCCGCGTTCGCCAGTGGGTACGCCGCCCAGCCCACACCGAAGATCGGGTGGTCGCCGATGATCTGCAGCGCCGTCTGCCAGATCTCCCAGCGCTGCTCCGCCGAGCCCTCCTGGTCGACCGCCCGGAGATCCTCGGTGTCCGTCGCCTTCGTCAGCCCTTCCAGCCGGGTCCAGACGCCCGAGGGCGCGAGCATGGCGACGACGACCGCCATCGCGCAGACCAGCGCGACGGAACGCAGGCGGATACGCTGCCCGGCGAGCGCGAAGAGGCCGAAGACGGTGAGGCCGATCAGGGCGCCCCGCGACTGGGTCATGAAGATCAACAGCGTCAGCACGACCACGCCGAGCAGGGCGAGTCGCTTGAGCCAGCGGTCGGTCTCCGAGATGAGCACGCCCGCACAGACGCCCAGTAGAAGCAGTGTCAGAGCCGCCAGGTCGTTCGGGTTCGCGTAGATCCCGCTCCAGAGCGCTCGGCCGAACAACCGGTAATGGGCGACGAAGTAGTTGACGAACGTGCCGCGGACCGGGTAGAGCGCGTAGCAGGCGAGCCAGAAGATGGTGAAGAAGCGGACCTGGCTTCGCGTGCGCAGGGCGTTGACGGCGGCGAGGATGATCAGACCCAGCTTGGAGAACTCCACCAGTTGCGGCTGAACCACGTCGGGGTAGGGCGTGGTGAACAGCCCCAGCGCGCACCAGGTGAGGAAGGCGCAGAAGACGATCAGGAAAGGCGGGAAGCGCAGCTGCTCGCGCTGGAATACCAGCCCCGCGAGGGCGAGGATGACGCCCACGTCACCGATCCCCAGCCGCTGGGTGGTGATCACGCAGACGTAGAGCAGGAAGCCCACGAGCGTGAGCGTCCAGGGGATGCTCCTGAAACGGCCGCGGAATGCCACCAGCGCATCGCCCCACCGGGTCTTCTGCCCGGGAGACGAGGGGAACGGAGACGCACCCTCCGAGGGCCGAGCCGCCCTCCTAGGGAGGCGTGCCAGACCGCCGCGCATGCCGCGGTGGAAGCCGCTGACGTCGCTCATTCGCGCACCGTCTCCACGAGAGGCACGGCGATCCCGCTCTCGCCCGCGAGCCTGTGGTAGAGGCCCTTCCAATGCTCTCGCGCCGCGTCCCAGGAGTAGCGCGCCGCGCAGTCGCGCCGCGCCTGCTCGATCAGCGACCGGGCACGGGCGGGGTCGCGGAGGAGATCCAGCACGGCATCCGCCATGGCCACCGGGTCATCGATCTCCACCAACAGGCCGTTGCGACCGTGCTCCACGATGTACGGGATCCCGCCCGCCCTCGTCGTGACGACCGCCAGCCCGCTGCTGAACGCCTCGATGACGGAGTGGGGCATGTTGTCATCGCGCGAGCTGTTGACGAAGACATCCGCCCGGTCGAACCAGTCGGCCACCTGATCGTGCGGCACCGCGCCGTGGAACTCCACCCCTCCGATCCCCTCCTCCCGCACGAGCCGCTTCAGCGATTCGGCCCGGTCCCCGTCTCCGATCACCAGGAGCCGGGCCTCGGAGTGGACCTCCCGAACGCGCGCGAAGGCACGGATGGTGTTCTCCACCGCGTAGAGCTCTTCCAGCAGCCGGCTGGAGATCAGGACCGGCCGCAGGGGCACCCGCTCGCGAAAGCGGAAGCGCTCCGTGTGCACGACGTTCGAGATCACCTCGCCCTCGAAGCCGTACCCACGGAAGACGTCACGCAGGAAGCCGGACGGGAAGACCAGTACCGTCGCGCGGGCGATCACCCAGCGCACCCACCGCGCCGGTAGATGGTCGGGCGCGCGACCGTCGCGATAGTTCAGGACCACGGGCCGGCCCATCAGCCTCCCCAGCAGGATGGCCGGGGTCGTCGTCAGCAGGAAGGGCCAGAAAGCCGCGGTGAAGACGTGGACGACGTCGGCGCGCCGGATCCTGCGGACGAGGCCGAAGAAGTAGAGCGGCATTCGCGCTACCGTCCGGACACCGCGCAGGCGCGCGAGCCAGGCGGGGATCGCCGGGTCGATCGGCTGCATCTCCAGCCGGTACTCGGGGTCGCCCGCGAAGCCGGAGACGATCGTCCGGGCCTCGATGGCCTGGCCGCCCGTCATGTATCTCGGCGCGACGACGCAGACGCGGATCATACCGCCGCCAGCGCCCTCTCGGGCTCAGAGGCGATCCACCCGTCGTACCACTGTGAGAGGTTCACGAGACTCCAGAGCAGCGTGTCGTAGTTCCGCCGCCCCGTGCGGTGCATCTCCAGCATGTTGCTCACCACGTCGTAGTCGAACAGGTCGCGCTCGCGCAGCCGCGATTCCAGGATGGAGCGGCGCGCGTAACCCGCCAGCTCACCGCGGAACCATTCCTTGACCGGCGCGCTGAAGCCCTGCTTCTTCCGGTCGATCACGTCGGCGGGGAGCAGGTCGCGCACGGCGTGCTTCAGGATGTGCTTCGTCCGGCCGCCGCGGATCTTCATCGCGCTCGGGACGTGCGCCGTGAACTCCACCAGCCGGTGGTCGAGGAAGGGCACCCGCGCCTCGATGGAAGTGGACATGGTGATCTTGTCCACGCGCATCAGGAGGAGCTCGGGGAGCCGGAGCTGAAGCTCCTGGTAGGTGACGCCGTCCAGGAAGTCCGCGCCGGGGCGGCGGGAGCGGAAGTGAGCGGCCGCCGCCTGGGCTACGGGCACGCTGCTGAGGGAGGCCCATTCGCCCGAGCGCATCCGCGCCGACATCATCTCCCGCTTGTCGGTCTCCCACGCGGCGACCGCACCGCTCAGGAAGAGCGGCTCGTCCATCGCCGCGCGGCGCACCAGCTCACGGATCTCGCGGGGGAAGTTCGCGCGGCGCAGGGCGGGCTCGCCGAGGCGGTGCGCGCCCCTGCGCGCCCAGCCCGGCAGCCGCCCGTACGCCGACCAGGCGCCGCGCTGCAACCGCAGGTAGCGCAGGTAGTGCCGGTAGCCCGCGAACTGCTCGTCGCTCCCCTCCCCCACCAGCGCCACGATCGTCCCCGAGTCGCGCACCAGCTTGGAGACGTAGTAAAGCGGGATGCACACCCAGTCGGCGAGCGGCTCGTCCTGCGAGTGGATCAGCTCGGGAACGTAGGCGACGAGGTCGTCGTGGTCGATCTCCACCTCGTGGTGGTCGGTGCCGAGGAGCTGCGCCACCCGGCGCGCCGGCCCGAGCTCGTCGTGCTCCGGCGCGTCCGCGTAGCCCACGGAGAAGGTGCGCACGGGGCCGTCGTGCATGCGGCGCACCAGCGCCGTGATCGCGCTCGAATCCACCCCGCCCGAGAGGAAGACGCCGAACGGCACGTCGGCCATGAGGCGCTCCTGCACGGCCTGCCCCAGCAGCCGCTGCACCTCGCCGGCGACCGTGTCCTCGTCCGCGAGCAGGGTGGAGTCGGGGGCGGGCGCGTCGGCGGCGTCCCACCAGCGGCGAACCGTAGCTTCCCCCCGTTCGTCCACCAGCATGAAGTGCCCCGCCGGGAGCTTCGATACGCCCCGGAACATCGTGCGGGGAGCAGGCGTGGTGTAGTACGAGAGGTAATGGTAGAGCGCCTCGGTATCGAGGTCGCGCTCCACCGCCGGGTGGGCGAGCAGCGCCTTGATCTCGGAGCCGAAGAGGAAGCGCCCGCCCGCGAAGGTGTAGTAGAGCGGCTTGATCCCGATGCGGTCGCGGGCCAGGAAGAGCCGGCGCTCGTTCGCGTCCCAGATCGCGAACGCGAACATCCCCCGCAGGAGCGGGAGCATCTCCGGACCGTGCTCCTCGTAGAGGTGGAGGAGCGTCTCGGTGTCGGAGCGCGAGCGGTAGCGGTGCCCGCGCGCCTCGAGCGCCGGCCGGAGCTCGGCGTGGTTGTAGATCTCCCCGTTGAAGGCGATCCACACCGTTCCGTCCTCGTTGCTCATCGGCTGGTGGCCGGCGGGCGAGAGGTCGACGATGCTGAGCCGCCGGTGCCCGAGCACGACGCGCCGGTCGGCGGACTGGTAGAGGCCCGCGTCGTCCGGCCCGCGGTGCTCCATCGCATCGCGCATCCGGACGACGTGCGCCGCACCGTCCTCCGCCACTCTACCGTACGAGAAAAGCCCGCAGATTCCACACATCGTGAACTACACCGGTTCTCGGAAATGTCGGCGCAACACGCCGGAAGCTCTCAGCTGAATACAGGCGATCATCCGACCCGCGCGCCGAAAACCCTTCCCCTCGCCCGCTTGCGGGAGAGGGTGGCGGCTCTCAGGCTGCCGGGTGAGGGCCGGCGCAGGGCCCCGGCGCAGGCGCCACCGCAGCCCCCGCGTTCACCCGCTCACCCGTCCACCCGCGCTCCCGCCAGCTCCCGGTACAGCCCCTCGAGCCTGGAGAGCGCCGCCCGCGCGGAGAAGTGCTCCCGGGCGCGCTCCCGACCCGCCTCTCCCATCCGGCGGGCCCGGGCGGGATCGCTCAGGAGCGTGTCCAGCGCGGCCGCGAGGCGGTCGGGATCGCGCGGCGGCACCAGCAGGCCCGTCTCTCCGTCCACCACCGCGTCGGGGATGGCGCCCACGGTCGTGGCCACCACCGGGCGCGCCGCCGCCATCGCCTCTAGTATCGTGTTCGGAAACCCCTCGCTGTAGGAGGGGAGAACCGAGACCTCGAAGAGCTGGTGCAGGCTGGCCGCGTTCGCTCTCCGGCCCGCGAAGACCACGCGCTCCCTGATTCCCCGCTCGGCCGCGAGCGTCTCGAGCGGCTCGCGCATGCTCCCGTCGCCCACCAGGACGAGCTGCAGGTCGGGATAGCGCCCCGCCAGCAGGGAGACCGCCTTCACGAGGGACGCGTGGTCCTTGACCGGATGCAGGTTCGCCACCACTCCCACCTGGCGCGCCCCCGGGTCGGCGCCGAGTGCCCCGAGTCGCTCCGGTCGCTCCGCCTCCGGGAGCAGCTCGAAGGCGCTCTCATCCAGGAAGTTCGGCACGACGGCGATCCGGTCCCGGGCGATTCCCTCCCGCTCCAGGAGGCGCGCGACGCCCGGCGCGTTGGCCAGGGTGCGGTGCGCGACGCGGTGTGCCGCGGCACTCGCCAGCTTCCAGTGCAGGCCCGGCAGACCCTCCCACCAGCGCCGGCTCGCGATCGTTCCCACACCTGCCCGTCGCGCCCACGGCACCGCGAAGACGTTGCTGTAGACGTCGTGCGCGTGCAGCACGTCGATCCGGTACTCGCGCAGCAACCGCGCCAGCCGACGCCCCTGGCGCCACGCGCCGGGGCCGTACAGGTTCGGGATCGGCAGGGAATGTACCGGGACGCCGGCCGCGGCGTAGCGCTCCAGCAGCGGACCCTCGCCCTGCAGGCAGAAGACGCGCAGCTCGAAGCGCGAGCGGTCCAGCCGCTCCGCCGTCCGCACGGCGTTCAGCTCGGTCCCGCCCAGATTCATGTTGTCGATGCAGAACGCCACCCGGATGGGTCGCTCGACAGGGGAAATCATCTCGCCCGTATGCTCCGGTGCCCGAACGTCCGCGAAGTGCCCTTCCGGTACGGCAGCTGTTGCGCCCGCGCCACACCACGGGAGCGCCGCCCCGGAAAGATAACCCGGTGCCACGGACTGAAGAAGCACAGGGGAGGGCGCCCGGCGCCCTCCCCTGTGCTTCCGGAGGAGTTCTTCGTGAGAAGGTTCAGTACGGCAGCGCCGAGGTGATCTTCGCCGTCCCCACGGTTCCGTCCACCGTCGCCTTGATCGTGACCACGCCCACGCTCTTGGCGACCACCAGGCCCGACGCGCTGACGGTCGCCACGGCCGGGTTCGAGCTGCTCCACACGACGGTGCGGCCGACCAGGCTCATGGTGTGCCCCGAGGCGTCCCGCGGCACCGCGATCATCTGCTTGTACTGGCCGACCGTGAGGCTGTAGATCGTCGGGTAGACCACAACCGACGCGACGTCAGAGGTGGAAGGGGTCGAGGACGACGGCGCCGACACGACCGGCGCCGTGGTCACCGTGATGGCGGCGTGACCGGTCTTTCCGCCCGCGGTGGCCGAGATCGTCACCGAGCCCGCGCTCACGGCCTGGACCAGACCGTTCGAGTAGACCTTCGCGATCGCGGGGTTCGAGCTGGACCAGGTGACCGTCTGGCCGCTGACGGGATTTCCGCTGGCGTCCTTCGGCGTCGCATGGAGCTGGAGATACTGGCCCACCTGGACGCTCCCGCTGGAGGGCGTGAGCGTGACCGAGGCCACGCTGATCGGCGCCTTCACGGTGATCTTCGTCGTCCCCCTGACTCCGTCCACCGTCGCCGTGATCGTGACGGTGCCGGCGCCCCTGGCTCTCACGTTGCCCTTGTACACGGTTGCGACGGCCGGATTCGAGCTCTTCCACGAGACGCTCCGCCCGACCAGGCTCAGGGTATTCCCCGACGCATCCTTCGGCACCGCGATCAGCTGCTTGTACTGGCCCAGCTTGAGCGTGTAGGAGAACGGATAGACGATCACCCTCGCGACCGAGAGCGACGAGGTCGAAGCCGACACCTCGGTCGTCGAGAGCGGGGTCTGAATTGCGGTCGGGGACTGGTCGCTGCATGCCCCGGCAACGACTCCGAGCGTCAGGATTGCGGCCCACCTTTTCCACTGCTGCCCAGGCTTCATGAGGCTCTCCTTTGGAAGGACGGATGATTCGAGGGGACCCTGATTGGCCCGCCTCCCGCGACGATCGATCTGCGTGGATTGTGGAGCGCTGGAACGCAAAAGGCCGCCAGCGCTGACTCCTTTGCCACCACCGGGGCAAAGGAGTACGTCGCTGGCGGCCAGGCGAGCGTGGCGGAGAAGCACCCTCCGCTGTAGCCCCTTGACTCTGCGTCCCCGCCTTTCGGTGGGTTTGCTCTGAGCAGCAACTCGACGGAATCTGAACCGATCACCCGAACGACTGGAAGTCACCGGTGCGGCCGATGGAGGCAACCCGGATGCCCCTGTCGATCCATCGCGTCTACCCGGGCCTAACTCTCTGCGCGGCCAGGGGATGCGCGCTCCGGCGGTATGATTCGACGAGCGATGGTGCCGCCGTCGAACAGGAACTTCTTTCCGGTCGTATGAAGTGCTTTCCGGGACGAGCCCCCCGCTCGCTCTCTGGAGAACCGGGGGACTCACGCGCCCGCTCGCTGTATGACCTGCGGCCTTGACTCGGGCCGGACAGCGGGCGTCAAGATACTGTGGCGCACGGACGACGTCAACCCTTGCGTGTATCTCCAGCGCCGATCACGGAGGCCGGTGTGGAGGGACCTGGAGCCAGGAGGACGCACCTCCGACGCTGCCACGGCCCCCCCGTTCGCGCGAACGCGGGAATGCTGGCGGGTAGGGGGCCCGGAGAGATGCGAGAGACCTTCTGAAGCTCGCCGCGGCGGCATTCACGCGCCGCTCTCGGGCAGCGGGCGCTGTGGCGTTCTCAGCAGGGGGGTCGGCGCTGGCTCCGGGCGCTTGGTGGCGGCTTCGGCCCGGTCGCGCTGCCGCCCCGCCCGGAAGGCGCCGACGCAGACGATCGCGAGGGTCACGGCGGCGACGACGAGGTTGATCGTCGCCTTGACGACCGCGGCGGTGAAGGAGTGGCGCATCGTCGCGTCCGCCACCATCGCCCGGAGCTGGATGGCGTCGAGGATGAAGCCCGCCAGGATGGCGAAGAGTACCAGGGCGGCGAGGCCGACGACGACGGTGAGAACCCGCTGCGCCCACCGGTGGCCGAAGAGGGATGCGGTGATGACCGCGATCACGAGCCCCAGCGCCGGCGTGAGGACGGTGCCGCTGAACAGCCCGACCGCGCCGGTTCGCCAGTTGATCGCGTGCGGGAGCATCTTCCAGCCGAGCGCCCCGCCGAGGTCCGAGAGCGGGATCACGACGAGCATCACCGCCGTGGCGTACAGCGGCCCGACGAGATGTCGCAGGCCACCGCGGTCCAGAGAACTGTAGTTCATCGATGTCCGGAATGAGTTGCGAGCGGCACGAGCGTGCCCGGCCCCCTGCGCCTCGCCCACCAGCTCCGCGATCGGCACGGCCGACCGCGGAGCCAGCTGAAGCGCCTCGACTACGTGAGAGAGACCTGCTGCTTGCGACGGCGACGCGTCACTCCGATGAGGCCGAAGAGACCCGTTCCGAGCAACATCATGGAAGCGGGCTCGGGAGTCACGCTCGCCACCTCGATCAGGCCCGCGATCTCGCCATCTCCACCGGAGGGGATGAACGTACCGTTGGCCGTGGTGCGGAGCATGCCGCTCCTACCGCTGAGCGGATCGAAGAACGACTGCCAGTCCGTCGTGTAGTTGATGTTCGCCGGCCCGGAGACCGCCGGGTTGAAGTCCAGCGTGATCCCGCCGGTACCGAGAGACTGGACGACGCCGCTGATCAGCGCCGTGAAGCTCTGGTCCGCCGTCAGCGGGTTACCGAAGGAGACCAGCAACGAGAACGGCGAGCTGATCGTCTTGTTCGACAGTGCGGTACCGACGCTGATCTTCCCGAAGTTACCGGTCGTCGAAGTGCCCGTCGTGTTGATCGCGAGCTGCCCGCCGGCGGTGATGCCGGTGAAGTCGGTCGGCACCAGGCTGGTGTAGCTGAGCGGGACGCCGTTGACAACGGTCGCCGCCGCCTCGGCAGGCACACAGCCCAGGCCGAAGCAGCCCGTGGCGTTGCCGATGATGAATATCTGCGCGCTCGCACCACCTGCGGTGACGAGCGACGCAGCGGCCGTAAGCGCCAGGGCCGCGAAGCCTTTGGCGTACGACCATGTGAGTCTGCCTCTTGACATGTGTCTTCCCTGAGTGAGGGTACCCGAAACTGCCTCTCATGGATGAGTGGCGTGGCGGCGCTTTTCAGAACTCCGGTTCGCCACCTCCTTCCCATCGGCTGCGGGATGGGGCCTGCAGAGTCGGCGGTGCGCGGCTGAGGTTGTCGCGATGGTCCATGCTCATGGCTCGGCCCTCACTCAGCTGGGAAGTGCCCGGCCGACGGCGGGAAGCAGGCGCTGTGCCACCTCCACCGCCAGGCTGTCCGCCTCCTGCTCACTCCCGGTCACCGGGACGACCACCCGCACCAGCGATTCGTCGCTCCGGCCGCGGATCGCCTGGTCCTGGAGCAGATTCCACTTGACCCGGTATTCGTTCGCGGTCACCCGGCCCCGGCCCTGGTACCAGTAGAGCACCAGAGCATGCGCCGGCCCGTTGGCGATCAGGTACCGGTTGACCGGCACCGGGCCGCGAGGACCGGAGATCGTCTGCACCGCCGCCACCAGCGGCTCCCACCCCGCCCCCGGCAGGCAATTCTTGGGGGAGTGGATCGTGTGGCCCTGGTACTGCCGCTGGTAATAGCCCACGTACACGGAGAAGGCCGCCGCCGCGGCACCCGGTGCAGTGTACTCGCGAAGCACGTAGCTGTCCATGCCGGCGACTCGCTGCTCCGCCTCCGAAATCGGGAGATCGCGCGCGCTGTATCCCGCCAGCTGCGTCGGGATGCTCGTGGCGAGCGGAGCGCGCAGCGGCATGCTCACCTGGTCGCGGATGCCGCCGGAGACCGCGAGCACGCCCACGAGGAGCACCGAAGCGGGAGCCCAGCTCATCAGTCGCGTGCTCATGCCGCCCTCCCCCACAGCCGCTCCAGGCGCACCAGCACCCAGGCGAGGCCGCCCAGGATGGCGAAGGCGAAGACGAAGATGATCCAGCCCTCGGTCAGGTGCATGAAGCCCTCGCCCAGCTTCGGGTCGACGAAGAAGACCAGGAAGCCCGTGAGAAAGACCCGGATCCCGTTGAGCAGGATCGCCACCGGGATGGCCGCGGCGATCAGCAGCAGGCGCACCGGCGGCTTCTTCAGCCAGAGGCCGGCGATGAGCACGCCCAGGGCGACGAGCGCGGCCAGCGACCGCAGGCCGCTGCACGCCTCGGTGACGAAGAGCGTGTGCCCCGGCAGCCGGATCACGTTCCCATCGAGCAGCACCGGGATCTGTCGCCACGCGAGCAGCGCGGCTCCCATCTTCGACGCCTCGAGCTGCAGCGGGAAGGCCGCCGAGTTCAGCACCACCGTCGGCAGCGGGACCGAGAGCACGACGAGCGTCAGCGGGAGCCACCAGCGCACGAGCTGGCGCGCGCCCCACGCGAAGACGATGAGCGCGACGATGGCGCCCACCAGCGACGTGCGCATGGTGAAGAGCTCGGCCGCGAGCGCTCCGACGTAGCGCAGGAGCACCGAGACCACGAGCAGACACAGCCCCAGCACCGGCTGGCCCTTCGCATCCGGCCTCACGCCGGTGCGCCACGCGAGGTAGAGGGCGATCGGGGCGAGCAGGAGGCCGTGCCCGGCGTTCGGGTCCGTCCACCACTGCTTCGCCAGATCCGCCATGGGACCTGCGAAAAGCACCAGAAAGGCGGCTCCCGTGGCTACCCACGGGAGCACCGCCCTTCCGCGGCTCGCCGCCGCGGCGGCCCGCTCGCGCTCGACCGGTGTGGCGACTGCGACTGTGCTCACCAAGCTCCTTTCTTGAACAGCATTACCGGCACGGTCCGCATCAGGATCTGGAGGTCCTGCAGGGTGGACTGCCGATGGATGTACTCCAGGTCGTAACGCACCTTCCGACGCACGTCGTCGATCGAGGTGTCGTAGCTCTGGTTGATCTGAGCCCAGCCCGTGATTCCCGGCAGCACGCGCTGCCGGTCGGCGTAGCCCCCGATCTGCTCGCGCAGGTCCATGAAGATCCTGGGCTGCTCCGGGCGCGGCCCGACGATGTTCATGTCACCCTTCAGCACGTTCACGAGCTGCGGGAGCTCGTCGAGGCGGTACTTCCGCAAAACGCGGCCCACCGCCGTCACCCGATCGTCGTCCGGCCGCGCCCACACCTCGTGCGTGGGGCCCGCCTGCGGGCGCATCGTCCGGAACTTGTAGATCGTGAAGAGACGCCCACCGTAGTCCACGCGCCTCCGCAGCTGCCAGTACGGGTTCTCTCCCCTGCGGCGGTCGATCCCGACGCGGGTCTGGCGGTAGATGACGGGGCCCGGCGAGCTAAGCTTCACCAGGACGGCGATCAGGAGCAGGAGCGGAGAGAGGAGGATCAGCGCTACCGCAGCGACGACCACGTTGATGGCGCGGCGGAGGTCGAGAACGCCCTGGGCCGTCCAGTCCACCCATCGCGGCGGGCGGGCGGGCATGGGATTCAGCGTGAGTGCGGCGACCTCGTAACCGACCAGTTCGCCTTCCTCTCGTTGGCGCACCACCACGTCTGCTGCAGGATTCATACGGTTTGCTCCGGGAACCGATTGAACGCGAGAACACCTTGCTTCGGCGCCCAGGATAACGCAACGCGCGTGCTCTCGCAGCAGGGAGCGGCGAGCAGTTCTGTAATTTCTTTCGAGAATATGGTTTAGCGAATCAGTGCGTCGGCCGGCGGGGAAATCGGGAACGTAGCGGCTGGACCACCAGTGTGGGGGGGACGCAACAAGTGCGGGAGAGATCCCCGATCAGACCAGCGGAGCGGAGGGGAGGGGCAGCTCGAAGTGGAAGCGGGTTCCCTGCTCGGGCGCGGTCTCGAAGGCGAGTTCGCCGCCCATCGCGCGGATGAGCCTGCGGCAGATCCAGAGGCCGAGGCCGGCGCTGGAGAAGCTGATGCGCTGAATGCCGCCGCGCGACTGGAAGGGCTCGAAGAGCGTCGGGATCACCTCGGGATCGATCCCGCGCCCCGAGTCGCGCACGGAGAACTCCACGACGTCGCCCACGGTGTCGCGGGCGGCCAGCTCGACGAACCCGCGGTCGGTGGATTTGAGGGCGTTGGTGGTGAGGTTGAGGAGCACCCGACCGAGCGCCACCGGATAGCCCATTCGGGAGTCGTGCTCGGGCGATTCGGAGCGCAGCTCCACCGCCCGTTGATCCATCATCGGCCGGACGAGGTCGAGAACGGACTCGAAGACCGAGGCGATGGAGAACGCGGCGGGGTCCTTCTGGGCGAGGTGCTCGCCACCGCGTGAGAGGTCGAGGACGTCGCCGGCCATCGAGATGAGGCTGAGGGCCGCGCTGTAGACGATGCCGAGCTGATGGTGCTGGAGCGAATTCAGCTCACCGCTGCCTCCGCGCCGTAGCGTCTCGACGAGGAAGAGGATACTGGTGAGGGGGGACCGGAGGTCGTGCGCGAACTCGAAGAGCATCTCCGGCCCGCGCACGAGCGCCAGGAGGGAGGAGAGCGAGTCGTGCGCGTCTCGAGGTTGGAGGTTCTGCTGCATCCGCTCCATGGAGCGGAGCAGGGCGATCATCTCCGACGGATCGGGCGCGGGATCGGAGCACGACCAGATCTCCACCGTCCGCGCCCGCAACTGCTCCAGGATCCCGTGGAAGCTGGCGACCTCCAGGGCGGAGCAGTCGGGGCGACAGGGAGAACGCCCGCCCTCCTCGATCGCCTCGACCGTCGCGCGCAGCCGTCGTCGCAACTCGTCCGGGTCGCCCCAGAGCGTAGCGCGATCGGCGATCTCCTGGAGGAGATCCCGCTCGGCGGCTCTCAGCGCCGGGGGCGAGACAGGATGCGAGGGATCCGGCACGGGCCTGTTCGCCTGTAGTCGGTGGAAAGCGGAAGGCGCGGCGTCAGTGCGCCTTGATGATCGTGTCTCGCTGCAGACCGTGCTTGTCCATCAGGCGATAGAGCGTGGTCCGGTCCACCCCCGCCATCTTCGCCGCACGCGACATGTTGGCTCCCGCCTGATCGATCAATCGGGTGAGATACTGGAGCTCGAACTCGGCGATCACCCGCTCGCGCACCTCGTGGTACTCGCCGTCGAGGCCGGCCGCGAGCGCGTTCCAGTTGAGCAGGCCGCCGCGTGCGCCCACGTCCCCGTTCGCGCCCTCGAGGTGGGGAATGTCCTGCGGCCCGATCTCCGAGCCGGGCTCGAGGAGGACCACGGCGTGCTCCATGACGTTCTGGAGCTCGCGCACGTTCCCGGGCCACGGGCGCTCCTGCAGCCCGCGCAGCGCGGCGGCCGAGAAGGTGGGCAGCGCGGCCGTCCGGTCCCGGTGCCGCTTCCAGTAGACGGCGAGGAAGTGCTTGGCGAGCACGGGGATGTCCTCTATGCGGTCCCGGAGCGCCGGCACTCGAATGGGAACGACGGAGAGGCGATAGTAGAGGTCCTTGCGCAGGATGCCCTCGTCGACCGCCTCGCGAGGGTCGCGGTTGGTGGCCGCGATGAAGCGGACGTTCACCGTGGCATCCGTCACCTCGCTCCCGACGCGCCGCACCACTCCGTCCTGGATGACCCGGAGCAGCTTCGCCTGGACGGACTGGCCCATCTCCGTCAGCTCGTCCAGGAAGAAGGTACTGTCGTCCGCGGTCTCCAGGAGGCCGGGCTTGTCGCGCACGGCGCCGGTGAAGGCGCCCTTCACGTGGCCGAACATCTCCGATTCGAGGAGCGTCTCGGGGAGGGCGGCGCAATTGACGGCGACCATGGGGCGCGACTTGCGGCGGCTGTGATGGTGGATGAACTGCGCGATGACCTCCTTCCCGCTCCCGCTCTCCCCGGTGAGGAAGACGGATGCATCGGTGCGCGCCACCTTCTCCGCGAGGCGGATCATGTTCACGAACGCCGGGGAGCACCCGAGCAGCGTCGACGAGCTGCTGTGACCGTGCTGCTCGTTGAGACGGGTGCTCTCGTCCTGCGCGCGCTGCGAGAGCATGAGCGTGTGCCGGGCGCGGCCGAGGAGCACCTGGAGGTGCGCAGCGGTGAACGGCTTCGGCAGGTAGTCCCAGGCACCGGCGCGCAGCGCTTCGATGCTGGACTCCACGTCCGGCTGCCCCGTCATCAGGATGACCAGCGTCTCCGGGTGCGTCTGCAAGCAGATCCGGAGCAGCTCCATGCCGGAGACCTGCGGCATGTGCAGATCCAGGAGGACGATGTCGAAGGGCGCGCGCTGCAGGAGGTCGCGTGCCTCGTCGCCCCGGCCGGCGGCGCTGACGTCGTAGCCCTCGTGTCGGAGCACGCTGACGCAGCTCTCGCGGAGGCTGGCCTCGTCCTCGACGATCAGGACCTTACGGAAGGACTCGTCCACGGGGCGCACTCAGAGCAGGGTGAAGTCGAAGCGACGGGCCCGTCTCAACCGAGCCACGTCGCACCGGGGAAGATCTCCGCGCCGACGCCCCGGCCGCGCGGGGACTCGCGCGGAGGCCGTGGGAGCGGTGACGAGGGCTGCGCGGCCGGAGGCCGCTCCACGGGGTCCGCGGCGACCGGCGGAGTGGGCTCCGGACCACGATCGTAGTAGAGGACGGAAGGCGACGAAGCGGCAGCCGGCGAGACGAAGTCGTACGACTTGTTCCAGTGCCCGGCCGGAGCCCACTCCGTGAAGCCCTCGCTCACCCGGCGGCACATGCGGCCGAGGGCGATCTCCACGTCGGCCCAGAAGAACGCGCCCAGCTCCTCGTCCGGGTGCCAGAGACAGTGAGTCCTGGAACCTCGCCAGACGCCGTTGTCGCACAGCCGGCGGGCGAAGCGGGCCAGCTCCCCGCGCGCTACCCGAGTATACCGGGCGAGCCGGTCCACGTTCTGCCCGACGTGGCGCGCGGCGAGCAGGACGACCGCCGCGCGGAACGCCGGCTGGCCGGGGTCGAGCGTCGGGTCCGACCGCGAGATCCGCGCGCGCAGCTCGTGCACGGACGGCACCGCCTCCGAGCCCTCGATGGAACAGGGGTCCGGAACGCGCGCGACCCGCAGCACCGATTTCATCGCGTGCGCCTCCGCTCGAGACGGGGCCGGTGACCCCGAGCGGGTGCAGCACGGAAGGACCTCGAGGCGAGACGCGAGGCGAGAGAGCCGACGGGGCCTGCGGGAGCACGACGGAACCAGTTCGGGAAGACACATCGGACCGATCCGACGCAAAACGCGCGAAAGGGAAACGGACCGACCGCCGCGGCGAAGCGCTGGACAACCTCGGAAAAGGCCGGGAAACGCGAGCCCCGCAGCGACATTCTGCACGCGGATAACGGGTGCGATGCGCCCCCGGGCGACGCGAAAAGTAAGGCAATTCCATGGTATGCACAACGCCGCCATGATCGCGCCTCGCAGCGCATTGCGTGGAAGCGCGTGTCACGTGTAGTTTTACCGCAACGCCGCAGTGTCGCGTCACTGCCACAGGGAATTGCCCCCGCCCCCGGACACACCGCGCCGGACCCTCGCCCGAGAGCAGAAAGCCCTGTCGCCGACTGCGGTTCCCGATGGTTTCCGGGTCCGCTCCGCATGCCCGCGGGCTGGCCTTCGACTTGCGAAACCGGCGGCGCATCCTGCATGACCGGGAGCGTGGACGACGCTCGGCGGTGATGACCGTTCCCGGCTGGCCTCAAGCATCCAACCATGTCGAATCAATCCCCTCTGAGGTTTGAACCCGCTTCGGTGCCCGCGCAGCTCGATGGGTCGTCGGTGCCGCCGTGGGCAGCGCAGCCGGCACCCTCCGAACCCAAGCACGGGCCCGGCCTGCAGCGCTTCATCACGGCTCTGCTACGCCGCAAGTGGTGGATTCTCGGAACCGGCCTGGTGGGCGCGATGCTCGGCTACGCCGGCTCGCACTTCGTGAGTCCCAAGTACCAGGTCCAGTCCACGCTGTGGGTGGAGACCAGCGACAAGGGATCCCAGCAACAGGGACCGATCCAGCAGCAGGAGCTGCTGCAGTCCGCAGCGTGGGTGAACCTGCTCAAGTCCTTCGTGGTCCTGGACAGCGTCGTCGTCGAACAGCACCTCTATATCACCACCGAGGATGCCAACCGGCGAGCCTTCGCCCACTTCGCGCTCGAGAATCGTTTCCGCACCGGAAAGTATCGGCTGGAGGTCGCCAAGAGTGGAGGCACCTTCCAGCTCAGCGCGGACGGCACTCCGATCCAGAGCGGCCGGGTCGGAGAGCCCATCGGCGAGAAGCTGGGCTTCGACTGGGTACCGAGCGCGGACGTTCTCTCGCCGGGCCGGAGTATCGACTTCGAGATCGTGAACCCGCGCGACGTGTCGGTCCGGCTGGCGCAGGAGCTTCGCACGGTGATGGACGCGAGCGGCCACTTCCTGAGCCTGAGCCTGACCGGTACCAGCCCCGTGCAGGCGAGTCGGACGATGAACTCGGTCACGAAGCACTTCGTCAACGTGGCCGCGCAACTGAAGCGAGCCAAGCTGGACGAGCTCACGGGGGTGCTCGAGCACCAGGTCGAGTCCACGGGGAAGCAACTGCGTGACTCGGAGCTGGCGCTGCAGGACTTCCGCATCCACACCATCACCCTGCCGACCGACCAGAGCACTCCGGTCGCGCCGGGGCTGGAGAGCACGCAGAGCCCGGTGATGCAGCGCTTCTTCGACATGAAGATCGAGCGCGAGCAGATCGACAGCGACATCCGGTCGATCGACCGGGTCCTCGCGGAGGCGAAGAACTCCGGGCTCTCGCTGGACGAGCTGCTCATGATCCCCTCGGTGTCACAGAACGCCCCGGCGCTGAAGGCGGCGATCGAGGCCCGGATCTCGAAGCGCGGGGAGCTGCGCGAGCTTCTCCATCGCTACACGCCGGAGTACCCTCAGGCGCAGAAGCTCTCGCAGGAGATCGCCACGATGGAGGGGACCACGATTCCGCACCTGGCGGGCGAGCTGCGCGCACAGTTGCTCGACCGGGAGCAGGCGATCGACGCGCAGATCAACTCGGCGTCGAACGAGCTTCAGCAGATCCCGCCGCGGATGATCGAGGAGGCGCGCCTGGAGCGGCAGGTCGGCCTGGCGAAGCAGCTGCACGCCGACCTCAAGGGCCGGCTGCAGGACGCCCAGCTCGCGGCCGCGAGCACCATCCCGGACGTGAGGGTCCTCGACCCGGCGGTGGTGCCTTCGAAGCCGCTGAGCGATCCGCGCCCCGTCTTCATCCTCCTCGGTCTGCTGGGAGGTCTGGGCCTGTCCGGCGTGGGTGTCACGGTGCTGGACCGGCTGGACCCGCGCGTGCGCTATCCGGACGAGGTGACGAGCGGGCTGGGGCTCTCGATCCTGGGCGTGGTACCGAGCGTGCTGCAGGCACCGAGCAGCGACGTGGCGCGCGAGGCGACGCTCTATGCCACGGAGGCATTCCGGGAGATCCGGCTGAACCTCCTCCATGCCCAGGGCGCTTCGGGCCCGATGATGCTCACCATCTCCAGCCCCGGCAGCGGCGACGGCAAGTCGTTCGTGACGTCGAACCTGGCGCTCGCCTTCGCGGACCAGGGCCACCGTACGCTGGTGATCGACGCCGACGTCCGCCGCGGGGCATTGAACCGGGTTCTGGGAGGCGAGCGGAAGCCGGGGCTCACCGACTACCTCTCGGGGCAGGTCACGCAGGGAGACGTCGTCCAGGGAACGGGCTTCCGCAACGTCTGCCTGATCGCCTCGGGCAGCCGGATGCAGCACGGCCCGGAGCTCGTCGGCTCGAAGCAGATGGCGGACCTGCTGGAGGATCTGAAGTCGCGCTTCGACGTCATCCTCGTGGACAGCCCGCCGCTCGGTGCGGGAGCGGACGCCTTCGCGCTCGGCATCCAGACGCGGAACCTGCTCCTGGTGCTGCGTGCCGGGGCGACCGACCGCTCGCTGGCATCGATGAAGCTCGCGATCGCGGACCGGCTACCGATCCGGGTCGTCGGCGCCGTGCTGAACGGCGCGCCGACCGAGACGACGCCGTACCGCGCATACACCTACATGCGCGGGTACGAGGCGGTGGAGGAGGGGAGCGGCGACGGTCAGCCGATGATGCTGGGCGGGGGCTGAGCGGCCGCCGGGGCCGGGGGCGGAGGATACGCGTGCGCCACACCCGGAACCGGGTGTGGCGCACGGAGCTTCCGCGGGTGCAACCGCTCCGGATGCTAGTGGAGCAGGTGCGGGTCGAGGAGGGATATCTCTCCCGGTACGACCGCGGGCGTGCGCTGCAGCGCGAGCAGCGCGCGATCGATGAGGTCCGCGGGTTCGACCGGGGGCGAGGAAGAGCCGGGGAAGGTGAAGCAGCCGACCAGCAGCGGGTTGCGCGCCCGGACCCGTTGGCGGGCGAGCTCGCGCTCACCCGCTCGCAGCATGCGCGCCGCCATGCCCTGCGTGCCGGCGGCGTCGGTGTCCGGCGCGAGGACGACGAAGTAGCCGCCGATCCTGCCGACGACGTCGGAGGACCGCCCGTGCGAGGTGAGCACGCGGGCGAGCACGGCCGCACGCGACGGGGGGCCGCTCTCCACCCCGCGCGCGTGGTCGGGGTGCGGCGGGTGGACGAGGGCGAAGATGGCGCAGCCGAGCGCCCGGTCGTACCGGTGGGCGGTCCCGAGCAGCTCCTGCGCCCACCGCATGATCCCCTCCGCGCTGTAGACGCCCGTCTCGTCGTCGAGGAGCGGCGCCGACGACCCCAGGCTCTGCTTCGCGGCGAGGAAGGTGCCGAGCTTGCTCAGAAGCTCCTGGGCGTCGAGCGGCGCGCAGAGGCAATCCCAGGCACCGGCCTGCAGGGCGGCGACGCGCTCGTCCCGGGCGAGCGGTGCATCGGAGATCAGCAGGAAGGGAATGGCGGGGGAGAGGCCGTGCGTACTGCGCAGGGTGCGGATGAGATCGGTGCCCGTGGTGCCCTTCAGATGCGTATGCACCAGGATCGCGTCCGGGGCGTCGGCTCGCAGGCGTGCCGATCCTTTGCGCGCGGAGCTCGCCTCGGTGGTGTAACCGCTACCGAGGACACTCTGCAGGGAGCGCACCCACCACGGTTCGTCCGAGATGAGCAGCAGGCGCGGTGGACGGTGGGATACGGGGGCACCGGCTCGTATCCCCTCGGTCGGAGGAGGATTGATTCCCATCGATTTCAGGATGGTGAAGAAGGGCTCGCGGGCTCTCTTGCAAATCCTGTGCAGATCGCGGGGCGCTCCGCGCCGGTGGCCCGTCCCCGCGTGGCTGCTCATGCGGCGTGGGCACTTACGGGCACGTAGCCGCCTCCGCCCGACCCCGGCGCCGGGCCCGGTGTGGTTGTCGCGCCACAGTCAGGGTGGAGACGATCCAACACTCGCGCGCACCCGGCCTCACCCTGCAGGCGCGTAAAGCCGCGCGGCGTGTATCTTACGGGGCGCGCCCGCAACGGCCTTGATCTTGATTCCGCGGGCCACCGGAACCGTTCGGCGCCGCCGAGCATACTCCGTCGCGGGTGTCGGTCCGGGCCCGGTCTCGGGCCCGGAACGGGATCTCCCGCTCCCTTTCCCGCCCTCTTTCGCAGTCCAGCGCTATGAAGCTTCGAGCCCGTGGTCGGATGGTCTGGTCCGCACTCGCTGCGGTGATGGTTCTCGGCGCGGCCAGCGGCGTCGCCGCGCAGAGTGTCGGCGACGCACAGCAGCCGCAGCTCTCCCGTGCCCGCCTTCAGGAGATGCTCACGGAGTATCAGCGCCTGGCCGCGTCCCCGGCCTACAGCGGCGAGAAGCGCGAGGAGGCGCAGCGCGCGGCCGCGCTGATCCGGGCGCGGCTGACCGAGGGTGACTTCCAGATCGGCGACCTGATCGGGCTCTCGGTCCAGGACGAGAAGGATCTCTCGGGGTCGTTCGTGGTGCAGGACGGGCCCAAGCTGGCGCTGCCCGGCATCGGCGACATCTCGCTGCGCGGCGTCCTGCGATCGGAGCTGGAGTCCTACCTGCACGACCAGCTCGCGCGCTACATCCGGGACCCCGTGGTGCACGCGCGCTCCTCGATCCGGATCATGATCACGGGGAGCGTGGGCAAGAGCGGCTACTTCGTGGTACCGACGGACGCCGTCTTCTCGGACCTCTTCAACATCGCCGGCGGGACGGCGCCGAACGCGCGGCTGAACGAGGTCCGGGTGGAGCGGGCGAACCAGACGATCTGGGGCGGCGACGCCCTCCAGCAGGCGATCATCCAGGGCCGCACGATCGACCAGTTGAGCCTGCGTGCCGGTGACCACGTGATCGTGCCCGCGGCCAGGAACCGGAGTGCATGGTCGATCGTGCGCGACGGCCTGGCGATCCTCACGCCCGTCCTGCTCATCGTCCGCTATCTGCACAACTGACCCGGCCGGGCCGCTGGCACCCTGGCGAGAGAGTTGCGGCTGCGCGCCCGTCGGCCGCAACTTTCGATTGCCACCTCGATGGGAGGCGACATGCCGCGGGCACCCTGGCTCCTCCTGCTCCTCAGCACCCTGGCGTTCCTGCCGAGCGCGCACGCGCAGGAACACTGGACGTCCGCGTTCAGTCTGAGCGTCCGCGGCGACCTCGCCATCCCCACGGGCGACATCACGCGCGCGGTCGGTCACCGCGTCGGCTACGGCTTCGGCGCCGTGCTCCGATACTGGCCGGTCCAGCACCTGGGCATCTACGCCGGGTGGGACCGCTTCGAGTTCCGTGAGAGCACCGACCTCGTCGCCTCCAAGCTGGTGGACTCGGGCTTCCGGGCAGGCGTGGAAGCCAACCTCCAGCCCTTCGGGAGCCGGCGGGTCGACCCGTTCGCCTTCGGTGGCCTGCTCTGGGCGCGCACCAGGCTCTCGCGGACCGACACGACCGATGCCACCCTGAGCGTGAGATCGGGACGTGATGCGGGCTTCGAGGCCGGCGCGGGTGTCAGGGTGCCCGTCGGCCACGGCATCTGGCTCATCCCCGAGGGGCGTTACCGCCGGCACCCGGCCGACCTCGCCCCGCTCCTCGCCGCGGCGGGCCGGAGCCACGTTTCCTACTTCGGCGTGAACCTGGGCCTCTGGTTCCATCTCTGAGCGGAGGACGACGGCACTTGCCCGTGGTGTTACCTTGAGCCGCGGCGATCACGGGTACCTCCCTCGGGAGCATCCGACGGCCGGTTCGATCCGTTTCGTACTCGATCACGCTCCTCATCGAGGGCCGTTTTGAAGTTCAGAGGTATTCTCCTGTCCGTGCTCGCGCCGACCCTCGTCGGCGCCCCCGCCCTTCCCGCGCAATCCAGCGCGGTCGCCGTAGCCGAAGTGCCCGCGGGCGCCGACGCGCCGCCGCGGATCTCCTCGCCGTTCGAGCACCGGCCGGCCGACCCGGCCTCGGCGCGGATCCAGCGCGCGGCGGAGCGCGCGGCCGGCGTCCACCTCGTCATCTCCCTCGCCGAGCGCAGGGTCTGGCTGATGGATGGGCAGCTTCCCCTCTATTCCGCCGAGGTGGCCGTGGGCAAGCCGGTCGTGATGGAGTACGAAGGGAAAACGTGGCGGTTCTCCACGCCGCGGGGCCGGCGGCGCATCATCGCGAAGGAGACCGACCCGGTGTGGGTCCCGCCGGAGTGGCATTACGTGGAGGTGGCCGCGCTCGGCGGGTGGAAGATGGCACGGCTGGAGCGCGGCCGGCCGGTTCCGCTCAGCGACGGGAGCCGGCTCGTGGTGCGCGGCCGCGCGGTCGGGCGCGTGCTGGCGGACGGCTCGTTCGAGCGCGTTCCGGTGGGTCAGGAGATCGTCTTCGACGACACCGTCTTCATCCCACCGGCCGGCACGGCGAACCGCGAGATTCCCGGAGAGCTGGGGAAGTACAAGCTGGACATGGGCGACGGCTACTACCTGCACGGGACGCCGGATCCGGATTCCGTCGGGGGCGCCACCTCGCACGGCTGCATCCGTCTCCTGGCGCGCGACCTGAAGTTCCTCTACCGGCACGTGCGGGTGGGGACGGCCGTCTACATCTACTGATTCCGGCAGAACCGAGCGCGGCGCCCGGCTGGACAGGGGGCACCGCGGGTCCGATGTGGTTGGCGCGGCGGGGCTTGCAAGCGTGCCCGAACGGGATGGGGGCACACCGCTTGCACGCCCTGGTCGCCTTGCCGTGTCGATGCCGATCCCGAGAGCCCCCGGTCCCGAGACCGGGAGGGGCTCGCATCAACGAAGTTCGATGAAGCGCTTCGCGTATTCCGCTCTCGTCGTCGTCCTCTGCGGACTGGCGTTTCTGTTCGGGAGCGCGCTCCCGATGCTCTTCGCGAGCACGGGTCGGGTCGGGACGGCACCGCTCGACACACCCCGGATCGCACCGGCGGGCGTCCTGGCGCCGATGGCCGCGCGGTCTCCGCTGGAGCCGGCGGGGATGTACGTCGCGGCCCTGCGGCTGGTGAGATCTCCGGCCGATACGGTCAAGTTCCGCGTCTGTAAGGATCTCTCGATCTGCTATCTGGAGTTCGGCCCGCCGCAGGTGGGGATCGTGCCGGGGCCCTCGCTCGCCCCCACCGGCGTGCTGACGCTCGCACCGCTCCCGGTGCCGCCCGTGCCGATGGTCCCGGTGGCCGCGGGCCATCCGGGGGCCGGCTGGCTGGCGCTCGGCGTGCCGCTCTTCATCGGCGCCTTCGTACCGCACCCGTCGGGCAGGCCCGGCGGTGGTGGGCCCCCGCCTCCGCCGGGCACGGTCACCCCGGAGCCGTCGAGCATCCTGCTGATGCTCACGGGAGTGGCCGGCGTCGCCGTGCTGTCACCACGTCGACGTCGAAGCTGAAGTGGAGGGGGCGGGCAGGCGCTCAGGCCTGCTTCGCGCGCTGATCCCACCCCGCGCGCAGCTTTCTCGCGAGCTCCTCGGCCATGGCGAGGGCGCGGCCGGATCTTTCGGGGAGCCACCAGCGATCGTAGTCGAGACAGGCGACGAACTCCCCGGATGCGTCCCCCGGGAGCACGGCGGAGACCGAGAGAGCGCGGGTGCTGAAGCTCACGAGGAAGGCAGCATCTGCGGAGAGGAGGGGCGCCACGAGCGGATGCGCGCGCAGGAGCTGAAGCGCATGCGACGCCATCCGCTGCTGCGTCGGGAGGTTCAGCTCGTCGGGCCGGATGGTAACGTTGGTCATCGGTGGCAACCCGCGTGATTCCCTGTGATTGCCTCAGGCGAACCGCTCCCGGCGGCGCCGTGCGGAGACGAAGAGGAGCACGAGGAGCCCCGTGCCGAATAGAAGATAGGTTGCCGGCTCGGGCGTGACCACCGGGGCCATCTGCGCGATGAACTCCTGATGGCCTCCATTGCGGCCACTGGCGTCGACGTCGGTGAGGACGACCCAGCCGCTGGAGCTGAAACCTCCGGGCGCTCCGCTCGCGAAGGCGTCGTTCACGGCCTCGTACCACGTGCTCCCGGCCGTGGTCTTGAGCATGGAGAGATCGCCCGGGTTCACGGTCGCCCAGATCGCTTCGTGGATCCCCGTCCAGTCCGCGGTGTTCTGATACCCCGGGTTCGCGAACTGCCCCGCGAGCCAGACGGCCTTCTGATAGCGGAGGACCGCGTCCGGGACCCCCGCCTCGCCCAGACGGGTCTGTGCGATGCCGGCCGTGGTGATCGGGTCGACGTTCGCCGTCCAGACCGTGTTCATGCTGATGTCGTTCAGGAAGTCCACGCAGTAGACGCTGAACGACTGCCCCACGTTGCTGGTCAGGGCCGCCGAGTAGGGCCCGACGTAGTAGCCGTTCAGCGGGGAGGCCCCGACGACGTTGCCCGTACCCGTGAGCTTGAACTGCTCCTGGCCGTGCAGCGCCGGCGCGAGCACCGGATCCCACGTGAAGGCGTGCGCCGTGCCGGGCAGGGCGAGGGCGAGCATCGCCACGGCGGCGCCGAGAATGGTGTTACGCGAACAGAAGGTCCGAAGATCCATCATTTCTCCCGAGTGCATTGGGCATGTAGAGTGTCCCGCCGGTCGGAAGATCGGGGGGCAAGCCACAGGCCGCGCAGCCCGACACCGGACAGCGATTTGCTAACGCACCACAGTATAATGATTTACGGGATCCGCCCCTTTCGTTTCGCACCCGGGAATTGTTGCGGTGATGCACGTTTGTGTCGGAGAGGCGCAGCGATCGCGGCGCGGACGAGTGTACAGAGGGGCCGCCGAGGGGCCGAGACTCTACAGAGCCGCGGCGACGCGGTCCTCTCGTGGGGAGATGGATGCCGTGAAGGCCGGCCCCCCGTGACTCGCGCTGCGCGTCGCGGGGGGCCGTCGCACACCGCCCCGATCACAACAGGGAGTCGATGAAAACGGATCGCGAGCTCGCAGAGAAGGTCACGGCCTACTTCCCTGCCCCGCCGGAGGTGGTGGTGACCTGGATCGAGCAGATCCGCGCGCAGGAGCGCCAGCGAGGCAACACCGACATCTCGCTGGAGCAGATCGAGTCCATCCTGCGCGAGGAGTACGCGGGCCTCGCCCGATCCAGGACGCGTATGCTCGGGCACGACGCGGGGGTCGAGCCGGCGCCCGAGGAGCTGGTGAGCACCCCGTCGGAGTCGAACCGCTTCGCGTTCAGCAGGGAGGACGTGGTGGCGCTCCGGACGGCCGCGCGTGAGCTGGAGCTCGCCGACGTGGGGCGGCTGGCGCGCTCGCTCAAGAGCATCGCCGACCGGGTGGAGCTGCTGGTGGGAGGGGGGAAGGCCAGCCGCTAGCGGCTAGCGGCCGGCACCCGGCTGCTCGTCCCGCAGGCGGTCGAGGAACTCGGGACGGAGATACTCGACCAGGTCTCCGACGGCTTCGAGGCGGGCGCACAGCCTCTCGAAGGGCAGGAAGGAGAAGAGCTCCTCGGTGCGGAGCTGGCGGAACGTGGGGCGCGAGAGGGCCGAGGTGAGGCGTTCTCCATCCTGTTCTCCGCCGACGAGGTAGAGGCGGACCCCGGTCCCCGCGGAGAGCGCGGTATCGCTCAACGCGAGGATCGTCGCGCTCGCATCCGGATGGACGCCGAAGACGAAGGCGGCGAAAGGGTGCCCGCCCTCCAGCCAGACGAGGTCGCAGGCGTGCCACGCCTGGGTCCGGGGCTCGCCCGGGCCGGGGACGACGACGTGCAGGCCGAGGCGCGCGCCGAGCGAGGCGAGCATCTGCTGATACGCGGCACGCTCGCGGGGCGGCGCGGGGGGGGCGGGGGCGCGGGCCTCCGGGGCGGGCTCGCTCCGGCGCTGGGGCACGGCCGGGGGCGGGTAGACCGCCGGCCGGTGCCCCGCGATCTCGCGCGTCGAGGGGTGGTGCGCCGGGATCTCGGGCTCGGGGGGCAGTAGCGCGGCGATGTCGCCGGCGATCTGCGTGAGCGCGCTCCGCCAGAGCAGGTGCTCGCCGCGGGTCACCATGTCGTGGATCGAGTGGAGGACGGCCCGGGCCTCCGAGCGCGTCTGGATCTCGAGCCGGTCGGCGTGGCGGTGGAGTACGCCCTCGAGCACGTCCCCGTCGTGCAGACGCGAGGCGAACGCCCGCCACGACGCGAGCAACGCCGCGTCGGCGGGAATCAACAGGGGGAACGGCACCGCACGTTGCAGCATGTGGCGAAGAGCTGGAGAAATCGGCCCGAGCCCGTCGAGCCCGGCGGGCTCGCCCGTGCGCGCCCGCTCCCGGGGAGGCTCGGCAAGAAACGAGATAAACTTGATTCGGCGCGGGCGGCTTCCGAGCGGCCCCCGGCCGGCGGGCCCGGGGATGGGATCGTGGCGATATTGACGGGCATCCGCGGGGCCGATACTTTCGGGCGTTGCCGGCCCGCGTCGACGCTGGCGCACCCTTCCCCGCCCCGCGCATGCCCGATCGACTTCCACACGAAGCGCTGTTACAGCTCCTCGACCACCTCCCGGGCGTAGCCTACGTGGCGGAGTCTCCTCTGCCCGGCCCCATCCTCTACGTGAGCCCGCAGCTCGAATCACTGCTCGGCTTCGCGCCAGGAGAGTGGATCGAGAACCCGCACGACTGGTTCAACCAGATCCACCCGGACGACGCGGGCCGGGTGCTGAACGAGCAGTCGCGGCTCTCGACGATGGGGGCAGCGCTGATCTCCGAGTACCGCATCAGCGCCAAGGACGGCCGTACGCTGTGGATCCAACACGACGCGCACCTTGCCGACCTGCCGGGATACCCGGCGCCGGTGGTCATCGGCATGCTCACCGACCTGACGCACCGCAAGCGCGCCGAGGAGCTCCTGCGCACGCTGGCCTACGAGGACGAGCTCACCGGCGCGTACAACCGCCGCGGCTTCCTGCACATGGCCGAGCACCAGCTCAACCTCTCGCTGCGGAATCGCCGCGGCGCGGTGCTCATCTACGCCGACGTGGACCTGCTGAAGACGATCAACGACGAGCTCGGGCACGAGGCCGGCGACGCGACGCTGCAGGAAGCGGCCGCGCTGCTGCGGACCTGCTTCCGGAGCACGGACCTGATCGGCCGGCTCGGCGGCGACGAGTTCGCGGTGCTGGCGATCGAGACGGACGAGAACCGCTCCGAGCTGCTCACCGACCGGCTCCAGGCCATCCTCGAGGAGCAGCGCGCCACCTCGGCGGCTCCCTACCCGCTCTCCCTGAGCGTGGGCACGGCCTACTTCGACCCCGACCAGCCGATGGCGCTCCAGGACCTGCTCGCCGAAGCCGACGAGCGGATGTACGCCCGGAAGCAGAGCTCGCGGGGGTGAGCGGCAGCCGTTAGCCGTTCGCCGCCAGCCGCTGCCGTTTCTTCTTCAGGAGTGCCTCGTCGACGCGTCGCAGGAGGACCTCCGGCGGGAACGGCTTCTGGATGAAGCCGTTGGACGCGTGCTGGACGCCGTGGCGGACCACGAGGTCGTCGATGTGGCCCGACATGTAGAGCACCCGCACTCCCGGAAAGCGCTCCGTGACGTGGTCGGCCAGCTCCCGCCCGCTCATCTGCGGCATCACGACGTCCGTGATCAGCAGGTCGATCTCTCCCCCCCGCTCCTCGCAGAGACGTAGCGCCGCGGGCCCGTTCGCCGCCTCCAGGACGGCGTAGCCGCTGCGCACCAGGATGCGGCGCGCGATGGAGCGGACCACGTCCTCGTCCTCGACGAGCAGGATCGTCCCGATCCTCTGGCGCAGTGGCGCGCGGGCGCCGCGCTTGCTCGACGCCGGTGCTGGAAGCGGGACCGACCCGAGTGAAGGCAGGTAGACGTCGAAGGTGCTGCCCTCCCCTTCCGTGCTCTCCGCCCAGATGTAACCGCCGCTCTGCTTGACGATCCCGTACACCGTGCTGAGGCCCAGGCCCGTGCCCTTCCCCTGCTCCTTGGTGGTGAAGAAGGGCTCGAAGATGTGGGCGAGCGTCTCCTCTCCGATGCCGTCGCCGGTATCGGAGACGCGCACGCGTACGTAAGGACCGGGATCTACGCGGTAGGCGAAGCGACGCGTGTCCTTCTCGGTCAGCACCACGTCGCGGGTCTCGACGGTGAGCACGCCGCCCTTGGGCATGGCGTCGCGGGCGTTGACGGCCAGGTTGAGCAGGACCTGCTCGAACTGCCCCGGGTCGACCTCGACGCGGCCCAGGTCGGGGGCGAGGTCGGTGACGAGCGTGAGGTCCTCTCCCAGGATCCGCTCCAGCATCCGCTGGATCTCCGCGACGCTCGCGTTCAGGTCCACCACCTTGGGGCGGAGCACCTGACGGCGCCCGAAGGCGAGGAGCTGCCGGGTGAGCGAGGTCGCGCGCTCGGCGGCCTTGCGGATCTCCTTCAGGTCGGCGCAGACCGGGTCGGACTCGGAGAGGCCGTCCAGGAGCAGGTCGGTGGAGCCCTCGATCACCATCAGGATGTTGTTGAAGTCGTGCGCGATGCCGCCCGCGAGGCGGCCGACGGCCTCCATGCGCTGCGAGAGGTGGAGCTGCTCCTCGAGCCGCTTGTAGTCCGTGACGTTCGCCATGGCTCCGACCATGCGCACGGGCCGGCCGTCCTCGGCGCGGGCGACGAAGCCCCGATCGAGCACCGTGGCGTACGAGCCGTCCGCGCGCCGGAACTGGTACTCCTCGGTCCAGAACTGTCCCGTGCCCTCGACGGCCGCGCGAAGGCTCGACAGCACGCGCTCCCGGTCCTCGGGGTGCAGGTTGCGCGTCCACCAGTCGGCGGTGAAATCCGCGGCGCGCTGCGGATGGCCGAGCGCGACCCCGGCCGCCTCGTTCCACGCGACCTCGCCGGTGCAGAGGTCGCGCTCCCAGACGACGTCGTTGGTGGCGCGGGCCGCGAGGCGGAAACGCTCCTCGCTCTCGACCAGCGCCTCGTGAGCGCTCCGCAGCGCGGTGACGTCCTCGGCGATGCTGAGGACGCGCTGCACCCGGCCGTTCGCGGCGCGCAGGGGGAGGAGCCGGTGCTCGACCCAGCGCGGCGAGCCGTCCGGCCGATCGACCCGATAGCGAAGCGTGGGGGGCTCCGCACCCGCGGGCGGCGGGAAGGCCTCGCTCACCGCTGCGCGATCGACCGCACCGAGGGACTGCATCCAGAGCCCGGGTCGCGCGAGGAGCTCCTCGGCGGAATGGCCCCACAGAGCCTCGCCCGCGGGGTTGACGTAGAGGACTTCCCGACCGTCCGGGCTGGTGATCCAGGCGGCGTCGCGGACGTGCGCGGCGATCGCGCGGAGTTGCTCCTCGCTCCCGGAGGGGTTCGGCGACGACGCCCGCTCGACGGAGCGGCGTACGGGAGTTTTTCGGACGTAACGGCTGCGATCGGGCATGGAAAGAGAGACGAGCGCGGAGGCGATAAGGGGTCCGAGAGAAGGGCCCGGCACACCAGGGCGCGGGCGAGTAATTTACGGAATCCGCGAGACTTACACCAGTTCCCCGCCGAGCACCGGCAGTCCCGCGGGCGCGCCGCCGAGACCGGCTTCGCGCGGTTTCCGCACCGGCTCCGCTGCCGGAGCCGATGCGCGGACGTGAGCCCGCTGAAGGTGATAGATCCAGCCGCCGTACGGTCCGGCGGCGAGCAGCAGCAGGGCCTCGGCGGCGCTGAAGCCGAGCCCGGGCACCGCAGCCCGCACGAGCTCGAACGGCAGGGCGAAGAGCGACGCGGCGAGGGCGAGCGCTCCCACCACACGACGGAAGGGGAGCTCGCTTCTGCCGCGGACCTCCGCCAGAACGTACCCGAGGACACCGACAGCCGCGAAAGCCTGGAGGAACCGGAGCTGCTGCAGCGGCGTCACGGAGAAGTGGCTGGTAGGGAAGCCCCAGTGAAAGGTCGGAGCGCCGCGCGGGCCGACGAGCGGGAGCGCGAGCAGCACGACGAGATACGCGAGGAGAGCCGGCAGCGCGGCCCGGAGGGCCACCGCCTCGAAGCGTCGCTCGCCGGAGACGCTCGCGCGCTCGGCCGGCCGGATCGCGACCGCGGCGAGGAGCGGGAGCGTCAGCGCCGTCCACGGGTAGACCATCAGTGCGGGGGCCAGGCCGGCGAGGGTCCACGCGGCGACGATCCAGCGCATGGTGCCGGGCGAGACGCCGGCGATCGGCCCGAAGTGATGGTCGTAGAGCACTCCCCAGAGCCGCACGCCGACGCAGCAGACGAGCACCGGGAGGAGCATCCGGGGCAGCTCGGTGCCCGCGCTCAGCGCCGAGAGCCAGAGCAGGGGCAGCAGCAGGTAGAGCAGGCCCATCAACGGCAGCTCGAGGGAGAGCCGGCCGGGGAAGATCGTGCTGCGCGCCAGACGGGCACGAACCCACTCCAGGGCCGCGGCGCCCGCGGCCGCCCCGACGGTGTTGGTGAGCACGTCCAGCACCGACGAGTAGCGCTCGTGCTCGAAGAGCTGGGCGGTCTCGATCGTCATGCTGAGAACGCACGACAGGAGCACCACCTCCACGGCGCGCCGACGCGCGGGCCCGGGTCGCGAGAGCGGGTACAGGAAGCCGATGGGAAGGAAGAGCGCCAGGTTCGCCACGACGTCCCTCAGCTCCCCGGTGAAGAGGACGGCGCGGGTGGGGGAATCCTCGAACCGGAAGGGAACGAGCGTGATGAAGAGGATCACCCCGACGCAGTAGACGAGCACGGCGGCGCTGAGCCGGGCCCGTGTCCGGTCCGCGTCCGCTGGTGTCGGCTGCACCCCCCGAGCTTCGCTCATCGTCCCCCGCAAACGTATTCTCCGCCGCGCCGGCTCCATCCGTAGAGAGCTTCGGCACCGGGCCGGCCCGGGTTGAGCGGCGGCGTGGCGCGCACACGCCACCTGATGCGCGCATGCGGCAAATCCGCGGCGCCGGGGAGATCGGCCGGCGTCGCGCCGATTCGCCCGGAGGCGGAGAGGGCGCAGGCTCTCCCGTGGGTTCCCGCGCCCGAGGGGGGTCGAGGCGGCGTCCCTGGCACGGATATGGACGGAGGGCCTCGCGCGGCGCGGCCGGTGAGCGACCGGTACGACGCTCCGCGCGCAGCTGTGCGGAGGCCATTTCGAGATGGGCGCGGGGTGGCGTATCTTCCCCATCCGTCTCCCGGCTCCGTTTCCGAACGATGGTGGATAAACTTCCTCTTCCAACCGATCCCATTTCCGCGAACGACACGGCACCCGCCCACGTCCTGGTCGTGGACGACGAGGAGAGCATCCGGCTCATCCTCTCCCGCGCACTCGGTGACTCATACCGGCTCTCGCTCGCGGCGAGCGGGGAGGACGCGCTGCGCGTGCTGGAGGCCGACGCTCCGGACGCGATCCTCTCGGACCTGCTGATGCCGGGGATCAACGGCACGGAGCTGCTGCGCCGGGCGAGGGAGCGCGACCCCGCGGTCGGATTCGTGATCCTCTCGGGGCTCAGCGGGGTGGAGCAGGCGATGGAAGCGCCGAGTCCGCGCGCGGACGACTACATCGAGAAGCCCTTCAGCCTGCAGAGGGTCCGCTTCGCCGTGACCCGCTCGCTGGAGCGGCGGAGGCTGTTGCAGGAGAACGCGGCCTACCGGCGGATGGCGGAGGAGCGGCCGCAGGAACGCGACGGAGACGCGCTCCTCGAGCTCTGCCTGGACGCGCTGTGGACCGTGGCGAGCGCGATCGAGATCCGCGACGGCTACGCCGCGGGCCACCTGGAGCGCCTGGCGCGCCAGGCGCTGGCGGTGGGAGCGGAGCTGGGCGTCGACGCGGACCAGCTCGAGCGGCTGTGGCTCGCCGGAGTCCTGCACGACATCGGGAAGCTCGGCGTTCCCGAGCGGATCCTGAGCAAGCCTGGGCCGCTGACGCGCGACGAGTACGAGCTCGTGAAGCGCCACCCGGAGACCGGCGCGCGGATCCTGGACCGGAGCGAGCGCCTGCGCGCGGCGGCCCCGATCGTCCGCCATCACCACGAGCGCTGGAACGGCAAGGGCTACCCCGACGGACTGCACGGGGAGGAGATCCCCCTGGAGGCGCGGATCCTCGCGGTCGTCGACAGCTTCAATGCGATGGTGGCCGACCGACCGTACCGCCCGCGCCGCGCCGCGGAGGTCGCGGCGGCGGAGCTGCAACGCGGCGCCGGCACCGTCTTCGATCCCCAGGTCGTCGCCGCCTTCGCGCGCGCCCGCGCCGCCGGACTCCCGGGTGCCTCCTTCGCGAGGGAGCTGCTGGAACGCGGAGAACCCCGGAGATCCGCGTAGAGGTGAAACCACGAGGCCGTGAGCTCTCCGCCCCGGTGGCCGAGCATTCCCGATCCCGCATACGAATGTCTTCCGAGCACTTTCCTGAGCGCCCCCGGGCTTCCGAGCCCGGTACGCCCCGCGGGGCGGACGTGCCGCTGGGGTCGATCCCCGCGGAGCGGGCGCTCGTGCTGCTCTCGGCGCTGCGGCGCATCTCGAGTGCGCTCGCCCGGCCGGCGGACGTGGACGCGCTCCTGCGCGCCGTCCCGGAGCAGGCGTCCGTGCTGCTCGGGGCGGACGCCGCCGCCCTCTGCCTGTACGATGCCGACGCCGCCGCCCTCGAGGTGCGCTCCGCGACGGGCGCGTTCGTGGACCAGGTGGGCGACCTGCTCCCCGTCGAGGGGAGCCTGGAGGGCCGCGCGTGGTCCACGAACGCGTTGCAGGTGAGCGTCTCGCTGGCGACGGATCTGCGCGCCTACCGGGCACAGGAGCGACACCTGCCGCCCGCGCCCGCGCTCGCCGTGCCGCTCCCCGGCCGCGACGGCGCGATCGGCTCGCTGCTCGTCGCGCGCTCTCGCGCCGGCGCCGCTCCCTTCGGCGAGGCGGATCTCGCCGTGGCGCGGGTGCTCGCCGACGCCGTCGGCTCCGCCGTCGAGAACGTGCACCGCTTCGCCGCCGCCCGGTCCAGCCAGGCGCTGCTGGAGTCGTGGCGCAGGGAGACGCTGCTGCGCGCCTCGCAGGAGCGCTACGAAGCGGTGGCGGCCGTCTGGGGGCTGGTCGCCTTCGAGTGGGACCCGCGCTCGGACTCCGTCGTCTGGGGCGATTCCCTCCGGGACGTCTTCGACTCCGCGCCGGAGGCCTTCGGCGCCACGCTGCGCGCCTGGTCGACGAACGTGCGAGAGGAGGAGCGCGAACGGCTGCTGAACGCGCTGCACGGCGCGGCGCGCGCGGAGGAGGCGGTGGGCGTGGCCGTCCACGTCCAGCTTCCGGATGGCGGAGAGCGCCCGGCGATCCTGCGCGCGATCCCCACCCGCACGCCGGGCGGCGTCCGCTTCCTCGGTGCTCTCGCCAGCACCGCCGAGACGGAGGCCGCGGCGACGGTCGCGGAGCGCCCGGACGCTCTCATCGACCACATCGTCCACACCATCCAGCACGAGGTCAACAACCCGCTGGCGGTGATCGTGGGCCAGGCGCAGCTGCTGCGCGAGGGAGGCCGGCGCGACGAGGCACTCGAGACCGCGCTGGGCTCCATCCTGAGCGAGGGTGAGCGGATCTCCGCGAGCATCCGGCGGCTGGCCACCTCGCTCTCCGGCGCGGAAGCGACGGAGGCGGCGGCGCCCGCGAGCGCGCCGGAGACGACCGCGCCGGAGAGCGTCGCGAAGGAGACCGCCGCGGGCTTCCGCTCCATCGTGGAGTCGCTCCCCGAGGGCGTGCTCGTCTGCGACCCGCGCTACGTGGTGCGCTACGCCAACGCCGCGATGCAGCAGCTCACCGGCTTCCTCCCCTCGGAGCTCATCTCCCACGGGCTGTGCGAGCACCTGATCGACCCCGCGGAGGGCCGGCCGCTGGAGGAGCAGTTCCACCGGCACCTGTCGGGCGCGAAGCAGAGCTTCGAGATCCCCATCAACCGGAAGGACGGCGACCGCATCTGGGTCGAGGTGTGCGCCGGCCCCTTCCGGGGCGCGGGGGGCGCGGTACGCGGCGTGCTCTACTCGCTGACCGACATCACGGCGCGCAAGCTCAGCGAGGACGCGCTGCGCGAGTCGGCCTTCCACGACTCGCTGACGGGGCTGCCGAACCGCGCGCTCATGATCGAGCGGCTCTCGAACGCGATCGCGCGGGCGCGCCGGCACCCCGAGCACCAGTTCGCCGTGCTCTTCCTCGACCTGGACCGGCTGAAGGCCGTCAACGACGGCCTCGGCCACCCGGCCGGCGACGAGCTGCTGACCACCGTCGCAAGGCGCCTGCAGACGTGCCTGCGTCCGGAGGACACGATCGCTCGCTTCGGAGGCGACGAATTCGCGGTGCTCATCGAGGGCATCGACGATACGGCGGACGTCACGCGCGTGGCGCGCCGGATCCAGGAGGAGCTGGCGGCGCCGCTCGAGCTCGAGGGCCACCAGGTCTCCGCCTCGGCGAGCATCGGGATCGCCTACAGCGACCGCGGCGAGGCGAGCGCGGAGGAGCTCCTGCGCAACGCCGACACCGCGATGTACCGCGCGAAGGCCAGGGGGCGGGGCTCCTACGAGATCTTCGACCGGAAGATGCAGGCGGAGGTCGAGGAGCGTCTCCACGACGAGAACGAATTGCGGCGGGCCCTGGACGAGGGCGAGTTCCGGCTCTATTACCAGCCGATCGTCTCGCTCGCCTCGCAGCACATGATCGGCGTGGAGGCACTGCTGCGCTGGGACCACCCCGAACGCGGCCTCGTCCAGCCGGACGCCTTCCTGCCGCTCGCCGAGGAGACGGGGCTCATCATCCCGATCGGGCGATGGGTGCTGGAGCAGGCGTGCGGGCAGCTGAAGCAGTGGCAGAGGGAGTTCGCGGAGGGCGCGCCCGAGTGGGTCGCGGTGAACGTGTCGGGGAAGCAGCTGATGCAGCCGGACTTCGCTCGGCAGGTGCAGGAGATCCTGCGCACCTCCGGGCTCGCGGCCCATTCACTGAAGCTGGAATTCTCCGAGAGCACCCTCTCGGAGAGCTCCGGCGCGGGCTGGAACGTGGTCGAGGAGCTCTCCGCCGAGGGCGTCCGCATCCACATGGACGACTTCGGAACCGGTGCCTCACCGCTCGGGCACCTCCACGAGGTACCGATCGAGGCGATGAAGATCGACCGGTCGTTCGTGACGGAGATCGACGAGACGACGCCCCCGGCCGCGCTGCGCGCACTGCGGCCGACCCGCGTGGTGCGGACGCTGCTCAGCGTCGCCCACGGCGTGGGCGTGGCGACGATCGCGGAGGGCATCAGCACCCTGCACCAGCTCGGGGTCCTGCAGCAGCTGGGGTGCGAGTACGGCCAGGGCTACCTCTTCGCGCAGCCGCTCGACAAGGAGTCGATCTGCGCCCTGATCCGGGCGCGGTCGGCGCAGTGAGAGGGTCCTCTCGCGAGGGCTCCCAACGAACCTCTACCTGGATTCTTTCATGGCTCGAGTTCTGGTTACCGGCGGCGCCGGCTTCATCGGCTCGCACGTCGCCGGCGCGTACCTCGCGCGGGGAGACGAGGTGCTCGTGGTGGACAGCCTGGTTCACGGCCGCGTCTCCAACCTGCCCGAGGGCGCGGAGTTCGTGCAGCTCGACATCCGCGACGACGCCACCGCCGCGCTCATCCGCGAGTGGAAGCCGGCGATCATCAACCACCACGCGGCCCAGATGGACGTGCGCGTCTCCGTGGCCGACCCGCGCTTCGACGCGAGCGTCAACGTCGACGGGCTGCTGAACCTGCTCGAAGCGGCGCGCGAGACGGGCGTGGAGCGCGTCGTCTACGTCTCCTCCGGCGGCGTCGTCTACGGCGAGCCGGAGGTGCGGCCCACGCCGGAGACCATGCCGAAGCTCCCCAGCAGCCCGTACGGGGTGACGAAGCTCGCCGGCGAGCAGTACCTCTACTACTACCACCGCGTGCACGGCCTGGAGTACGTGGCGCTGCGCTACTCCAACGTCTACGGGCCGCGGCAGGACCCGCACGGCGAGGCCGGCGTGGTGGCGATCTTCTCCACACACCTCCTCGAGGGGCAGCCGCTGCGGGTCTTCGGCGATGGCGAGCAGACGCGCGACTACGTCTACGTCGGCGACGTCGTCGCGGCCAACCTCCGTCTCAGCGACGCCGAGCTGGCGCCCGCGCGCACTCTGGACGACCGCGGCTTCAACGTGGGAACCGGCCTGGAGACGAGCGTCAACGAGCTCGCGGCCATCCTCATGGACGCATCCGGGCGGCGGGTCCCGGTGGAGCACGCGCCGGCGCGCCCCGGCGAGCTGATGCACTCGAGCCTCGACACGGCCAAGCTCCGCTCGTTCGGCTGGGAGCCGCGAACCGACCTGAGGACAGGGTTGCGAAACACCTTCGACTGGATCGCGCAGTCGGCGGCCACCGGTGCGTGAGGCGCTTGCCCCCGCACCAGCGCGTGGGTAAGATCAAGCGAATGTCCGCACTACCGCCGCGCCGGACGATCTGTGATTCGCGTCGTGCCACCCCGCTATTCTCGGGGCCGGGGACATCCCCGGCCCGATTCAGTTTGCCAGAGCACCCCCGCGATTCCCGATGAACGCAGTCTCCGAGGTCGTTCTCGTCGTCGAGGATGAGCCGCAGCTCGCCTCCATCCTCACGCGCTCGCTCCAGCGTCAGGGGTACACGGTGCTGACCGCCACGGATGGCAAGGAGGGGCTCGCCGTGGCCCAGTCGCACGGAGCCCCCATCGATCTGCTGATCTCGGACATCGTGATGCCCGGGATGGGCGGGCGGGAGCTCGTCTGGCGGATCCGCGAGATCTACCCGGAGATCAAGGTCATCCTCTGCTCCGGGTACGCCGACATGGAGGGCGCTTTCCAGCTCATGGAGGACGAGGCGCAGATCACTTTCGTCGAGAAGCCGGTGGACCTGCAGGAGCTGGGTCGGATCGTGCGCGAGATCCTGGACGAGTAGGGCCCTGCCCTGCCCTTCCACCCCGGCTATCAGCTATCAGCTATCGGCTATCAGCAACTACCTGTCTGATATCCGATAGCTGATAGCTTTTCGTCCTTCATCCGCTCAGTCTGTATACCGGACACGCACCCGAGCCCGATGCCGAACGATCCCCGTCCGGGGCGCTCGACCGCCCTGCACTTTCCCCGTGTCCGGATGGACAGCCCGGACGCGCTCTTCGCGCCCGACCACCTGGTCCAGACGCCGGTCCCGGGGCCGCTCTACCTGCTGAGCTGCATCCGGCTGCCGCTGGAGACCTCCTACGCCACCGACGAGCACGGGCTGGTGGCGAACCCGGCGCACGCCTTCCAGCGCAACGTGATCGCCTATCCGGACGGGAGCCGCTTCGAGGCGCGCGTCAGCGGCAGTCCGCTCCTGGGGCTGCCGAACATCTACGACCTCGATTACCTGCTCGGACTCGGGAGCCTGGTGGATCAGGGCGTCGTCGCCCCCGACGGCACCTTCCAGGACGTCTCCTACCGCGCGATCCTGCTCGCCTCGCGCCCGGGCTCGGAGATGCGGGTGACGGGGGGGAAGGTGAACGCCGTCAAGCGCGCGCTGGGCCGGTGGGCGAACACCACCGTGCAGACGAACATGGAGATGGTCTTCGAGCGCGAGGTGGAGCAGGTGCGCTCCGGAGAGACGGCGCCCGCGCCAGGCACGGGCCGGCCGCGGCGGCGTGAGCGCGACGTGACGCACTGGATCCTCGAGTACGACGTCGAGAGCGAGGTGCGCGCGAACGACTCGACCGACGTCATCCACCTCCTGCGCATCAACCCGATCTGGCTCGGGCAGACGGAGACCGGCATCGCCGCGTGGATCGACCTGGAAGTGCACAACTCGCTGCGGAGCGCCGTGGCGAAGGGCATCTACCTGCGCCTGGTGCTCGCGGTCGCGCAGGGATGGCGCCCGGCGCGGCATTCGGAGATCCTCTCGAGCTGGCTGGAGGTGCTCGGCGCGCAGACGTCCGAACGGCCGGCCGACGTGGCGAACCGCTTCCGCGCGGCGCTGAAGGAGCTGCAGGGCTACGGCGTGGTCGACCAGTTCGAGGTCGCTTCGATCCGCCGGGGTGTCTACCGGGTGGACCTGATGCCTGGCCGGGTGGTCTGCGACGCCGCGGCCGCGCGGGGCATCGGCGCGCTCGATCCGGTGCGCACCCGGGTGCTCATCAGCCAGCTCGGGCAGTACCAGATCCCCGCCGGCGAGGCGCGGGCGCTGCTGCGACGCCACGGGATGCGCGTGCAGGAGGTGCTCCAGCGCGTCCACTACGTGCGGACCGAGAAGCAGGGTCTCGACGCCAAGGGCAAGCCGATCGTCGCGTGGCACTCCTGGATCGGCTCCGCGCTCGAGCAGGGCTGGGAATTCAAGGAGCCCGAGTACGAGCGGTGGGCCCGCCGCCGCGCGGACCGCTTCGAGCTCGCCAGCCTGCGCGAGCAGCCCGAGTCCCCCGCCCCGCCCACCACGCTCCTGCCGACCCCGCCCGAGCCCGTCACCCCGTCGGCGCCGGACTTCGCCCTTCCGGACGATCCCTGGGGCACCGCGCTCGCGCAGATCCGCCCGGAGCTCGCCCCGATGATCTTCACCACCTGGTTCCGCGAGACGTGGATGCAGGAGATCGCCGGGGACCACGTCGTCGTCGCCGTACCCAACTCCTTCGCCCGCGAGTGGATTTCCGAACGGTACGGCGCGCGCCTCGAAACCGCCCTTTCCGACGCGCTCGGCCGCCCCGTTCGCCTCGACCTCCACATCGCGAGGCCCCCGTCCGGTTGAGTCCGTCTGTCCATAGAACAAGACGAACACTACTCTACGGAGAGGATCCCGGGCAGCCGTTCACGGCCCGGGATCTCGCTTTCTCCCCTCCCGCCGTCACGTGCTCGTGCGCTCCGACGTTGCGTACGGGTGCACGTCGTCGTCGGGTACTCCTTCACCCCGACGGCCGGTCGCTCCTGCCGGATACCGACGTCCGGCGCGCATGCCGACCGGTTCGCGAACGTTTCGTGGCGCCACGGGCGGGAGGTGACGCGAGGAGACTCGCAGGAGCGCCGGAAGTCCGGGCGGATAGGTCCGTGTGGAGCCTTCGTCGGGTACTTCTTCACGGGCGAACCGGTCACGGATCGACCGCGAGCGGAGCGCGAACGATACGCGTGAGCGGGAGGGGGTGGAATCCTTGCATTCGCGAGGAGATCGGTCTATGCTACCGACCCCGGAACGCGCTTTGCTCGCGGATGGAACGCGGTCGGTGTGAAGGAGTACCCGACGTCGTACAGCAGGCGCGGCGCCGGACGATGCACCCCTCCCATCAGCCTCTCGGAGCGTGAAGGAGCACCCGACGAACCCGTGATGCAGAGACCCCTCTCCGAATCGTCCATCGCGCCGGGGCCCCGGCCCACGCTCGTGCTTCCGCTCCACGCGGGGAGCGACCGCGTGCCGAGCCCGGTGCTGGTGCGCGGGGCGGTGGGTGCCGGCCAGCGGGGTTCCGACCCGTTGCGCACCCGGGCGGCGGAGGCGGTGGCGAGCGCCATCGGGGAGCTCGTGCAGCAGCGCGCGCCCGGCCCCAACGGGCCGCGATGGGGCGAGGCGCTGCCCCTCACCGAGGGAGAGCTGATGGAGCGGACCGGGCTCCTTCACGCGGAGGTGGTGCTGGGGATGGATGCGCTCGCCGAGGCTGGAACGCTGGGGCGGGAGGAGGAGGGGCTCCGGCTGGACCCCGACATCCTGGGAGAGCTCCCCTGCGTCGCCCGGCTGCGCTGGGAGCGGGTGCGCGCGGTGCTCGGCGGCTCCGGAGCGGCGCTCGCACCGGCGCTCGCGGTCCTGCGTGAGATCGCGCGCCTCGCCCGGCCCGGCGACGCCGGCAGCACCTGGGTCGAGGGCAGTCTGCCGGCGCTCGTCGAGAGCGTCTCCTACGGCCGGACGGCCGTCTCCACCGCCCTCTCCGCTCTCGGCTCGGCGGGTCTGATCGAGCGCGCTCCCGGCCGCCGGCTGCGCACCCGGATCACCGCCGCGGCGTTCGCGAGCCCCGAACCCCGAGCGGGCGCGGCCCCGGGCGGGCCGTCCGCGGCTCCCTCCCCTGCCCCATCCGCCGCGCCGTCACTCGCCTTCGGCTCGTATCCCCTCCACCTCCCAGCCGGTACGGCGCTGGCGCTGGAGTCGTCGCCCGACGGCTCGAGCCGCCTCCACCTGGGCCCCGTGACGATCGAGACGGCGCCCGACGGCGGGCAGACGCTCCGCTACGGCGCGCTCCGCATCGAGATCCGGCCGTAAGCGGGCTCCGGGTTCTCCGTCCGGTATACAGACGGGCACCGGCTATCAGCTATCGGCTATCGGTTTACCGATAGCCGATAGCCGATAAGCCTCCGGGGCTTGCGCGCGTATACGCGGGGGGCCACCTTTGTAGCCCGCGCGAGCCCCGCGGTATACTCTCCGGCAACTCCAGACGACACACATGGCCAGGATTCTCGCGTTCATCGGTGCCAAGGGTGGCACGCTCAAGACGGCGTCGGTCGCCGCGGTCGCGCACGTCATCGCCAAGGCCGGCGTGCGGGTGGTGATGGTGGACGGCGACCCGCAGGCCGATCTCACGAGCCGGTCGGGCTTCGCGCGCGTGGCGGATCCGCTCGCGGCGGAGCCGGTGCGCGTGCGCTACGACGGCGAGCCGGAGATGGACCTGCAGCTACTGCGCGGCGGCCGCTCGCTGGAAGCCGTGGACGTGGAGACGGCGCGCCGCCACCTGGCGCGCGCGGCCGCGCTCGACGCGGACCTGGTGGTGGTGGACACGCCGCCGGCGCTGGGGCCGATCACCACGGCGGCGCTGCGCGAGGCGGCACTGGTGATCATCCCGGCGATGCCGGGCAAGGAGAGCCTGGAGCGCGCGCACGACGTGCTCACGCTCGCGCGGCTGCAGCCCGAGCCGCCCGCCGTGCGCATCCTCCTCACGCTGGCGCACCTGCAATCGAACCTCTTCCGCTGGATGCGGGAGCAGGTGGACGAGCACTATCCGCAGGCGCGGATGGAACCGGTGGTGCCATACGAGATGCCGGCCGGGGAGGCCGCGCTCTTCGAGGTACCCGTGACGGTCTCGGCGCCGCGCAGCCGCAGCGCGTACGCGTACTGCGAGGTGGCCGCCGAGGTGCTCGGGCGCCTGCGCCTGGAGCGGCAGACGGCGGCGCCGGGCGCCGCGCGAGGTGTGGCATGACGCGGCGCCTGGGCAGTGCCCGAGCCGCGGAGGCGCCGGCGATCCGGCTGGACGAGAACGTCCTCAGCTACGACGCGCGCCGGGACGGGCGGAGCGGGGAAGGGCGGATCCAGCAGGTGCGCCTCGACCGCGTCGAGGCGTCGCCCTTCCAGGTGCGGCGGGTCTTTCCCGAGCGGGAGATCGAGGAACTGGCGGAGAGCATCCGCGCGAACGGGCTGATCCACGAGCCGCGCGGGCGGCCGCACCCCGAGAAGCCGGGGTGGGTACAGCTGATCCCGGGGGAGATGCGCCTGCGGGCGGTCGCGCGGTTGATCGAGCGCGGCGAGGCCGACGGCGTGCTGGAGCGGGACGCGGAGGGCCACTGGCTGGTGCCGATCAAGGTCGACGAGGTCGACGACGAGCGCGCCGAGGCGATGGTGCTGAGCGAGAACCTCGATCGCACCGACCTCTCCGCGTGGGAGTGGGCGCTCGCGTGGCGGCAGCGGCGCGACTCGCTGCGCCGCCGCGGCGCGCCCGCCACCGTACGCGACGTGGCGGAGAGCGTGGGGAAGAAGTTCCAGACGATCGGCGAGTACCTGCGCGCCGCCGACGCGCTCACGCCGGCCGTCCTGGCGGGGGCGGGCGCGGTGAGGGGCGGGGAGCCCGACCACCGGCGCATGGGTCGGCTCTCGCTCGCGGCGCTGCTGCGGGTCGCGCGCGACGCGGACACGGGACCGGAAGCGGGCAGCGAGCGTCTCCTCCACGAGCTGAAGCGCGCGGGCGACAGTGCCGCCGCGCAGGCGCTGATCGAGCGGCGGAAGGCGCGCAGACAGGAGGGCGGGGCGGGGGGGCGCGGGTTCCAGATCAACATCCGGCAGTCGCTCTCCGAGCTCTCCCCGCGCCAGGCCGCGCACTACCTCTCGCGGATGGCCCCGGCGCTCGCCGTGCTCGCCGAGCGCGCGGCCGACGCGGTCGACGCGGTCGACCCGGAGCCGGCACGGGAGCTGGCCGACGCGCTGGAGCGCGCGGCCGCGCGGCTGCGATCACGCCACTGAGGAATCCGTCTGTATACCGGACAGCACGAAGCGCCGGGGCTCCTCGCTCCGGCGCTTCGTGCTGTCCGGGAGGGCCGACGGAGCGGGGGCGGACGGCCATCCGCGGGGTTGGTATCCATCCTGCAGCAGAGAGTCGTTCGCAAAACTACCAGCGTCAGCCCTTCGCTTTCTACATATGGAACACTCGCTCCTCGCCGGTGTCTGCCTCGCCGGAGGCTCGGCGGCCGCCGTCTCGATAATCGTCCTGATCCGGGAAGTGCTCGCCGGATTGTACCATGCGTACACGCGTCCGCGGCGCACCCGCGAATTCCTGCGGCTCCTGGAGATGGCGGCCCGAACGGAGGCCAGACGCACGCTGGAGCCTCCCTCGACGAGGTCGAGGGTGCGGGCGACGGCGGCGCTGGACGGCTGAGACCGTCCGCGAGCGCGGGGCGCACCGGATGCGAGAGAGCCCATGCCACTGACGTTCAGCAAGGCCTGTCCTGATTGCGGCGAGCGGACGGCCCGCCGTGGCGGGCGCCGCTACGTCCTGGGCCGGTTCGACTGGTGGAGCAGGCGCTACTGTCGCTGGTGCGGCTGGCGCGGGACGGCGATCCACCTCCGCCGGCGGCGCCACCGGCGGCATGAGGCCGAAGCCGCCTCGGCTCCGAAAGAGCCGCCGCCGGAACGGCTTCGCCCCGACCCGGACGCCCCGCTCGCCGTCCAGCGGGCGGGGTGAAGCAGAGAACCCCCCTCGGGCGCCTGCCGCCCGGGGGGGAGGTTTCTTCGTGCGAGCCGTGACTTCCGGCGGCTTGCAGCGGAGCGGGTGCTCGCCGTAATCTCGACGTCGGCGCAGGGACGCGACTCCGGAGCCCCGGTCCGGTTGCGGTGCCGCCCCGCGCCCCGACCCCGAGGGACGACAGGCCGACCTTCCCGCCCGGAGCAGATCCATGAAGCGGTTCCTCGTGTCGCTGTGCCTCCTCGCCCTCGCCTGCTCGCCGCCGGGCCAGTCCTCCACCGCGCAGGCGAACGCGGGCCTCGACTCGCTGAACGCGCGCATCGCCCGGGCCTACCGGGACCACGACCCCGAGGCCTACGCGGCCCTCTTCACCGACACGGCCGTCTTCGAGTGGCCGGCGTTCAACACGGTTCGGGGGACGGCCGGGTTGGCGGCGATGGCGCGGAGCAACTGGGCGTCGCTGAGGGACATGGAGCTGCGACTGAGCGTCGCGAGCCGGCGCCTGGCGCCGGACCACGCCACGGAGTTCGGCGCCTTCGAGCAGTCCTGGAGCGATTCCAGCGGGGTGCGGATGACGGAGTACGGCCGCTATGCCTCCGTGCTCGCGCGCCAGACCGACGGCAGCTGGCGCATGGACCGCTTCCTCGGCTTCGAGGACTCCACCCGACAGGTCTCTCCCGCATCCCGCTGAAGTACCACCCACTCCGCTCCCGGCGCCGTCAGAGGCCGAACATGATCCTGAGCAGCACCTCCACGGGCGAGGGCTCGTTCGTCGTCGATCCGTCCCCGAGCTGGTAGTCGCCGTCGCCGCCCCAGCAGTAGACCCGTCCGTCGGTCGAGACGCCGCAGACGTGCATGAACTCCGTGCTGACGGACGAGAAGCCGTGCCCGCCGACGACCGAGGCAGGGGCATAGCGCGTGTAGCTCAGGGCCGTGTTGTCGGCCCCCAGCTCTCCCACCTCGCTGGTGCCCCAGCAGAGGCCCTGCGCGCCGACGACGGCGTCCACGCCGCAGCTGAGCCCCGTGGCGGCCGAGACGGACGAGAACGCGTGGCCGCCCGAGACCGCGACCGGCGCGTACTCCGCGCTCCCGCTGCTCCCGTTGCCGATCTGGCCGAGGTCGTTGGAGCCCCAGCAGTAGGCGCTGGCGGTCGTCATCTCCACGGCGCAGGTGTGCTGGTCGCCGGCGCTGATGCTCGCGAAGGAGTGCCCGCCCGCGACGAGCGCCGGGGTCGTCCTGTACACGTCGGACGTGCCGATGCCGAGCTGGCCGTTCCCGTTCGAGCCCCAGCAGTAGGCCTGCTGGTCGGTGCCGATGGCGCAGGTGTGCGCCGTCCCCGCGCTGATCGAGACGTAGGTGCCGGGGATCGGCTGCGGCGTGCTGGTGCGGAGGGTGGTGTCCGCGCTGGCGAGCTGGCCGGAGTGGTTCGAGCCCCAGCAGTAGGCCGCCCCGGTGTCGGTCACGCCGCAGGCGTGCTCGTAGCCCACGCTGATCGACTGGAACCGGTAGCCGCCGGGAACGACCTGGGGCGTGCCGGCGGTCCCGGTCGAGTCGGGGTCGGCGCCCCAGGTGCCCCAGCAGGAGGTGGTGCCGTCCCGCGCGAGGGCGCAGGTGCGGTTGTAGCCCGCGGCGACCTGGAGGAAGGAAGTCCCCGGCTCGATCCGGGTCGGCGGGGTGACGTCGGCGCCGAGGCCGGTGCCGATCTGCCCGTTGCCGTTGGCGCCCCAGCAGTAGAGCCACCCGGTGGCGAGCTGCACGGCGCAGGTGTGCGCGTGTCCGACCGCGACCCGGGTCGCGCGCAGCTGCCCGTCGATCGAGGCCTGCACGGTGTCCGAGGCCTGGGAGCAGGCGACCGTCCGGCAGGCGAGCACGCGGTACGCATAGTCGTGGGCGCCGGTGTAGTCGGTGGTATCGACGTACGTCAGCGATCCCGGGCCGATGGTGGTGAGCGAGTCCCAGGTCGTGGAGCCGCTGGAGCTGCGCTCGACGCGGAAGGCCGTGAGCCGCGCGCTGGTGTCCTGCCAGGCGAGGTAGACGGCGTCACCCGTCGGGACGGCGGAGAGGGAGCCGGGCGGCGGCGGCGCGGTATCGGGCGTCGCGAAGAGCTGGACGGCCGTGCTGTCGACTCCGGCAGCATTCCGGGCGCCCACGCGATAGTAGTAGCTGGTGGCGGGCGCGAGGCCGGACACCAGGATGGTGTAGACCTGGTCCCCGTCCGCTCCGGCCGTTTCGACGTTGGCGGAGGAGTCGGCGAGCACGGCGGCGCTGGTGCCCCAGCGAGCCCACACGTCCGTGAGCGCGCCGCCCGGGCTGTACTGGCCGGTGATCTTCGCGGTGGAGGTGCTCGTCGCCCCGGCGGTGGCGCTGGAGAGAGCCGGTGGCGCGATGACGTGGATCCGCGACGAATCGCCGACCGTTCCGGTCTTCGCCCGGATCGTCGTGGACCCCGGGGCGACCGCGCGCACCACGCCGCTCGCGCCCACGGTGGCCACCGTCGTATCCGCGCTCGACCAGGTGACCGTGCGCCCGGCCAGCACGCTCTCGTCCGCCGCGTAGGCGGTCGCGCTCAGCGCGAGCGAGTCGCCCACGGCGAGCTGTGCGCTGTCGGGGCTCACCAGGAGAGTGGCGACGGGGACGAGCGCCGTCGTGAAACTGTCCACCGCGGTGCTGTCGCGCCCCGCGAGATTGGAGGCCGTGATCCGGTAGAAGATCGTGCGCCCGGCGGGCAGGTCGCTCAGGGCCAGGCGGAGCGCGTGCTGCAGCGTATCCGCTGGGAGCTGGACGGCGCTGGGCGAGAGGTGGATGAGCGAGTCCGCGTTCGTGCCCCAGTAGAGCACGACGAGCGTCGAGACGTTGCCCGGCGTCGCGCTGCCGCGAACGATCGCGGAGGTCTCCGAGATGGAGTCCACCGAGGTGGACGGGTCGATGCCCGGCGTCGCGATGGCGCGGATCATCGCGGAGTCGCGGGCGCTCTCCACGCGGGCGTCGACGAAGGTGGTACCCGCCCGGCGAGCACGCACCACGCCCGTCTCGCTCACCGTGGCGATCACGGTGTCCCGGCTCGTCCAGGTGACGGGCCGCCCGGTCAGGACGCCGTCGCTCCCGTACGCCGTGGCGACCAGCACGAGGGAGTCGCCGACGATGACCTGGGAGATCCCCGGGGTAACGATCAGGGACCCGACCGGCTGCTCGACGGAGACGGGGATCTGCGCGCTCCTCCCCCCGCTCGTCGCGGTGACGGTGGTGCTGCCGGGGGCCCGCCCGCGCAGGAGGCCGGTGTCGTCGATCGTCGCCACCGTGGTGTCCTGCACCGTCCAGGTGACGGGCAGGTCCACCGGGTTGCCGTCGGGGCCGAGCACCGTCGCGGTGAGCTGCACCGTCGAGTCCGGCCGCAGCCCGAGCACGACGATGGGGGAGATCGAGATGGCCAGAACCTGGAAGCGGACCTGCACGCCCACCGTGTCGGAGAGGGCGCCGTAGCGGCCGGTCAGCTTCGCCCTGCCCTCGCCCACGGCGACCACGTAGCCGTCGTCGTGAACGCGCGCGATGCTCGTGTCCTCCGTGGACCAGGTGAGCGACAGCGAAGGAATGGTGTCGCCGGTGGCGAAGACGACGGCGCCGCCGATCCGGGTGGAGTCGCCCGGGGCGACGAGGGTGCGGACCGAGTCGGGAAGCACGATCCCGGTGGCGAGGGGCACCAGCGGGATCGTCACCGGCGTGGTGGTGCCGGGCTGCAGGGTTACGCTTCCACCACCGGTGAAGAGCTCGTCGCTCCCGCGCAGGAGCGTCACCTGGACGTTGTAGTCCCGCGAGGGCTTGTCGAGGGTGATGGGGATGCGCAGGTCGGTGCGGTCGCCCGTGGCGGAGAGGGCGACGGTGGTGTCGAGGACCAGCGTCTCCTGCCAGGCGACGGACACGCGGATGTGGTCCGCCTTGACGAATGCGCCGGCGACACCCCCGACCTCCTGGCCGGACGGGACCGAGGCGTCGAGGCGCAGGGCGAGGTTACCCGCTGGAACCCGGGAGCCGGCGCCGGTGGGCGCGTCGTGGCACGAGACCAGGAGCGGTGCGAGGAGTGCGAGTGCTGCGGGTACGATGCCGGCGCGAGCCCGACGGCGAAGCTCGAGGAGACGACGGAAGCACATGGGCGGTGCCCGGGTAGAATGGCGGATGCGACTGCGCGGTCAGCGAAGCGGCGAGCGGAGGGTGAGCGAGTAGCTCACGCCGCTGGCGTCGCTCGAGCCCACCTTGCCGAACTGGCCGCGGGCGCCCGCGGAGAGGACGAGGCGGCCGAGCGGCAGCTCCACGGAGCCGCCGGCGCTCGGAACGTAGCCGTCCGGGAGATCTCCGCTCGAGTTCACGCGGCGGAAGTCGATACGCGGCACGAGCGTGACGCGCCCGGCGCGCACCCGGCCGCCCGAGCCCACGAGCAGGAGCTGCTGCCGGGGGTAGACGGGCACGCCGTCGACGAGCGCCGCGCCGGCCCCGCGCTGGATGCCGCCCGCGTAGAGGATCACGCTCGAAGCGGGGCCGACGGCGAAGGCGAAGGAGCCCATCGCCTGGTAGCGGTCGCCCGCGCGGTAGAGGTTGGTGCCGTCGCGCTCGTCGGTGTCGAAGTGCTCGTACTGCAGCGCCAGGGTGAGCTTGGACGTGGGGCCCACGTTCTGGTCGGCCGCGAGCTGGAGCCGCGTCTGGTTCCCGGGCCGGTAGTGGAACTCGGAGAGCGGCTGGTACTGGCGCGCCACGAGGTAGCTGGCGCCCAGACCGACGCTGCCTCTCCCGACCGCGCGCGCCCCGCTCAGATCGAGGCCCACCGCGCCGCCCGACCCCCAGTCGACGATGGGGAAGGAGAGGAGATCGCTGGCGAGGATACCGGCGAGGTCCGCCTCCTGGCTCGTGAGCGTCTCCCGGCCGGTGGGAAGGAGGGCGACCGCCTGCAGCGTGGCGCCCATCCGGTCGTCGCCGATGGGCAGCGAGACGCGGAGCTGGGAATCGGTGAGGCCGGAGAGAGTGGTCCGGGTGCCGTCCGCGCGGTTCAGCGTGCCGGAGGCGTAGGCGCCGTGGAACTCCAGACGGCTGCGGCCCACCAGCGGCAGCGCGGCATCGAGCGGGACGGCGTACACCGAGATGGAGCGCGCGCCCAGCACACTCGGCTCCGAGAAGGTGTAGCGCTGATATTCCAGGCCCGTCGTCGCCATGAGCCGGAGCGAGCCCGGCAGCGACCAGCCCGCCTGCGCCGCGGCGGGGCGGGCGGAGGGAGAGGCGCCCGCGCAGACCAGAGCGACGAGGAAGGCTCCGAGGAACCGGTTTCTGCGCATGATCAATCTCCGACGGGAGGCTGGATGATGATCTCGATGACGCCGGTCTGCGCGCCGCTTCCGCCCTCCCTGCCTTCGACCTCGAGCGCTGGGCTACGCCGTATGGGCTCGGGAACCAGCCGCTGCAGGGCGTCCAGGGCCTCGAGGCTCTGCGCTCCGTTCAGCTCCGCGCCGGCGAGCTGGCCGAGCTCGTTGGTGGAGGTACCGGTGCTCGCACTCAGCTCCGTCATGCGCGCCCCGGCGGCCCGGGCCGCGCTGAAGCCGGGGTCCAGGCGGGCCGCATCGGCGCACTGGGTGGACGCCGCGGCGTAATCGCCGGCGTCGCCCGCCTCCAGACAGCGGCCGTAGGCGAGCAGCGCCTCGAGGCTCGCGGTGGGGCGGTGGAGGACGCGATCTCGCTCGGCCGGCGTCAGCTCGATACCCAGCCTCTGGAGGACGCCGAGCGAGAGGCGCTTCTGCATGTCGAAGAGCGACCGCAGCGGATCGTTCTCCGAGAGCGTGGCCGCGCTGGCGGGCTGTGTCACCGGCACGACGGCGGCCCGGAGCTGGAGCTGGTCCTCCGAGCCGCCGATCTGGCCCTGGACGACGTTCGCGGCGCCGAGCAGCCGGCCGGAGCGGGCGGCGGTCGTCGAGTCGACCAGGCCCTGCTTCGCGAGGCTCATCTCGTCGAGCAGAACCTGGACGCGGGCGCGCTCGAGCACGTGGAGGCGGTCCACCTGGCCGAGGTCGGTGACGAGCAGCTCGGTGAGCGCGCGCCCGAGGGGCTCGAGCGCCGGGTCGGAGCCGAGGTAGACGAAGGGGAAGACGGCGACGCTGCGGGGCTCGGGCGGCCGCCCGGTGAGCGCGGCCTCGTTGGCGATGTCGCGTTTCGCCGCGAGTACCAGCTCCTGGTGCCGCAGGAGGGGGAAGCGCTGCTGGAGTCGCTTTTTCAGCGCGCTGGAGTGACCGATGCGCAGGTACTCCCGGTAGAGATCCCGGGCGCGCGCCGGCTGCGAGAGGTCCTCGTGGGTGAGACCGAGGTAGGCGACCGCGGCGGGGTCGGAGGGCTGCAGCGCGTGCGCCCGCTCGAGGAGCGGAAGCGCGTCCTGCGGGTGGCCCGCCGCGCGCTCGGCCGCGCCGAGCCGCACGAGCACCGGCACGCGCGAGGAGTCGCGGGCCAGCTCCGCCCGGAGCTGCGGGATGTCGGCCGGCGCGGGTGCGGCGGGGACGGGCAGGCTGCCGGCGCAGGCCGCGAGGGCGGTCAGGGCCGCGCAGAACACGGCCCCGCCGAGCGCCTGCACGAGCGGCTTCCGGTAGGGGAGGTGGTTCACCGGTGTTCTCGAAAGCGGAGAGTAACGAAGACGGAACGAGAGAGTCTCAGCCGATCAGCACCGTCGGCAGCCCGAGGACGATGCTGCCGCCGTGCGCGGTCATGTCGCCCATGCGCGCCGCGGGCATGCCGCCGATGAGCACGGTGAAGGAGCCCAGCGCGATGACGTCGGGCGGGCCGACGCAGACGCACATGTCGCTGACCCGGGCCGCGGGCATGCCTCCGACGAGCACCGTCGGGCAGCCGGGCGGCATCACGGGCCCGCCCACGTGCGGGATCGGCGGCACGCCCGGGGTGACCATCGGGCAGACGTGCATGTCTCCGGCGCGTGCGGCGGGCTGTCCCATGGCGATCTTCGCGGTGCGTGGCTCAGGGCGCCGGGGCGAGCGAGTCCCAGAGCCGGATACGGCTCGCCAGCTCGGTGCCGTGGGCGTAGAAGGTCTTGTAGCGCTCCGGCGCCTTCTCCGGCTCCACGGCGACGGCGGAGAGGACCAGGCTGCCGAAGACCGCCCGGGCGGCTCCGAAGAGCGGGGGCGGCACCTCGGTGACCTCGGGGGGGGCGAGGCTGCCGCCGCTCAGGAACGCCGCCAGCGCGGCGCAGCCGGCCGGTGTGTCGAAGCCCGCGGCCTCACCCGCCGCCATCGCGGCGCGGCGGTGCTGGTCGGTGGGCTGCGAGATCCACCGCTCGGTGTCGTCCAGCGCCTGCTGTACCTCCGGGCCCACGTCGTCGCCGGCCTGGCGGCGCGCGCACATCCAGGCCCACCAGACCGCCTCGCGCGGGGGGAGCAGGTGCGCGAGGAACTTGAGGGCATCGACGTGCTGCTCGGCCTCGTCGAGCGTCGCGAGGAACTCGCGCGGCCCCTGGGCGGGGTCGCGCAGCTCGAGCGCGGGCGGCTCGAGCGCGGCGGCCTCGCAGAGCCGCTCGACCAGCGAAGCCAGGGGATGCGCTGCCACGTCTTCGGTCATTCGACGGGAGACCGCGGGGAGGGGGAGGGCAGGGGAGCTGCCGCGTGAGCACCCCGACGCCGACATACCGGTATCTTTGGTCGCGGAGCGGGGAAAGTCAAGCAAGGGAGCGCGGCCGTCCGAGCGCCGTCCGATCGTGCTTGTTCGCGCCCCGACGGCCGGGTATACTGCTCCGCGAGCGGCCGAGCGCGGCCGAGCTCACCGATCCTTCCGGGGCCTCCTCTCCCGCGTTACCGCCATGGCCGATCCCTTCGCCACCGTTCACCTCGACGCGTCGTCCCGACCGGGAGCCGACGCGGCTCCGATCGAGCTGGAAGAGCGTCCATTCACCGTCGTCGTGCTGGGCGACTTCTCCGCGCGCGCCAGCCGCCGGGCCGACCGCGCCGAGCTCTCCGGGCTACGCCCCCTGAGCGTCGATCGGGACGACATCGACGAGGTGCTCGAGCGCCTCGCCCCGCGCCTCCGGCTCGACGGGCAGGGCGCCTCGTTCGAGACCGACTTCCGGGAGATCGACGACTTCCACCCCGATGGGCTCTACGACCGGGCCGGCCTCTTCCGCGAGCTGCGGCGCGTGCGCGCCCGCGCGGCCGACGCCGCGACCTTCCCGGCCGTCACGGCCGAGCTCGGGCAGGGCGGGGAAGCCCCCGCCCCCGCGCCTCGGGCGCCCTCCGGAACGGCGGGGATGCTCGATCTCATCCTCGACGAGGCGGAGCCGCCCGCCGCGCCGATGGAGGTGATCGATTCCCGCGCGGAGCTGGAGAGATACGTGCGGCGCCTGGTGGCCGGGCATCTGGTGGCGGGGCCCGACCCGCGGCAGGCGGAGGTGGTCGCCCGCATCGACGCGGCGATCGGCGAGGAGATGCGGGTCGTCCTGCACCACCCGTCGTTCCAGGCGCTGGAAGCGCTCTGGCGCGCTCTCTTCCTGCTGGTTCGGCGCGTGGAGACGGGGCCGCTGCTTCGCATCCGGGTGCTGGACGTCACCCGGGCGGAGCTGGAGGCCGACCTGGGCCGCGACGACCCCGCCCGGGGCGCCGTCGGCTCCGCGCTGGCTTCCGTCACGCCGGCGGTCGTCGTGGTCGCCGAGGCCTTCGGCCCGGAGCCCGCGGACCTGGACGTGCTGCGGCGGCTGGCCGAGCTGGGCCGCGCCGTGGGTGCTCCGGTGCTCGCCGCCGCAGCGCCCTCCCTCGTCGGCTGCCCCGCGCCCGGTGCGGACCCGGCCGAGTGGTCGCCGACCGCATCCGGATGGGAGGCGCTCCGCCGCGAGCCCGCGGCACGCTTCCTCGGGCTCGCCTTCCCCCGCTTCCTCCTCCGCCTCCCCTACGGCGAGGACGCGGAGGAGTGCGAGCGCTTCCGCTTCGAGGAGAGCCCGGGCCACGAGGAATACCTGTGGGGCAGCCCGGCCATCGCCTGCGCGATCATGATCGCGCAGGCGTTCTCGGCCGCCGGCTGGGAGATGCGACCCGGGATGGTGCGCGGACTCGAGGGCCTGCCCCTCCACCTCGTCCGCTCGGAAGGAGAAACCTCCGCCAAACCGTGCGCGGAGGCATGGATGAGCGAGCGGGCCGCCGGCCGCATCCTGGATGCCGGCGTGATGCCGCTCGCCTCCCTGAAGGATCGTGACGCCGTCCAGCTCGTCCGCTTCCAGTCCATCGCCTCGCCGCCCGCCGCGCTGGCGGGGCGCTGGGGCGGCTGAGCGGCCGGGCGGACCATTCCTGCCGACGCCGACCCTACCCGGCTTCCGCACCGAGCGCCGGGAGAGGGTGCCCGCGCCGGCATCCGACCGCCGCGGTCACCGCCCACCGCCGCGGTTCGCGCGGTTCGCCGCCCGGAGCGACTCGATCCGCTGCTTCTGCTGCGCCGTGAGCACGGCCGCCGCCTCCTGGCGCGCGGCCTTTTCATTGTCCCGGATCTGCTGGACGAGCGGCTGGTTCTGGCTCCTCGTCCGCCGACGGATCGCCTGCAGGCGCGACACCTGGTCGGCGGAGAGGCCGAGCTGCTGACGGTGCCGCAGCAGTGCGGAAACCGCGTCCCGGCGCGGCCGGGGATGCTGACGGCGCGCCCCTGGCGCGGCCGCGGCCGGTAGCGGCGCGGCGGGCTGCTGCTGCGCGAGCACGGGAGCCGGCGCGGCCGCGAGGGCCAGCGCGACGGCGAGCGTACGGATACTCATCGTCCGGATCTCCTGAAACGGGTTGCTGCGGGACTGCGGGGGTCGCATTGCCCTGTGGCGTAGTACAGCAGCCGGGCGGGAGCCGTTGGTCCGACGACCCCCGCGCCGCGCCGGCCCCGGCCGCACGGGTGAGCTCGCGGCGCGCTCCCCCTCCACTCGCTGGACTTGCTGGTGATCGAGAACGTCGGTAATCTCGTCTGCCCCGCGGGATTCCGCGGGGGCGAGCACTTCCGCGTGATGGTCTCGTCGGTGACGGAGGGAAAGGACAAGCCGCTGAAGTACCCGCAGATGGTCCAGGCCTGCGACCTCGTGCCGGTGAACGAGACCGACCTGCCGCCGCAGCCCCGGATGGCGCCGCTGGAGCTCGTGTGGTGATCTCGCTCCCGGAGAGCCCACGGGGCGCGGGTCGGGCCGACATCCGCACGCGGGTGGTCGGCCTCTTCCTGCTGCTCGCGGCGGCCAACCTGGGCGCGTGGGCGTGGGCGCTCGCCGCCTTCCGGCACTACCCGCTCCAGCTCGGCACCGCGCTCCTCGCCTACGGGCTGGGGCTGCGCCACGCCATCGACGCGGACCACGTCGCCGCCATCGACAACGTCACCCGCAAGCTCATGCAGGACGGGAAGCGGCCGGCGACGGTGGGGCTCTTCTTCTCGCTGGGCCACTCCACCGTCGTCGTGCTCGCCTCGGTGGCCATCGCCGCCACGGCCATGACCCTCGGCTCGCGGATGGAGGTCTTCCGCGACGTGGGCGGCGTGATCGGCACCACGGTCTCCGCTCTCTTCCTGCTGGCGATCGCGGCGATGAACCTCGTCATCCTCGTCTCCGTCCAGCGCACCTTCCGCCGGGTGTGCGCCGGCGGGAGCTACGCGGACGGGGAGCTGAACGTGCCGATGGCGGGGAGCGGCTTCCTCGCGCGCATCTTCCGCCCCCTCTTCGGGATGATCCGCCACGACTGGCAGATGTACCCGCTGGGGCTCCTCTTCGGCCTCGGCTTCGACACCGCCACGGAGATCGGGCTCCTGGGCATCTCCGCCGCGCAGGCCTCTCAGGGGATGTCGATCTGGTCCATCCTCGTCTTCCCCGCGCTCTTCACCGCCGGGATGGCGCTCGTCGACACCGCCGACAGCGTGCTGATGATCGGTGCCTACGGCTGGGCGTTCACCCGGCCCGTCCGCAAGCTCTACTACAACCTGACGATCACCTTCGTCTCGGTGGTGGTGGCCCTGCTCGTCGGGGCGATCGAGGCGCTGGGGCTGATCGGCGAGAAGCTGGGGTGGAGCGGTCGGCTCTGGGACGCGATCTCGGCGCTGAGCGGCGACTTCGGCAACATCGGCTACCTCATCGTCGGCGTCTTCGCGGCCAGCTGGATCGCCTCGGCCGTCATCTACCGGGTGAAGGGCTACGACCGGCTGGACGGGGTGGCGGGGTGAGGGGCCGCCGCCCGCGCCAGCAGTAGCGTCCGCTCGCGCGCGTTCTGCGTGAGCGAGGCCGCGCGCTCGAACTCCGCGCGCGCCTCGTCCTCGCGGCCGAGCCGGGCGAGGAAGTCGCCGCGCACGCTGGGCAGGAGGTGGTAGCTCCGGAGCGAGGGCTCCGCGGCCAGCGCGTCCACCAGCTCCAGACCCGCGGCGGGGCCGAAGGCCATCGCGACCGCCACCGCGCGGTTCAGCTCCACGATCGGGGAGGGCGCGAGCCGGGCGAGCGCGTCGTAGAGGGCGGCGATGCGCGCCCAGTCCGTCTCCTCCGCCGTGCGCGCCCGCGCGTGGCAGGCGGCGATGGCGGCCTGGAGCGCGTAGGGACCGGGGGCGCGGCCGAGCGACTCGGCCCGCGCGAGCGCCGCGAGGCCGCGGTGGATGAGGAGATGGTCCCAGCGCGCACGGTTCTGGTCGGGGAGCAGGACCGGCTCGCCCGAGGGACCGACGCGCGCGTGCAGGCGCGACGCCTGGATCTCCATCAGCGCCACCAGGCCGTGCACCTCCGGCTCCCCCGGCGCGAGCTCGGCGAGGATCCGACCGAGCCGCAACGCCTCCTCGCAGAGCGCCGGCCGCACCCAGTCGTCTCCCGCGGTCGCCGTGTATCCCTCGTTGAAGATCAGGTAGACGACCTCCAGCACCGACTGCAGGCGCTCCGCGAGCTCGGCCCCGCGCGGCACCTCGAAGGGGACGCGCGCCTCGGCGAGCGTGCGCTTGGCCCGTACGATCCGCTGCGCGAGCGTCGCCGTGGGAACGAGGAAGGCCCGCGCGACCTCCTCGGTCGTCAGGCCGCCGAGCAGGCGCAGCGTGAGCGCGACGCGCGCCTCGGTCGAGAGCACCGGGTGGCAGCAGATGAAGATCAGGCGCAGGAGGTCGTCGCCCACCGGGTCGTCGATGGCCGCGTCGAGGTCCGGCAGGGCCGTCTCCTGCAGGGCCTCCAGCTCGTGGCCGAGCTCCTCGTGCTTGCGGTCGAGCAGCTTGCCACGCCGGAAGTGGTCGATGGCGCGGCGCTTCGCGGCGGCCATCAGCCACGCGCCCGGGTTCTCCGGGACGCCCGACGCCGGCCACCGCTCCAGGGCGGCGACGAGCGCGTCCTGCGCCAGATCCTCGGCCAGCCCGACGTCGCGCACCATCCGCGTCAGCGTGGCGATGAGCTTCGCGGACTCCATTCGCCAGACCGCGTCGATCGTGCGGTGGATCTCAGCTTCCGACATCGCGGGGTCTCCTCGCGGTTCGGGTCCGGAACCGGGTGCCGGGCGGGCTCCGCCGCGGCGCCCGCACGGACTCTACTCTAGCAACGAACGAGCGGGAGCGGAATCGGCACGTACCCACGATACGAGATCCTTGCGCGCTCCCGGAGCGGCGACTAGCTTGGGCCCGGCACCGAATAAACGCCGAAAGGTCGGCGGCGGTGCCTCGTACCCTCACCTCAGGAGGTAGGTCATGGATGCGCAGCCCGTGCTCTCCACCGTCGTGATCACCCCGGAGCAGTTCCTGCGGCACTGGCAGGGCCACCGGCGGCTGACGCGTCGCGTGATCGAGGCGTTCCCGGAGGACCGGCTCTTCAGCTACTCCATCGGCGGGATGCGGAGCTTCGGGGAGCTGACCCTGGAGCTGCTCGCGATGGCCGCGCCGACGGTGCGGGGCTACGCCACGGGGGAGTGGGACGCGTACGCGCCCGCAAAGGCGAGCTCACGAGAGGAGCTGCTCCGGCGGTGGGACGAGTCGACGCGGGAGATGGACGCGCTGTGGCCTGAGGTCCCGCCGGAGCGCTTCCAGGAGACGGTCACGGCCTTCGGCGAGTATACCGGGCAGGGCTACGACCTGCTGCTCTACGTCGTCGACAACGAGATCCATCACCGCGGGCAGGGGTACGTCTACCTGCGGGCGCTGGGAATCGCGCCGCCGCCGTTCTACGAGCGGGCCTGAGGGCGCGGTCGGAAGGGGCCGGTGCGCGCCGCGGCCGGCCCTCACCCGGCGCACTTCCCGTGGTTCTCGCAGCGGCTCCAGCCGCCCGGCGCGGGGGCCGGGGCGAGAGCGCTAGGGAGGCATGTCTGCGAAGGACCGGAATCACTCCACCCGAACCGAACACCATCATGGCACAGAGCTCGACCGACTCCTACCTGCTGGTCTTCCGCGAGTCCACTCCGGAGCGTTACGAAGCGATGACGATGGAGGAGCGCCGGGACGCGATGCTGGCCTGGAATGCGTGGTGCGACGACCTGGCGGCGCGGGGGAAGCTGCAGAGCGGCAACACCCTGGCGGCGGAGGCGCGGGTGGTCTCGGCCGCGCGCGGCACGCGGGCCGTCGACGGCCCCTTCGCGGAGGCGAAGGAGCTCATCGGTGGCTACCTCCTGTTGAGCGCCGGCAGCCTGGAGGAGGCGACGGCGATCGCGGAGCAGTGCCCGAACCTGCCGTACGGGATGGTCGTAGAGGTGCGCCCCGTCGCCCGGGCCTGCCATCTGGCGCGGCTGCTGGGCTGGGAGACGATGCGCGGGCCGGCGGAGCAGCCGGCCTGAGCCGGCTGTTCCGCCTCTCGCACGGGCGGCGTTCAGGCGATCAGCGCGTCCCGCGGCTCACCGGCACCCTCGGGGACGTACTCGTCCACCGTTCCGCCGTTGACCATCCACGGGGTACCGAAGCGGTCCACGAGCATGCCGAAGCGCTCGGCCCAGAAGCTCCTCTCGAGGGGCATGGTGACCTTGCCGCCCTGCGCCAGCGCGTGGAAGATGCGCTCCGCGTCCGACGGGTCGTCGACCATGAGGGCGATGTAGAGGCCGCGCGGCCGCTCGTGGTAGCCCGGCGGGGTGTCGGAGCCCAGGAGGACGAGATCCCCCGCGACGAGGCGGGCGTGCAGGATGCGCTCGTGCCAGTCGGAGGGTACCTCGCAGGCGATCGGCGACTCTCCGTGGGTCTGCATCACGTCGATGCGGCCGCCGAGCACCTGCTCGTAGAAGCGGAAGGCCTCCGCGCACTGGCCGTCGAAGTTGAGGTAGGGCATGACTTGCATGGTCGTGTATCCCTGGATTCGTTGGTTGTCGGGGTCGGCGCGGGTCAGCCGGCGTACGCCCGCTGCGGCTCGGCGATGTCGAGCTTCTCCATCCGCGGCCCGGCGCCGTTCGCCGTCACCTTCCCGGTGTTCTGCGGCATCTCACGCCCCCTGGTTGGCGTTGGTCTGCGCGCGCAGGCGGTCCTCCTGCTCGCGGAGCTCGGGCGTGAGGGCCTCGCCGAAGTCGTCGGCCTCGAAGACCTGACGGAGCTCGATCTCGGTGCCGCCGTCGAAGGGAGCGCGCTTGAGCCATTCGATCGCCTCCTCCTTCGAGCGGCACTGCCAGAGCCAGAAGCCGGCGATCAGCTCCTTCGCCTCGGTGAAGGGCCCGTCGATGACGGTGCGCTCCTTCCCGGAGAAGCGGACGCGGGCACCCCTCGAGCTCGGGTGAAGTCCCTCGCCCGCGAGCATCACGCCCGCCTTCACCAGCTCCTCGTTGTACTTCCCCATCTCGGCCAGCAGCTCCGTGCTCGGGAGGATGCCTGCCTCGGAGGCCGGATCGGCCTTGACGATCACCATGAATCGCATGGTCCTCTCTCCTTCTGACGTGGGGTCGTGAGCCGGGGGGGCCGGGCGGTTCCCGACCGGGTACGAGTCCCGGCTCTACCACACCGACGAATGAGCGGCGGGAAAATCGACACGTCGCATCGCGGGCAGCGGGATCGGATGATGCGGAGGGGCGGGGAGGGGAGGTCCAGCGGCGGGCGGCGAGCACGCGTGCTGGCACTCTTCTGGCGATATGGGGATCGGTTTCAGACCCGTTGCCCGGGCCCCGGGGCGGGCCTGTGAGAGCCGGAGGAGCAGATGCAATCCCATACGCCCGAGGAGCGCCAGCAGTACGTCGATCTGATCTGCGAGCTGGCCCGCGAGTGGATCGTGCGCCGGGAGGCGGATTTCGACGTCGCGATCGAGCGCGGGGTGGAGTGGTGCCGGAACGGCGCCACCGGAGATCCGATGCCGCGCGCCAACCCCACCATCACGCTGACGTTCACCGTCAACGGCGGCGCCCGGGAGACCGAGGGCCCGCTCGTCCTTCCCTCACCCCCGGTCTTCCGCGGTCCGGAGCAGTAGCCACCGGCGCCGCCCTTCCTCAGTTGATCATCGTGATGCCGCCCTTCGCCTGCAGCATCGCGTCGCCGTTGATCTGGGTCATCAGCCCCTTCACCTGGGTCTGCACCTGACCCTCGATCTTCACCATCATCCCCTGGATGGTGACGCCCATCTGGTCGACCTTGATCGAGCTCTGCCCCACCTTCAGCTCGATCCCCTGCATCGCCTCCTGGGAGATCTTGCCGAGGTCCAGCTTGGTGGTGTGGTTGCCCATCTTCACCGCGACCGAGACGTTGCCCATGCTCACCGTCTCGGTCTGGTTGCCCATCTTGACTTCGCTGGTCTTGTCGCCGGTATCGACCGTCGTGACGTGCTTGCCGGTCTTCACGTGCGTGGTATGGTCGCCGGTGTTCACCGTCAGGGTGTCGTTCCCGGTCTTCACCGTGATCGCCCGGTCGCCCTCGACGGTGATCGTCTGCTTGCCCTTGGAGACCTCCACCGTCTGATCGCCGGTCTTCACCGTCACCGACTGGTTCTTGTAGACCTCGACCAGCTGGCTGCCGTCGCTGGCGTCCCCCGCGCCGGCGCCCACCTTCACCGTCTGGTTGTTGAAGACCTCGAGCGTCTGGTCGCCCTTGTCCTTCTTCTCGAAGCCGACCTTGCGCGTCTCGTCGTTCTCGACCACGGCGTTGAGGTTCTTCTCGGCGTGGACGTAGATCTCCTCGTTGTCCTTCTTGTCCTCGAAGCGGATCTCGTTGAAGTTCTCCGCCGTGCCCTTGGCGCTGCTGCGCGACTTGATGCCGCTCTGCGTCTTGTTGTCGGGCAGAGCGTAGGGCGGCAGCATGTCGGCGTTGTAGACGCTGCCGACGATCAGCGGGCGGTCGGGATCGCCCTCGAGGAAATCGACCACCACCTCCTGGCCGACGCGCGGGATGCTGATGGCCCCCCAGTTCTTGCCGGCCCACGAGCTGGCGACGCGGACCCAGCAGGAGCTGCTCGCGTCGTCCTTGCCCTCGCGGTCCCAGTGGAACTGGACCTTCACGCGGCCGTACTTGTCGGTGAAGATCTCCTCGCCCTGGGGCCCGACGACGTCCGCCGTCTGGCAGCCGATGCGTGGGCGCGGCGTCGTGCGGGCGGGGCGGAAGGCGAGGGCGTCGGGAATGCAGGTGAAGCCGTTCTCGTACCGCAGCTCCGCGCCGGAGCCGGAGCGTACGCTCTGGTCCAGGTGTGCGTGGTGGTCCACGGAGACGAGCACGTAGGCGCCGTTTCCGTCGGGGTGATCCTTGAGCTCGAACTTGCCGCCCCCGGTGAACTGCGGGTACCCGCTCGTACCCGAGATGCGGATCGCCGCCAGCTCCTCCTCCTGCATCCGGATGCCGACGGTGCGCGAGTTGTCCTGGAAGATCTTCTGCAGATCGGAGGCCTGGTCGCCGCCGCCGGGGGCGGTGCCGTCGAAGCGCTTGGCGTACCCGCCCGGGTAATCGTAGAGCTCGAGCGAGTCGTTCTTCGCGACCTTCAGCTTGTGCGTGACGCTCCCCACCTGCACCGAGGCGAGCGTGGACTTCGCGGCTTCGAGGTTCTTGTTGGGGAGCCCGAAGTTGTGGTCCCAGAGCGTGCGCTTCCCCGAGCGGATCTCCTGCTGCTTCTCCCACGTGCGCACCCGGTCGGCCGACCCGGTCCGGGTGCTCGCGTCCTCGAAGCGCGCCCCGCCGGCCAGCGCCAGGCTCGGGTGCGAGGCGGGGGTGTCGGCGAGCACCAGCGTGTGGCTCCTGCCGTCTTCGTGCTTGAAGAAGTAGTAGATCCCCTCCTCCTCCATGAGGCGCGAGGCGAAGTCGAAATCGGTCTCCCCGTACTGCGTGCAGAAGTTGCGCGGCTCGTACGTCCCCTGGATCTCGAAGGAGACCTTCAGGCCGTCCAGCACCGCGCGCAGGATGTCGGGGACGCTCTTCTGCTGGAAGATGCGGCTCCGCGACCGCCGGGTGAGCAGCCAGAGCTCCGGCACCACGTCGAGTCGATAGGTGGTGAGCGGCTTGCCGTCGAGGCCGGTGACGCGGCCGCCCTGCGCGATGCGGGAGACGATGCCGCTGATGAAGCGTGGCTCGCCGGCCACCGTCTCGACGGTGGCGGTGACCGGCTCCCCGAGGATCTTCTCGAAGGCCACCGGCGTGGCGCTCGGCCCGACCACGTCCATGCGGAACTCGAAGAGGCGCGAGAGGCCCTCGCTGCCTTCCACGTCCGTGAGGAGCAGGGCATCGGTGCCGAGCGGGGTGTCGATGCGCAGCGGCCGGCCGGCCTGCGTGAGAGTGGCGGGCATACTCCGGTCCGGTTCAGGTCTGCGGCGCGGCGCCGACGATCGGCGCACCCAGGGCGATGCGGCGCTCGAGGTCGATCCCGTAGCCGAACGAGCCGTCCTCCTCGATGGTGATGCGGATCGAGTTCGGCTTCGTTCCCTCCACCAGCTGCGCGAGCAGCATGCGCGAGACGTCCGGGAGGAGGGTGTTGGTCAGGATGTTGTCGACGTTGCGCGCTCCGCTCTCGACCTCGGTGCAGCGCTCGGCCACCGTGTCCACCAGCACGTCGTCGTAGGAGAGGTCGATGGCGTGCACCTCGCGGATCCGTCGCTGGATCTTGCCGAGCTTCAAGCGCACGATCTGCTTGAGGTTCTCGTCGCGGATCGGGAAGTAGGGGATGATGACCATACGGCCCAGGAAGGCGGGCTTGAAGACGCGGTCGAGCTCGGGCTTCAACGCCTTCACCAGTCCCATGTAGTCGGGCATGGTCTCCGGGTCCGCGGTGAGCTTCATGATCGTATCGGTCCCCGCGTTGGTCGTCAGGATGATGACCGTGTTTCGGAAATCGATCTCCCGGCCCTCGCCGTCCTCCATCCTCCCCTTGTCGAAGACCTGGAAGAAGAGCTCGAGCACGTCCGGGTGCGCCTTCTCCACCTCGTCGAGGAGGACGACCGAGTAGGGGCGCCGCCGCACCGCCTCGGTGAGCACGCCGCCCTCGCCGTAGCCGACGTAGCCCGGAGGCGAGCCCTTGAGGGTGGAGACGGTGTGCGCCTCCTGGAACTCCGACATGTTGATGGTGATGAGGTTGTGCTCGCCGCCGTAGAGGAGGTCGGAGAGGGCGAGGGCGGTCTCCGTCTTCCCGACGCCGGAGGGGCCGACGAGCATGAAGACGCCCTTGGGCTTGTGGGGGTCCTCGATGCCGGCGCGCGAGGTGCGGATGCGGTGGCTGATCTGCTCCAGCGCATGGTCCTGGCCGATGACGCGGTTGCCCAGGTGACGCTCCATGACGAGGACGGTGCCCAGCTCGTCGCGCAGCATCTTGCCCACGGGCACGCCGGTCCAGCCGGAGATGACCTCGCCGACGAGCTGGCCGTCGACGCAGACCTGCACGAGCGGGCGCTCGCCCTGGAGCGTCTCGAGCTCGCGGTTGAGCTCGGCGAGCTGGGTGCGCAGCTCGCCGGCGCGCGCCTCGGCGTCGGCCTCGGCGCTCGCGGAGAGCTCCTCGAGCTGCTCGCGCAGCGCGCGGATGCGCAGCACGAGGTCGCGCTCGGCGGTCCACCGCTCCTCGAGGGTGGCGCGCTCGGCCTCGACCGCGGCGCGCTCGGCCTCGATCTTCCTCAGGCGCTCGGTGTGGTCGGCGCCGGCGGCGACCTCCCGGCGCAGTACGCGCTCCTGCACCGCCAGGTCGTCCAGGCGGCGGCGGGCGTTCTCGAGCGCCGGCGGCGTGGCGTTCTGGCCGAGGGCGAGGCGTGCGCAGGCGGTGTCGAGCACGCTCACCGCCTTGTCGGGCAGCTGGCGGTCCGGCAGGTAGCGGTGCGAGAGGCGAACCGCGGCCGCCAGCCCGTCGTCCAGGATGCGGACGTTGTGGTGCGCCTCCAGCGCGGGGACGATGCCGCGCAGCATGAGCGTGCACGTCTCCTCGCTCGGCTCCTCCACCTTGACGAGCTGGAAGCGGCGCGCGAGCGCGGGGTCCTTCTCGAAGTACTTCTTGTACTCGGACCACGTGGTGGCCGCGATGGTGCGCAGCTCGCCGCGCGCGAGCGCCGGCTTCAGCAGGTTGGCGGCGTCGTTCTGCCCCGCCTGCCCGCCCGCGCCGATCATGGTGTGCGCCTCGTCGATGAAGAGGATGATGGGGGTGGTGGAGTTCTTCACCTCCTCGATGAGCCCCTTCAGCCGGTTCTCGAACTCGCCCTTGACCCCCGCGCCCGCCTGGAGCAGCGCCAGGTCGAGGGTGCGCAGCGTCACCCCCTGGAGCGGCGGCGGAACGTCGCCCTCGACGATGCGGCGCGCGAAGCCCTCCACCACCGCCGTCTTCCCCACGCCCGCCTCGCCCACCAGGATCGGGTTGTTCTGCCGGCGCCGGGTGAGGACGTCCACCACCTGGCGGATCTCGAAGTCGCGCCCGAGCACGGGGTCGATCTTCCCCTGCTTCGCCCGCTCCGTAAGGTTGACGGTGTACTGGTCCAGGTTGGGCGTCTTCCCGCCGGCCGGCCGGGGGGCGCCACCCTCCGCGGGGGCCGCGGCGGCGCCGTCGGTCTCCTCGGTCGAGGCCACCACGACGTTGAAGAACTCCTTCTTGAGCGCCTCGGCACCGATCTTCTGGAACTCGCGGCTGATGTCGCCCGCGAGGCGCGCCAGCTCATCGACGCTGACGAGCGCGAGAATCGTGTGGCCGGTGCGCACGCGGCTCGCCCCGAGGTCCACCGAGCCCAGGCTCCAGGCCTCGGAGAGCATCTTCACCAGGCTGGGGCTGAGCGCGGGGGTGCGCGCGTTGCCCGTCTTGAGCTGGTCGAGGCTGCGGGTGACGTCGGTGGCGAGGCGCGAGCGGTCGACGCCGAAGTGCTTGAAGATCAGCGCCGCGTCGCCGTCCGGGGCGTCGAGGAGCTTCATGAGGTAGTGCTCGATCTCGATGTCGTAGTGCGTGCGGGAGAGGCAGAGCCCCGCCGCCGCCTCGACGGCGCTGCGCGTCTCGTCGTTCAGTTTGCCGATCAGGGCCCGGAGATTGACGCTCATGGTTCGCTGCCTCGTTGATGGAAGGTGAAGACGACTTCGTCGGGGTCGCGCGGCAGGGGTCGGGTGTGCAGCCAGGTGGCCCAGCCGAGCGGGGAGGGGTCGTCGCCGCCGAGCACGGGGGCGGGCGCCTCGTCGCGCGCGAGCACCAGCTGCAGCTCGAAGTCGAAGTGGCCGCCGACGAAGAAGTCGGTGAGGGCCTCGAGTTCGCGGAATGCGCTGCCGGAGGGGAGGAACTCGTCGTAGCGCGCGCGGGTGAGAGGCCCGATCCGGATCCGCACCCGGGCCTGCGGGTCCCAGATCTCGTCGCCGACGACGGCGCCGAGGCCGAGCTGGGTCGAGGCGTCGAGCTCCTCGCCCAGCGCGCACTGCGTCTCCCGCTCGATCGGGTACCACCCGCCCACGAACTGCTCGACGCGGGCGGGGACGTCGAAGAAGGACTCGATCAGCTCCTCGAGCGCGACGGCCGAGCGACCCTGGGGCCCGAGCAGACCGGCGTGGTCGAGGAGCCGCTCGTGGGGGAGGGCGAGCCGCTCCGTGAGGTGGTCGGTGCCGATCCCGAGCAGGTCGAGGAGATGAGGCGTGAGGAGGTCCCCGTTGCCCCGGTGCCGTGCCCAGGCGCGGTAGAAGAGGGAGAGGACGCGGTGGTGGAAGAGGTCGAGGAAGTCGCGCAGCGCGGTGTCGCGCGCTCGCGCCCGCTCCGCCACCAGCAGGGAGTAGTGGAGCGGGAGCACCCCCTGCGGGCCGGTGAGGCCGAGGAAGTTGACGACCATGCGCGCGGGCTCGTCCTCGCGCGCCGAGAGCGCGCTGATCTCCCCGGGCGGAAAGCTGGTGGCGGGGTTCGTGGCGAAGCGCACGACCTCGTCGGCGGGGTCGCCGAAGCCGCCCACCGCGTCGCGTTCGGGCGAGAGCCGCTCGAGGACGCGCACCGCCTGGAAGAACCCGAAGGAGGTGGGCTCGTCCTGGAGCAGGCGCGCGAGCTCTTCGAGCCCTACAGGAGGGGCTTCCATCCCGCCCTCGCCGGCCACTCGTGGAGCTTCCGCTGCCGCTGCTTCGTCCGCACCGAGAGCGCGGTGAAGCTGTTCAGGGAGGCGTACATCGCGAAGAAGCGCTCGAGCACGCTCGCGAAGAGGAAGACGCCGCCGCCGGTGAAGTGCTCCTCGTCGAGCTCCATCTCGATGCGCCGGCCGCGGGCGAAGCTGAGCCCGTGCTCGCCGGTGACGCGGGCGTAGCCGGGCCCGCTCTCCACCCGCAGGATGGCGTCGATCTGTCGCTCGCCCGCCTCTCGGCCGGAGGCGTTATGCAGGCGCAGGATCTCCTGCAGCGCGGCCGGCCCGCCGTCGATCAGCGAGAGGTAGTTCAGCGAGAGCTGCGAGATCAGCCGCCAGAGCAGGGGGTCGCCGAGCGGAGCGGGGTGGACCGGGGTGGGTTTGACGAGCGCCCGGATGCGCTGCACCGGCGCGCCACCCGCCAGCTCGAAGTCGTTCTCGCCCAGCCCGATCGGAAGCCGGTTCGGCAGGTTGCCGTTGAAGCAGGTGAGGCGCGCGGTCACCACGTCCTGCTCCGGGTACACGGTGCGCGAGGAGAGGTCCGAGAAGGAGAGGAAGACCTCGTCCGCGCGCTCGCCCCGGAAGCCCGAGGGCCGTCGGGTCATCGACCAGAAGATCTCGGGCGCCGCGCTGTCGCGGCCGTGCCGGTGCGAGTACATCGGCTCGAAGCGCACGGGGTCCGGGATGCCCGGGGTGACGCCCACCACCTCGTCGACGGAGTACGTCTCGATGCTGTCGCGCCGGCGCGCGTCGGGAATCAGCAGGTACTCGTGCCTCCTCTGCGTCAGCAGGATGGGCTCGGCGGTCTGGGAGAAGAGGTTCACCACCGGGGTGCAGCCCAGCCGGAAGGTGCGCCGGTTCACGCCGCTCTCCAGCGCGGGCCGTCGCTCCGCGCGCTCGAAGGGGGCGATGAGGAAGACGATCTCCAGGCGTCGCCCGAAGCCCAGCTCGCGCACCGCCTCGAGCCCCTTCACGTCCACGAAGAGGAATTTCTCCGGGAAGACGAAGTACTCCTGCAGGAGCCGGTAGCCGAGGAAGGAGCGGCGGCTGAAGGGGAGCATCCCCTCGTCCTCCGCGAAGCCCACCGGCTCGACCGCCGAGGCGGGCAGGGTGCAGGAGCGGGGATTCTTCACCCCGACCTCGCGCACGACCACCCGGAGACAGCGGCTGAAGACGAGCTCGTAGAGCGAGTGCGTGAGGCTGTTCTCGCCCGCGAGGTGCAGGCGGAGGCTCGAGAGCTCGTACTGCGCGAAGGTGGTGTCCGGCGGGCTCTGCAGCTCCACGCGAATGGCCGCGGCCGCGTCGGGCGCGGAGAGCGCGGGCGTGAGCTGGCCCGGCGAGGTCCACGCCGCGTCGGTGACCTCGAAGGGCCAGAGGGTGGTGTCGTAGCAGGTCCGGAAGTGGCAGGGCAGGCCGCCGACCGGGCGGGTCATCAGCGGGGTGCCGCGCGGGAGGGGAAGCCCGTGCAGGAGCGCGCTCTGCTCCGGGTCCATCTCGCACTCGACGATCGACATCGAGGGGATGGGCCGGACGTAGTGCGGGGCGACCACGTTGAGCAGCGCCTCGCTGATGAGCGAGAAGTCGTCCTCCAGTCGCCGGTGGACGCGGGCGGCGAGGAAGGCGAAGCCCTCGAGGAGGCGCTCCACGTGCGGGTCCTCGCACTTCGTCGGCTCGATCTGCAGGCGCGCCGCCACCTTCGGATAGGCGGCGGCGAACTCCGCTCCCATCCGGCGGAGGTAGGAGAGTTCTCGCTCGTAGTAGTACAGCAGGTCACTTCTCATCCGCATCACCTCTCACTTCGATCTCGCCCGTCACGATCCGCAGCACGGTGTCGAAGGCCACCTCCTCGGGCACGGGATCGCGGCGCAGAAGCCCCTCGATCATGAAGTGGAGTTCCCGCCGCTCCCTGCTCTCGTCGAGCATGATGGAGACGCGCACGTCGGTGAGCCGGGGCTCGAAGCGGCCGACCGCCTCCTCGACGTAGCGCAGCAGCCGGTGCCGCGTTTCGGGGTCGTCCTTGCTCATCGAGGTGAGGTCGGGGAGCCCGAAGTTGAAGACCGAGCTCGGTAGCTCCTCCGCGTCCTCCGGCAGCGGTACGATGGTGCGGCGCGTGTTGAGCAGCCATTCGAGGTCGCGGCGCAGCGCGCTCTTCAGCTGCTCGAGCGAGGCCTCCCAGTGCATCGACTCGCCGCCACCGACGAGCCGGTCGAGCACCGACTGCTGGATCCCGGTGGTGAGATCGTTCCGTGCCACCGGTTACCGGCCGTTCAGACCGATGGCCTGCACGGGGTCGAGCCGGCAGAGGCGCAGGTAGAGCTTGCGCATCTCGCCCGCGTCGCCCTCCAGCCGGGCGAACACGCGGTGCAGGAGCGCGATCGGCTGCCCGACGAGCGACCCGGCCTCCCACTCCTCGAGCTTGTGGGCCTCGATGAGGCCCATCATCTCCTGGAGGATTGGGAGCGCCACCCCTTCGAGCTCCGTCTCCACCAGGATGCGCGCCAGCTGCGTCTGGCGGAGGAAGCGGCCGCGGCGGCTGGTCTCGTGATCGAGCGCGCGCATCAGCAGCTCGATCGCCCGGCTGACGTTCCCGGCGCTCGCCTCCGCCTGCGCCCGCGCGAAGACGCGGTCCGGGCCACCCGATGCCGCTGACGCCTCCGTCTCCACGGCGGGCCGCGCGTCGGAGAGCACCTCGGCCCGGATCCAGTCGCGGGTCTCCGGGGTGGCGGTGGGCATGTCGTCCATCAGGGTCGCGTCGAGGAGCTCGGGCACCGCCGAGAGGAGGGCGCGCAGCTCGTCGAGCACCGCCCGGGCGACGGCGTCGTAGTCGGGGCCGAGCTCACGGCAGCCGGCGACCACGTAGCGCTGCAGGTCCAGCCACCCACGGCCCGCGGGCGTGGCCATCACCTGCTCGGCGGCGTCGATGAGCTGCGGCCAGGCACCCTGGAGGAGCAGGCCCTTGAGCTGGGTGCGCGTCGGGCCGGACGGCGCTTCGAGCAGCTTGGGGTCGAGCGCGCCCGCCTGCGCGCGCACCTCGCCGAAGCGCAGCGCCCGCAGGAGCAGATACGGCGTGGGGTCGGTGGGCGCCTGCTGGCGGAGGTGGCGCGCGACGCCCGCGACGCGGCTCGCGGCGTCCGAGCCGCTGGCGGGCTCGGGGAGCGTCGCCGCCGCGCCGGCCGCTGCCGGCTCCCCCGGCTCCGCCGGCTCCGCCGTGGGCGCCGGCGCTTCGAGCTCGACCGGGTCCGGGTCGGTCTCCAGCTTGCGCGCGAGCAGCAGCTTCGCGGTGTGCAGCACCTCCTCGAGCGCACCGCGAAGCGTCCGGTAACTGGGGGCGAACTCCCCGAACTTCTCGCGGCCGAGGTCGTCGAGCTCCCGCAGCTCGGCGAGGGTGCCCTCCAGGTCGGCGACGAGGGTGCGATACCACTCCTTGGGCGTCGCATTGAACCCCTGGTCGAACTGCTCCGGGGGGAGCTTCCCGGCGTCGATCTCCGCCTGGCGCGCCTTCTTCTTCTCCCCGTCGGTGGCCTCCTCCTCGTAGCCGAGCTTTCGCCCCTCCTGGTACTGCAGGAAGGTGTGGCCGCTGCGGTCGAGGGGGACGGAGCGCACCGCCACGTCCAGCCGGGAGCCGAGCCACTCGAGCGGTGCGGCGCGGAACTCGGCGTCGCCGTCCTCCAGCTCGGGGTAGAGGCTCTCCCAGTACTGGTCCAGGAGGCCGCGGATGAGGGCGAGCGACTCACGGAGCCCGATGACCCCCTCGCGCTGTAGCTGCGCTTCCGAGAGCCAGACGGCGACCTGCAGGTCCTTGGAGCGCTTGGCGAGCACCTCGCTCGCCAGCTTCACCACCAGCGGCCAATCGGCGAGCTTCCGGGCGGTCTCCCAGCCGCGTGTCGGGAGGTCCTCGTCCTCGCGGCGGGCCTCCTTGATCTGGTCGTAGACGGGCTCGTAACGGATGTCGTCCCCGCCGGGGCGGTCCTCGGCGATCGGGGCGAGCAGGTCCTCGCGCAGCGGCATGGTACTCCTAAGCGGTGGCGGCCGGGGCCGGTTGGATCTCCAGCTGCCGGATCTCGAGAAGCGGGACCTCCTCGTCGTCGATCAGGAAGAGCCGCTGGCCGGCGGGTACTTCGGCGCCGTTCACCTCCTCCCACACCGTGACGCGGCCGAGCCGCACCTCGGGGTCGGGGTGGGTGGAGGCGAGGGGGGTGAGCACGGGCAGGAGCACCTCGCCCAGCTCGAGGGCCTGGAAGTCCTCCGCGGTCTTGACCACGGCGGGGATCCACAGCAGGTCCCGCAGTTGCCGCGGGGGCTCGATGCGGATGCTGGCGATCTTGTCGAGCGGGAGCCAGGTGTACTGGCCGGCCGCGAAGATCTCCAGCCGCCCTCCGATGCGCGGGTCCGCGTCGGTGAGCGACGAGAAGGGTCGCCCGTTCAGCGACCCGGTGAGGGGTGTCGACGGCTCGCTGCTGGAGGGCAGCGAGCCGTCGGCGAACATCTGGTGCCGCGTGCGAGCGGCGTGGAGCGCGCTCCGGTAGAGGAGCGCCCCCATCTCCGTCTCCGTGCTGGCGTCGGCCAGCACGTCGAGCTGCTTCTCGGCACGGTCGTACTCGCCGGCGAAGCACAGGAGCTCGAAGAGAAAGGTGCGGCGCTGGGCGTCGGTCGGGTTCGCGCGCAGGTCGGCGCCCAGCGCCTGGATCGCTTCGTCCAGTCGGCCGGCCCGGTAGAGTTCGGTGGCGTTCATCGGACCGGCTCCCGGGTCACGCGCCGACGGCGGTGGCCTGGTCCCACGAACCCGAGCCCGCCGAGACCACGGCCCCGAGATCGTCCTGGACGAAGTACTCCTGCTTCACCTTGGCGAAGTTGAGCGTCATGCTCTCGATCGGCACGTCGTCCCCGCTGCCGCCCGTCTGGTAGCTGCTGATCACGACGTCGGTCAGCGTGATCTCCAGGTACTTCTGCTGCTCGCCGCCCGCCTTGAGGCAGGTCAGCACGGCGGAGTTCTGGTGCTCGCCCGTGGCGCACTTGAGCATGATCTTCGGGCTCGCCGCGCACTGGCGGAACGAGACGCTCAGGTCCTGGACGTTCGCTTTCGCCACGCCACCGCCCGTGCCGTAGCTGTAGCCGCCGGCCTGGCTCACGCCCCAGCTGAACGACAGGATCTCGATCTGCCCGTCGTAGCCTTTCTGCTTGGACTCACCCTTGAGTTCGGGGTCGAATTTGAGGAAGATGTTCGCGGCCATGACCGGCTCCTTTCAAGTAAGATGGGAGGGACTCGTCTGCGGTCGACGCGACCGCAGTTCGACGACAGAGCGACGACTGCGTGTGCCCGGCCCGGGCCGCCCTCAGGCGGCCGGCGCGGGAAGATCGGCCACGAGCCGCATGGACATGCTGAGCTCGTCGAGCTGGAAGTGCGGGCGCATGAACGCCACTGCGCGGTAGACGCCCGGCTTGCCCGGGACCTCGACCACGTCCACGCGGAACTCACGCAGGGGCCGGCTCGCCTTCGCCTCGAAGGAGGCGCTGTCGTCCGCCACCACGTACTGGCCCATCCAGCGGGTGAGGAACTTCTGGATCTCGTCGCGCGAGGAGAAGCCGCCGATCTTGTCGCGCATGATCGCCTTCAGGTAGTGCGCGAAGCGAGAGGTCGCGAAGATGTAGGGCAGCTGCGCCGAGATGCGGGCGTTGGCGGTGGCGGAGTCCGAGTCGTAGAGCTTGGGCTTCTGCGCGGACTGAACGCTGAAGAAGCAGGCGTTGGGCGTGTTCTTCTGGTGCACGAGCGGCACGAAGCCGAGGTCGGCGAGCTCCTTCTCGCGCCGGTCGGTGATCGGCACCTCGGTGGGGCACTTCATGGCGATGTCGCCCGACTCGGTGCGGAAGTTGTGGACCGGCAGCCCCTCGACGAGCCCCCCGCTCTCCACGCCGCGGATGGCCGCGCACCAGCCGTAGCGGCTGAACGCCTGGCTGACGCGCGCCGCGAGTGCCCAGGCGGCGTTCCCCCAGAGGTACTTCTCGTGGTCGGTGCCGTCGACGCCCTCCTCGTAACCGAAGGCCTCGACCGGGACGGTGGCGGCGCCGTAGGGCTCGCGCATCAGCATGCGCGGCGCGGCGAGCGCCACGTAGCGCGAGTCCTCGCTCGCCCGGAAGGCCTTCCACTTCGCGTACTCGGTGGTGTCGAAGACCTTCGCCATGTCGCGCGGCGCGTCGAGCTGGGTGTAGCTCTCCAGGTTGAACATCTGGTGCGACGCGGCCGTGAGGAAGGGGGCGTGCGCGGCGGCCGCCACCTGCGAGACCTTCTCCAGCAGCTCGATGTCCTGCCCGGACTTGTCGAAGTAGTAGTCGCCCACCAGCGCACCGAACGGCGCACCGCCGAAGACGCCGAACTCCTCCTCGTAGACCTTCTTGAAGAGCGCGCTCTGGTCGAACTCGGGGGCACGCTGCAGGTCCTTCAACAGCTCCCTCTTGGAGACGTTCAGGACCTTGATCTTCATCATCTCGCCCGTCTCGCTCTGCGAGAGGAGATACTTCAGCCCGCGCCAGCTCGCCTCCAGCCGCTGGTATTCCGGGTGGTGCAGGATCTCGTTGAGCTGGAGCGAGATGAGGTGGTCGATCTGGGCGATGCGGGCATTGATCATCGCCTCGGTGTCACGCGCGATGGTGATCTGCCCCTTCAGCACCTCGTTGACGAACTGCTTGACCAGTCCTTTGCCGCGCTCGCGTGTGCCGGCGTCGGTGCCGACGCGACCCTGCTGGACGATCTGGTCGAGCAGCGTCAGCTCGGTGGTCTCCCCGGCCGCGCCCTGGGCGGCCATCTCCATCTCCGACATCACTCACCTCCTTCGGATTCGGAGCCGAGCTCTTCGCCGAGCTTCTTCATCTTCTCCTCGTCGCCGAGGGTGGCCTGGAGCACCTCGTCCAGCGCCTCGTTCGTCTGCAGCGTGCCGCGCAGGTCGGAGAGCTGGGTGCGCAGGTCGAGGAGCTCGCGCAGGGGGCCCACCTGGCGGGCGATGGCCTCCGGCGAGAAATCGTCCAGGCTGGCGAACTTCAGGTCCACCGCGAGCTTGCCCGCCTCGGGGTCGTCGCTCAGCTGGTTCTCCACCGTGAAGGCGAGGTGCGGCTTCATGCTCGCCAGGACGTCGTCGAAGTTGTCCGGGTTGACCTCGACGAACTTGCGATCCTTCAGGCGGGCGAGCGGCTCGGCCGGCTGGCCCGTGAAGTCCCCGAGCACGCCCATGACGAAGGGCAGCTCCTTGCGCTCGATGGCGCCGCCGGTCTCCACATCGTAGCTGATGTGGACGCGGGGAGCGCGAACGCGCCCCAGTTTTCGATTGACGCTTTCAGGCATCGGTGCAGCACTCCTGTTCTGCGGGCCGGCTGTGGGGGTGGCCGGCCGTGGGGATGATGGGGACGATCGGGCCGCGCGCGGTCGGCTGATCAGGCTGACCGAGAGAGCCGGGAGCCAGGGCGAACGGTAAGAGGTGAAGGGCGATCGCCTGCGGTGAGAGCAGGCCGTAGGTGTGACAAATAAGGGTGCGGGAGCGGCGATGTCAACCCGAACCGATCCGTGCTCCCGAGCGGGGTTGCCTGAGCCCTCCCGGACGCGCACCTTACGGGGGTTCGCCGCCCCCATCCGGCGCCCGCATCCACCCTCCGACCGCGCTTCCGGCCACATCATGCGGCAACTGCAGAAGGTGCTCTGGGCGAAGGGTGTGCTGCTCAGCCCGCAGCACCTACAGCTCCAGGACCGGTACCTGGAGAGCGTGGTCGAATTCGCGCTCTCGGCGCTGAACTTCTTCCCCTGGGGCTTCTCGCGCCTGCGCGTGGACCCCGAGGCGGTGGCGGGCGGTCTCTTCTCCATCACGCACGCGAGCGGCCTCTTCCCCGACGGGCTGCCCTTCGAGGTCCCGGAGGTGGACGGGACGCTCGCGCCGCTGCCTCTGGAAGGCGGCTGGCAGCCGGACCAGACGACGATGGACGTCTTCCTGGCCGTCCCCGAGTACCGGCCGGGCGGGCAGAACGTGGCGGTGGGGGCGACGGGCGTGCAGGCGCGCTACGCGGCCGAGGTGACGATGCGGCGCGACGAGAACACCGGTCTCGCCGAGAAGCCGGTGCAGGTGACGCGCAAGCGGATGCGGATCCTGCTGGAGGGGGAGTCGCAGGAGGGCTACTCGGTGCTGCCGGTGGCGCGCGTGCTGCGCTCGGCGGTCGGGGAGCTGACGCTGGACCCCCACTTCGTCCCCCCGCTGGTGGACATCTCCGCGAGCGACTACCTGCTCTCGATCAGCCGCCGGCTGGTGGAGCTGCTCTCGGCCAGGAGCGCGACGCTCTCGGGCACGCGCCGGCAGCGCAACCGCGGCCTGGCGGACTTCGGCCTGTCCGACGTCGCCAACTTCTGGCTCCTCTACACCGTCAACACGCACCTGCCGCGGCTACGGCACCTCTACGAGGTACGGCGCGGGCACCCGGGCGAGCTCTTCGAGGCGATGCTCGCGCTCGCCGGGGCGCTCACCACCTTCTCGACGAAGTACCACCCGCGCACGCTCCCCGCGTACGACCACACGGAGCTGGGCCCGTGCTTCCGGGCCCTGGACGTGGTGATCCGCGAGCTGCTGGACACGGTCGTGCCCACCACCCACGTCACGCTCCCGCTGCGGCCCACGGAGCAGGCCTCCGTGCTGGCGACCGCCATCGACCAGGACCGGTACCTGGCGGCCCCGCAGCTCTACCTCGCCGTCCGCGCGGAGATGCCGCGCGACGAGCTCCTCCGCCGGACGCCGCAGCTGGTCAAGATCAGCTCGGCCGACCAGGTGGAGCGGTTGATTCGCCAGGCGCTGCCCGGCGTGGGGCTGCACTACGTGCAGGACCCGCCGGGCGGGGTACCGGTCAAGCTCGACTACCAGTACTTCCAGATCGAGCTGGCGGGCCCCGAGTGGGAGGCGATCCGGCGGGCGCGCAACCTGGCCGCGTACGTGCCCTCGGACTTCATTGGCCCGCAGCTGGAGCTGGTGGTGGTGCTGCCGCCGGAGCGCTGACGGCCGGGGTCGCGGGCTTCGGAGCGGGCCGCAGGGCGAAGAAGAGCACGAGGGCGATGGCCGCGACCACGACCAACGAGATGCCGAGGACCCACGGCCAGACCTTCGGCGGCTTCCCGGGAGGCGCCGCCGGGGCCTGGGGCGCGGGGGCCGGAGGGGGCGGCGCCGGCATGGAGGAGATGACCCGGGTGAACTCGCTCGGTCCCGCCGCGCCAAGCGGCGCCTGCACCTGCGGGGCGGCGGGCGCGGCGGGCGGTGGGGTGGCCCCGGGCTGCTGGAGCTTGCGCGAGTAGTCGATCGGGGCGAGCGGGCTCCAGCGCGGGGTCTCGGGCGCGGCGGCGCCCGGCATCTGCGGCCGGCCGAAGACCCGCGTGAAGTCGCCCGGCTCCGCGGCGGCCGGGGGCGGAGTCGGTGGCGCAGCCGGCGCGGGTGGCCGCGGGGTCGCCATCGGGGGCGCGTCGAGCCGGGGCGTCGGCGCCTGCAGCGAGGGGGCGGCCGGCGGCACGAGGGGCGGAGCCGCCGGCCGGACGATCGGCGGCTCCGGCGCGGCGGCGCGGGGCGGCGGAGCGAGCGTCTGGAACTGCCTCGTGAACTCGCCGGGGGCCGCCGGTGGCTCGGCCGCGGGCGGTGCCGGCCCCGGTTCCGGAACCGGTTCCGGCTGCAGCCGGGCGACCGGCCCGGGGCTGGGCGCCTCGGGCCCGGCTTCCGGCGCCGACCGCGGCGCAGCGGGCTCCGGGACCGGGGGTGTCCCGGGCTCGCGCGGCCCCTGCTCTGGCGCGGCGTGCGCGGCGAAGATCCGCGTGAACTCTCCCGGCTGCGCCGGGGGTGGAGGCGGCGCGACCGCTTCCGGCTCCGGCGCCGGGGCCGGCGGCTCCGCCACCGGCGGGGCGGCGAGCGGCGGGGCGGTGGGCCGGGCGAACATCCGGGTGAACTCGCCGGGCGCCTCGCTCGGCGCCGGTGCGGCCGGTGAGGCGGCGGCGGAGCCCGCGCCGAGCCAGGTCGCGAAGGAGTCGAAGTCCAGGATGAAGCGCGTCACGACGACCGGCGTGCCGTCCACCTCCAGGATCTCGATGACGCGCTTGCGGCGCTCCGGTTCGAGCAGGTCGACGCGGGCGAGGAGATCCGCGGCGTTCTCGTCGAGGAAGTGCGCCATCATCACCGCGCCGGTGGCGGCGACGGCGTGGAAGCTCCGGACGCCGGCGTGGGTGACCTGCTGGACGAGGCGGTACTTTCCGTCGAACTCTGCGCGGGTCATGGCAAGGCGTGCTGCGAGGAGCGCCGCGAGCGCGCGGCGTAGAGGAAGACCATCTTATTATTGCCCCCCGGCGGTGCGTGGTCCAGACCGGGGAGCGGAACCGCCGAGGAGAGGACAGCGTTGAGAACACTCTCGCGCGTGGTGTGGGCCGAGGGCATGCACCTCAGCCAGCATCATTTCCAGTCGCAGAGCCGCTATTTCGAGGGGCTGCTCGGCTTCGCGCTCTCCCAGCTCTACTTCCGGCCCTACGGCCTCGCCGGCTACGAGCTGGACGCGGAGGCGCTGCTCAACGGCACGGTGGTGCTGCGTCACGCGCGCGGCCTGATGCCCGACGGCCTCCCCTTCGAGTGTCCGGAGGACCCGCTCCCGGCGCCGCTCGCCATCCGCGAGCGATTCTCCCCGACGGCGGAGAGCCACCTGGTCTTCCTGGCCGTTCCCGTGGAGCGGCCGAACCGGGCGAACTGCGCGCTCGAGCCGGGGCAGGGCGCGGGCGAGCTGCGCTTCAGCGCGGTGAAGACGCCCGTGGCGGACGAGGTGACGGGAGAGACCGGTTCGCCGGTCGCGCTGGCGCGCAAGAACCTGCGCCTGGTGCTCGACGTCGACCGCACGGACGAGCTGGTGGCGCTGCCGCTGGCGCGCGTGCGGCGTGACGGCGCGGGCCACTTCGCCTACGACCCGGACTTCATCCCGCCCAGCCTGCGCATCGGGGCGAGCCCGGCGTTGATGGGGCTGCTGCGGCGGCTCGTGGAGCTGCTGGGCGCCAAGAGCGACTCGCTGGAGCAGGAGCGCCGCGCCGCGGGCGCGGACTACGCCTCGCGCGAGATCGCCGGCTTCTGGCTCGCCCACGCCATCCACTCGGCGCTCGCTCCCCTGCAGTACCACCTGCAGACGCGCGGGGGCCACCCGGAGGCGCTCTTCGCGGAGCTGTCGCAGCTGGCGGGCGCGCTCTGCACCTTCTCGATGAACGCGCACCCGCGCGACCTGCCCGCGTACGACCACGACCACCTGGAGGAGAGCTTCGGCGCGCTCGAGCGGCACATCCGCGCCAACCTGGACGTGGTGATGCCGACGAACGCCATCACCTTCCCGCTGCTGCCCGCCGAGCCCGCCTTCTTCGTCGCGGCCGTCACCGATCCGCGCACGCTGCGCGGCGACGCGGCGTGGTACCTGGCGGTGCGCTCGCCGATGAGCCCCGCCGAGCTGATGGCGCGCGTGCCGGCGCTGGTGAAGGTGTGCTCCGCGAAGCACATCGAGCGCCTGGTGCGCGAGGCCTTCCCGGGGCTCTCGCTCACCCACGCCACGACGCTTCCCGACGCCATCGCGCCGCGCGCGGGGACGCAGTACTTCGCCATCCACCCCGCCGGCCCCTGCTGGTCTTCGATCGTGGACACGGCGCAGGTCGGCGTCTATGCGCCCGCCGCGATCCCGGACCCGGCGCTCGAGCTGATCGCGGTGCTGGAAACGTGAGTCGCGGTAGCGGATTCGGGTGGTCGATATATATTCGGAGGGTACCGTCATTCGCGGTGCTCCCGCGCCGGAGATCCTGCTACACACCGCCCCGTTCATGACCACCACCGTCCACGAGCCCCTCGCCCCATCCGCCGCGGCCGGTGCGACTCCCACCGGCACCCTCGCCCTCACGCTGCAGGAGCCCTTCACCGCCGCCGTGCGGCTGCGCTCCAACCGCCAGGTGGCCGCGGACGCCGTCTCGTTCCGCGCCCACGTCAAGCAGCTCCTCGCCAGCGCCGACCGGGAGGCGCGCCAGGCGGGGTACGCACCGGACTTCGTCCGGCTCGCGCTCTACGCCTTCGTCGCCTTCCTCGACGAGTCGGTGCTGAACTCGACGCAGCCGATGTTCGCCGAGTGGCCGCGCCAGCCGCTGCAGGAGGAGGTCTTCGGCGACCACGTGGCGGGCGAGAACTTCTTCCGCTACCTCGACGACCTCCTCGCGCAGCCGGACTCGGCCGAGCTGGCGGACGTGCTCGAGGTCTTCCAGCTCTGCCTCCTCCTGGGCTTCCACGGCCGCTACGGCGTGGGGAACCCGGGCGCTCTGGAGGGCCTGGCGGCGACGGTGCGTGAGAAGATCGCGCGCATTCGTGGGCCGCTGGGCGCGCTCTCGCCCGCCTGGCCGCTTCCGGCGAACGAGGTGATCCCGACGCCGCGCGACCCGTGGGTGCGCCGGCTGGCGCTGGTCGCCGGGGTCACCGGGCTGCTGGCGCTCGTGCTCTTCGTCGTCTTCGACGTCTCGCTCCACGCGCAGCTCCGCGACCTGGCGGCGCTCATCACGCGACGCCCATGAAGAAGAAGGTCTGGCTGATTCCGGCCGCAGTGCTCTCGCCGTTCGCCATCGTCTCCCTCTTCGTGGGTCGATGGCTGCGGCTGAGCGGGGCGAGCTGGTGGGTCCTGACGATCGGCCTCTGGGTGCTCGGCCTGGTCGCCGCGGGGCTGCTCTTCCTCTTCCTGCGGGCGAAGGCGCGCGCGGCGGGCCCCGGGCCGGCGGAGGACGAGGTGGACCGGATCTTCGGCGCGGTGCGGCAGCGGCTGGCGGCCACGCGCGCGGGGGGGAGCGGGCGGCTGGGCAAGCTGCCGGCGATCGTGGTGATGGGGCCGCGCGGGAGCACGAAGACGACGACGCTGATGCACTCCGGCCTGGAGCCCGAGCACCTGGCGGGCGAGCTGCGGCGTGGGGACGTGGTGGTACCCACGCCGGCGGTGAACGTCTGGTACTCGCAGGGGACGGTCCTGGTGGAGGCCGGCGGCGAGCTGACGGATGCGCCGGAGCGCTGGGCGCACCTGACCCGCCACCTGCGCCCGAGCCGCTGGGCCGCCACCTTCTCGCGCCGCGCCCAGGCCCCGCGCCAGGTGCTGGTCTGCTTCTCCTGCGACGAGCTGCTGAAGCCCGGCGCCTCGCAGCAGGTGCCGGGCGCGGCGCAGCAGCTCCGCGCGCGCCTGCTCGAGCTCTCCGCCGGGCTGGGGACGCGCCTGCCGGTCTACGTGCTCTTCACCAAGGCCGACCGGCTCCCGTACTTCATCGACTACGTCCGGAGCTTCTCGCGCGACGAGGCGCAGGAGGTGCTCGGGACGACGCTCCCGGCCGCGGAGGCGCTGCTCCCGGGCTCGTACGCCGATATCCAGGGGCGGCGGCTGACCGACGCGTTCGGGCGGCTCGTCCACTCTCTCTCGCTGCGCCGCCTCGAGGTGCTGCCGCGTGAGACGGCGGCGGAGGTGCGGGCCGGCGCCTACGAGTTCCCGCGCGAGCTGCGCAAGGTCTCCGACCTCGCCGTGCAGTTCCTGCTGGAGCTCTGCAAGCCCAGCCAGCTGGGCGTGAGCCCCTTCCTGCGCGGCTTCTACTTCACCGGCGTGCGTCCGGTGGTGGTGAGCGACGTCGTGGCCGCGGCCGCCCCGCCCCCGCCGCAGAGCGGCCAGATCGCCCTCGGCGCCACCTCGGTCTTCAACCCGCAGGGGCTGCAGCAGGCGATGCAGGCCGCGAGCGCCACGCCGAGCTCGCGGAAGCTCCCCGAGTGGGTCTTCCTGCAGCGGCTCTTCCGCGAGGTGGTCCTGCGGGACGACGCGGCGAAGCGGGTGACGGCGGGCGGCACGCGCGTCAACCACCTGCGCCGCTCGCTCGCGGTCGCGGCCACGGTGCTCTTCCTGATCCTGGGCACGGGCTTCACCGTCTCCTACCTCGGCAACCACCGGTTGATCGGCAACGCGATGGCCGCGGCGCGGGGCGCGGCCCCGCTGCAGGCGGCGGTGGCCGAAGCGCCGGGCGCTCCCGCGCTGCGGGCGCTCGACGCGCTCCGGGCCCAGGCCGCGCTGGTGGGCGGCTTCGAGCGCGACGGCCATCCCTGGCGCCTGGCCTGGGGCCTCTACACCGGCGACGCGCTCCACCCGGAGCTGCGCACCCTCTACTTCGACCGCTTCGAGCGGCTCCTCTGGGCGAACACGCGCGCCGACCTGCTCGACAGCCTCCACGTGCGCTCCGACGCGCCGGACGCCACGAGCGAGTACGGGCGCGTCTACAACGACCTGAAGGCGTACCTCATCACCACGAGCCACCCCGAGGAGAGCACGCCGGACTTCCTCGCCCCCGTCCTGGAGCGCCACTGGGCGGACGGGCGCGGGATCGACTCCGCCCGCGCCGAGCTGGCGCAGCGGCAGTTCGTCTTCTACGCCGGGGAACTGCCCTTCGGGAACCCGTATCCGGCGACGCCCAACGAGGCGGTGGTGGCGAACACGCGCGCCTACCTGGCGCGCTTCGCCGACGTCGAGCGGCTCTACCAGGTGCTCCTCTCCGAGGCGTCGAAGGCCACGCCGGCCGTGCGCTTCGCCGGGACGCCGGGCGTGGCGGTGGACCCGGTGGTGGTGCCGGGCGCCTTCACCACCGACGGGTGGAAGTTCGTGCAGGCGAGCCTGAAGGACGTGAACCGGCTCTTCGCGCGCGAGCGCTGGGTCACCGGCGAGCACGAGGTCTCGAGCAGCGACCGCGCGAAGCTCGCGCAGGAGCTGCGCACGCGCTACGTGGCCGATTACATCAAGCACTGGCAGGACTACCTGCACGCGGGCGCGGTGGCGGCCGGCGCGGGCCCCGGCGACGCGGCGCTGAAGCTCGCGCAGCTGAGCGGCAACGCCTCGCCGCTGCTGCAGATGCTCGCGATCGCCTCGCAGAACACCGCGGTCGACACCACGGCCGTGGGGCCCGCCTTCCAGCCGGTGCACCAGGTGGTGTCCCCCGCGGCGAAGGATCGCTACGTCGGCGACTCCAACGCGGCCTACATCGCGGCGCTCGGCGGGCTGCAGATGGCGCTGAAGCAGGTGGCCACCAGCAACGGCCCGATGCAGTTGCAGGCGCTCGGGCAGGCGTCGGCGGCGGCGGAGCAGGCGCGGGGCGAGGTGCGCAAGCTGGCGCAGGGCTTCGACGTGGCGGGTGACGCGGGGGTGGCGGGGGCGGAGGTCGTGCGCCTGCTCCAGGCCCCGCTCGGTGGCCTGGACGCCGTGCTCGGCGGCGTGCCCGCGGCGGGCGTGAACCAGAAGGGCCAATCGTTCTGCGCCGCCTTCCGGCCGCTCACCTCGAAGTATCCCTTCAACCCCGACGCCAGCGCGGCGGCGACCGTCGACGACGTCTCGGCCGCGCTGATGCCGGGCAGCAGTGTGCTGTGGTCGTTCTACCAGGACGCGCTCGGCGACATCCTGACGAAGCAGGGCACGCGCTACGCCGTGAAGCCCGGCGCGACGGTGCAGCCCACGGCGGCGTTCGTCGACTTCTTCAACCGCGCCGCGCGCGCCGCGAGCGCGCTCTACGACAGCGACGGCTCGGGCCCGGAGGTCGTCTTCTCCATGCGCGCGCAGACCTCCGACGAGGTACCGGAGGTCACGGTGAGCATCGACGGGCAGACGAAGACCTTCACGCGCACCGACGCCGCCTCGAAGACCTTCGACTGGAACGCCGCGCGCCCCGCGCCGGCCCGCATCAGCGCGCGCCTGAACGGAGTGGACGTCACGCTCGTCGACGCGCCCGCGGGAGCCTGGTCCGTCTTCCACCTCTTCCAGAACGCGCAGTGGCAGTCGATGGGCGGCGGGCGCTACACGGTGCGCTGGCGCGCGCCGGGCCTCGGCCAGCCCCTCACGGCGGAGATCAGCTTCGCCAAGGGCGAGCCCGTCTTCATGCGCGACTACCTGGCGCACCTGGGGTGCGTCTCCAAGATCGCCCGCTGACCCGAGGTCCGATGCGACGCTTCCTCCTGCCCGTCCTCCTGCTCGCCGGCGCGGCCGCGTGCAACCCCTTCGGCCACCATGCCGCCGCCGCGCCCGCGCCGACGTGGGCGCCGGTGCAGAGCGTGACGCGCGTCTACTACGACAACAGCGGCGGGATCGCCGACTCGGTGCGCCTCGTCGTGCGCGACAGCGCGGCGCTGCAGCGCATCTGGGCGCAGGCCGTCTCGCGGCAGGCCGAGCCGCCGCCCGCGCCCGCGGTGGACTTCAGGCACGACATGCTCGTGGTGGTCGGAGCCGGGCGGCAGACGCCCGACGACCAGATCGTCGTGGACAGCGCCGGCGTGCGCCGTCCCCCGCCGGGGACGAAGGGCGAGCCCACCTTCACCGTCTACACCCGCCTCGTCGAGGGCTGCCACCGCTTCCAGGCGGACGCCTACCCGGTGGAGATCGTGCGCGTGCCGCGCTTCGACGGGCCGGTCCGCTTCGTGGAGCAACGAGAGAAGCCGACGAACTGCACGTGAGCGAACAGAGTTACACCCAGCCACCGGACGCGCTGGTCGGCACCGTGCTGGCAGGGCGCTACCGCATCCTCCAGAAGCTCGGGGAGGGGGCGATGGGCGCCGTCTACCTGGGCGAGCACATCAAGATGGGGCGGCAGGACGCCATCAAGGTGCTGCGCGACTCGCTCTCGACGGACCGGGAGGCGATCGCCCGCTTCACGCGCGGGGCGCGGAACGTCGCGGCGGTGCAGCACCCGAACGTCTGCACCGTCTACGACTACGGCGACACGCAGGAGGGGCTGCCCTTCCTGGCGATGGAGTTCATCCCGGGCGACAGCCTGAAGGAGCTGCTCGACCGGGAGGGGCGGCTGCCGCTGGAGCGCGCGGTGAAGATCGCGGTGCAGGTGGCGGGCGCGCTGCAGGCGGCGCACGACGCGGAGATCGTCCACCGGGACCTGAAGCCCGCGAACATCATGATCATGCGCGCGCGCGACGGCTCCGACGCGGTGCGCGTGGTGGACTTCGACATCGCCAAGGGCGCGCGCGACGGAGAGGAGAGCGAGCTGACGCGCCTCGGCTTCGTGGTGGGCACGCCGGAGTACATGAGCCCGGAGCAGCTGATGGGCGAGCGGCTGGACGGCCGCAGCGACCTCTACTCGCTGGGGCTCGTGCTCTTCCGCATGCTGACGGGCACGCTTCCCTTCCGGGCCGACTCCCCGCAGGAGCTGATGATCCAGCGGCTGACGGTGGCGCCGCTGCCGCTGGCCGAGGCGCTCCCCGGCGCCGCCTTCCCGCCGGGGCTGGAGGCGGTGCTGCAGCGCTCGCTCGCGCGCCGGCCGATCGACCGGCAGGCCGGGGGAGCGGAGTTCGCTCGCGAGCTGCAGGCGGCGTGCGCGGGCGCCCCCGCCACAGGCTCTCCCGCGGCCGTGGTGGCGCCGCCGCCGGCCGCGGAGGAGATCCCCGCCACGCGCCTCGCCGCCGCCCCGGTCGCGCCCGCGGCCACGGCGCCGGGCGTACCCGCCGCGCCGCGCCCGATGCGGGGCCGGACGCCGTTCGTCGTCGCCGCCGTCGCCGTGGTGGTGGCGCTCGCCGGGGCCGGGGGCGTGCTCTGGCAGCGGGCGCAGGGCGAGCAGGCCCGGCAGACGGCGGCCGCGCGGCTCCCGGAGGTCACGGGGCCGGCGACCTCCGCGCTCGTGCCCGGGGGAAACGCCGGCGGCGTCGCCCCGGCCCAGCACGCGGAGGTGCACGAGACACCGGACCCCTCGCGGCCGACGAGTACCGCCGCGCCGCCCCCCACCGCGAAGCCGGAGCCGGCCGCGGAAGAGCCGCGCGCTGCCGAGACTCCCCGGGAGAGCGCGCCGACCGGTACCCCGGCCACGAGCGGCGCGGGAGCGGCTCCCGGGATCACCGTCCCCCTGGCGGGTGCCACGGACCTGCTGTGGCGCCAGCTCGACCGGCTCGGGCCGCCGTACCCGTCTCACTCGGCGCTGGCCGCGATCCGCGATTCGGTCCACGCCGTCTGGGACCTGGATGGAGTCGCGGCGCAGGACCGGGCGCTCGCGGCTTACATCCTGGGCAGCACCTGGTACGCGCTCGGCAACTCGCCGGAGTGCGCGACGTGGATCCAGCGCGCCCTCCAGCTGCGGCCGGACGGCCCCGGCTATCACACCATGCTCGACAACTGTCGGAGCTGATCCTGCTTTGACCGCCTTCTTCGAGACCGAGGAGCGCCCGATCCGGCTGACCCTCTTCGGCAAGACCGATCCGGGCCGGAAGCGCAGCGAGAACCAGGACTGCTTCCTGGTCCTGGAGCTGCGCGCCGCCGAGGCGGGGCCCGGCTTTCGGCTCGGCCCGACGATCGACGAGCCCGGCCAGGCGGAGAGCGCGCGCTTCGCGCTGGGCCCCAAGGGGCTCCTGGCGATGGTCGCGGACGGGATGGGCGGGGCCGCGGGGGGCGCGACGGCGAGCCGGCTCGCCGTCGAGACGGTGCACGAGGTGCTCGCCTCGGCCTGGGCCGCGGAGCGGAACCACTCGCCCCGGTGCTTCGCCGACCGGCTGCGCCTGGCGCTGGAGGCCGCGAACGCCCGCATCCACGCGGCGGCGGGCGCGGACCCCGGGCTGCAGGGCATGGGCACCACCGCGACGGCCGTGGGCTTCCTCGACGGGACCTTCTACCTGGCTCAGGTGGGCGACTCGCGGGCGTACCTGGTGCGCGACGGGCGGGCCGTCCAGCTCACGCGCGACCAGTCGGTTCTGCAGGAGCTCATCGAAGCGGGGGCGATCCAGGCGGAGGCGGAGGCCTCGGGGGTGGGGAACATGATCCTGCAGGCGCTCGGGACCAATCCCCAGGTGAGCGTCGATCTCACCTATCAGGAGGCGCGCCGCGGCGACGTGCTCGTCGTCTGCTCGGACGGGCTCTACCGGGTGGTAGCGCCCGCGGAGCTCGCGGCGGCGGTCACGCAGGTGCCGGATCCGCACTCGCTCTGCGAGGCGCTGATCGACCTCGCCAACGACCGGGGCGCGCCGGACAACGTCACCGTCGTGGTGGCGCACGTCGACGGCGAGGGCCTGGAGATCGCGCGTCCGGGCGACGCGGTCGGCCGGCTCCCGCTCGCACTCCCCCGTGACTGAGGCCGCCGGCTCGCCGCACCTACTCGTCCTGAGCGGCGTGCAGGCCGGGCGCCGTCTCCCCCTTCCCGCCGCCGGCGCCGTCCTCGGCCGCCACCCGGAGGTGGACCTTCCCTTCGACCCCAACGGCGACCTCGAGGTCTCGGGCCGCCACGCGGAGCTGCGTCCCGCGGGCGACGCGTGGACGATCCGGGACCTGGGGAGCCGGAACGGGACGTTCGTCAACGGCGAGCGGATCGGCGACGCGCGTCCGCTCGGCGCGGGCGACCGCGTACGTCTCGGGCCGGGCGGGCCGCTGCTGGAGTTCCGCCTCGACGAGCCGGCCGGCGGCTCGATCACGCAGATGGTGCGCGTGCGCGCGGCGCGTCAGACGGTCGCGCTGCGGCGAACCGCCCTCGCGCTCGGGTTCCTGCTCCTCCTCGCGACGGCGGGCTTCGGGGTGCGGGAGTGGCGCCAGCGGAGCGAGTGGGCGCGCGAGCGCGGCGCCATGCAGGCGCGCATCGACAGCGTGCTCGCCGCCGGAGAGATCTCCGCCAACGCGCTGGAGGGCCAGGTCGCGGAGCTCTCCGGCGCGCTGCGGCAGTCGCAGGAGCAGGTGCGAGCGGCGCAGGAGCAGCTCGCCAGCGCGGAGCACGGCCACGACGACGGCGACATCCCCGAGCTGCGGAGCGAGCTGCAGCGCGCCCTGACCGACCTGGCGCGGCAGCAGAGAGCGGCGGGCCTCGACTTCACCGGCATCCGGCGCCGGAACCAGCCGGCCGTCGCGCTGATCTTCGTGGAGTCCGCGAGCGGCGAGGTCTCGACCGCCACCGCGTTCGCCGTGCGCCCGGACGCCGTCCTCCTGACCAACCGGCACGTCGTTCTCGGGCCCGACGGGCACGACCAGCCCCGCCGCATCGCCATCCAGTTCTCCGGCTCGACCCAGGTGTGGCCGGCGCGGCTGCTCGCCGTCTCGCGCGAGAGCGACCTCGCGGCCGTGAAGGTCGACAACATCGTCGGCGACGTGCCGACCGTGCGCGCGCTCAACCTGCGGCCCGACACCCTGGCGCCCGGCGCGCCGGTGGCGCTGATCGGCTTCCCGCTCGGCGGAGCCAGCGGCACGGAGGGCAGCGCACGGCCCGCACGGCCCCTGCTCTCGGCCGGCGTCGTCTCGGGGGTGGACGCCACGCAGCTGGAGGTGCGCGGCTTCGGGGCGGCCGGGGGGAGCGGGAGCCCGCTCTTCGACAGCAACGGCGAGGTCGCCGCCATCCTCTTCGGCGGCCGCCACGACGGCGCGGGCCGGCAGACGCTCCTGGCGGTTCCCGCCACCGCGGCCGCGAAGCTGCTCGCCGCGCTGCGCTGAGCGGCGCTGCCGGTCGGAAACGACGAGGGCGCCGGGCACGTCGGCCCCGGCGCCCTCGTCCGGATGAGTGCGGGGCTCGCCGCTCAGCTCTGCGTGAGCTGCTGCAGCGCCTCGCGGGCCTCGGTCATCTGCGGGAAGTCGTGGGCGATGCGCCGGTAGAGCTCGATGGCGCGCTCCTTCTGCCCACCGTCCTGGTACACCTGCGCGCGGGAGTAGAGGGTGATGGCCTCGGGCGGGATCTGACGCTCCGCGCGGGCCTGGCGCACCGCCGGGTCGAGGGGCGGCAGGTCGAGGCCATCCGTGATCTTCCCACTGAGCTGGACGATGAGGTCGTACATCTTGTCGTCCTTCGCCTGGACCTGCGCCGTCCGCAGGACCTCGCCCGTCTGCACGTCCACCACCCGCCCGTCGAGACGGAAGTTGCCGTAGAGGTCCACGAACGAGCCGGTGACGACGTAGCGCGCGCCGACGAGCTTGCCGATCTTCGCCGCGGTCGAGGGGTCCACCCGGCCGGCCTCCACGAGGTTCTGCTCGTCGAGGAGCGCCTTCAGCGAGGAGCGCTCGACGATGCGCAGCGCGTTGTTCTGGGCGAGCTCCGTCAGGAGCATCTGCTGCATGCCGACTTCGAGCGGCGTCAGGTCCTGGTGATTCGGCCCGTAGGAGCCGCCGTTGGTGAACGGGAAGACGGCGATTCCCGGCCGGGTGTCCGGGGCGGCCTGGGCCGCGGCACGGCCCAGCGGGGCCAGGCAGAAGAGGGCGGCCAGGAGAAGGCGGGTGGCGCGCATACGAGTCTCCAGAGGAGGGATCGGAAGCGGAGCAACGAGGGTGCGCGGACGGTGGGCACCTGCCCCGAAACTTAGCACGCGCCGCGGGAGCGGACCAGACGGGCGCCACTCCCGGGCGCGTAAAGCGACCGAGGCGGCCCCGAAGGGCCGCCTCCGCGGGTGGCGCGCGAGGCGCCCGGAGTTCCAGGTCCCGGCGCTAGTTCGCCAGCGCACGGATGCGGGCGGGCCGCGACGTACGCGCGCCGTTCGCCGAGCCGGCCGAGCGCCACTGGCGGGCCCGGCTCAGGAGACGGTCGATCGTCTGGACACGATCGGGATACGCCACGTGCTGCGCACGCAGCGCCTCGAGGTACGAGATCCACTCCTCGATCTTCTCGGGGCGGGAGCGGGGAGAGGCAAAACTGCAGAGAAGAAACGCCATATATCCCTCCGGTTCGGCGATGCGCACGACCTCCGTCGGCTCGGCGGCTGGCTGCAGCCGGCGTGCCTGCCTGAGCGGACGCGCGCGCCGCGTGCGTACCCGGTTGCGCCGTAGACGGTTACGCCCACCGCGCCGGTGCCCCCGCCCGGGGTCGCCCTCGGGGCAGATGTTGCATGCGCACCACAGCCGGGGCGGCACGCGCGCCGTGGGGCGGCGGAGAACGGGAGCGTCGCGACGGCTTCCACCTGTTGCCGCCCCGGGACGGACGGGCGCAGCAAGTGCGGTATGCGTGCGACGCCGGCGAGGGGCGAAGGGGCGCTCGGCGTCGACGCTCCGCGCAGCCGGCGGTCCGGAAGCTCGTGAAAGGGCGCCGAAAGGCGGGTGGGGCCGCGCGTCGCCCCGGTTGCGCGACGCCGCGGCATCGGGCGTGCAAGTGGGTAGCCGCACCCGGAGTGCGGACGATCGCGGTCGACCTCCGGGCTGTTCGATCCACGCAGGGTTGCCAGCCTCATGAGCCAGGTGAACGGGAACGTACGCACGGTGATCCCGAAGCGGGATCTCAATCCGGAACTCTGCAGGACTCGGGGCCACTGCGGGCCGTTCGCGAACGCCGCGGTCTACAGCCGGATGCCCGGCTGGGAGGGCTTCGGCGATTGCCTGGTCTGCGGATCCACCGTCCGGATCGCGCCGACGCCACAGCCGGTGCGGACCGCGGCGCCTCCACGGCGCTAGCGGCGCGCGGGCCCGGCCCGCGGCCGCCGGCTCACTTGTGTGACTCGTTCGGCGTCGGGTAGTTTTCGCCGACCCGGTTCCGGTCATCCGATCGCCTCCGCAGCGGGCCCGGTGCCGCTGCGGCTTTCCCGCCGATACTCCCTCCCGACCGGCCCGGGCCGGAGCGCAGCCCGTACGGGGCCAGGAAGACCCGATCGAGATCGTGGACCTGCTGGAGGAGCGGGATCGTGAGCCAGAGCATACGCATGCGGGAAGTCGAGCGGCCGCCGTCCACGGCGCTGCGGGTTCTCCTGGTGGAGGACGACGCGGGCGAGGCCCTCCGCGTCGAGGAGCTCCTCGGCCGGAGCACCACTCCGGTGCAGCTCCGCTGCGTCCGCTCGTACCGCGAGGCGCGCGCGGCGATCCGCGAGGACGGCTACGACATCGCGCTCCTGGCGGACCGACTGGCGTCGGGGTCGGGCGTCGAGCTGCTCCACGAGGCGCGGGCCGCGGGCGTCTCCCGGCCCTTCCTCCTGCTCACCGGCGGGCGCGGTGAGCCGCTCCCGCTGGATTCCGCGCTCGCCGCCGGGGCAGAGGACGTGCTCACCCGGCAGGAACTCACCCCGGCGCTCCTGTCCCGGGTCATCCGCTACGCCGTCGAGCGCGCGCGCGTGGAAGCGCGCCTCATCGAGAGCGAGGAGCTCCTCCGCACGCTGGTCGAGAACTCGCCGGACGTGATCAGCAGGCTCGACCGCGACCTGCGGCACGTCTACGTGAACCCCGCCATCGTCCGGGAGACCGGCGTCCCCGCGGAGGCCTTCCTCGGCCGGACGCACGCGGAGTTCGCGGCGCTCCACGGGGTCCCGGAGCCGTTCGCCGCCCGGTGGACGGAGGCGCTCACCCGCGCGCGCGACGAGGGCCGACCGGAGACGATCGAGTTCGAATTCCCCGGCGCGCCCGGGAGCCGTCGGTGGGAGTGCCGGATCGGCGCCGTCCGCTCGCGGAGCGGGGAGGTGGAGGGCCTGCTCGCGATCGGCCGCGACGTCACGGCGCTGCGGGAGAGCGAGGCCCGCTACCGGGCGATCGTGAACCAGGCGGGCATTGGAATCGCGATCGTGGACCTCGTGGGCCGGCCGGTCCAGTCGAACCCGGCGCTGCGCCGCATGCTCGGCTATTCCGCGACGGAGTTCGCGGAGATGCCGTTCGAGGAGTTCACCCACCCCGACGACGTCACGGAGGGCCTCGCGCGGTTCGTGGAGCTGATGGAGGGTCGGCGCGACGACTACCGGATGGAGAAGCGGTTCATCCGGGCGGACGGCTCGGTGATGTGGGGCGACCTGACCGTCACGCTGCTCCGTACCGGCGGCGGCGCGCCGCTGTACGCCGTCGCGCTGATCGAGGACGTCACCGAGCGCCGGCAGGCCGAGCGGGCGCTGCGGGAGAGTGAGCAGCGCTTCCGCGCGATCTTCGAGGGCAGCAACGACGCGGTCTTCCTCTACGCCCTCGAAGAGGACGGTACTCCCACGCGCTTCTACGAGGTCAACCAGATCGCCTGCGAGCGCCTCGGCTACACGCGCGAGGACCTCCTGCGCATGACGGTGGCGGACCTCAACCCGCACGCGGGCGCGCCGAGCAGGCTGCCCGAGATCATCGAGCAGATGCTGCGCGACGGGCGCTTCCTCACGGAGCACGTGCATACCACGGCCGACGGGCGGCGGGTTCCCGTCGAGATCAACGCGAGCCTCATCGAGCTGGCGGGGCGGAAGACGATCGTCGCCATCGCGCGCGACGTCTCGGAGCGCAAGCGCACCGAGGAGGCGCTCCGCGCCACGAACGAGATCCTGCAGGCGCTCATCGAGGCGATGCCGCTCGCCGTCTGCGCGAGCGACAGCGAGGGCCGGGTGACGACCTGGAACCCGGCCGCCGAGCGGATCTTCGGCTGGACGGCCGAGGAGGTGCTCGGCCGGCCGTGCCCGATCGTCTTCTCCCACGAGGCGGAGCCCTCCCGCGCGGAAGGCGTGGAGGCGATCGCGACCCGGAAGGACGGCGGCACCGTCCAGCTCTCGATCTGGTCCGCGCCGGTCCTCCGCGACGCATCGGGCGAGGCGCGGAGCACGCTGGGCGTCTACGCCGACGTCACGGAGCAGAAGCAGCTCGAAGAGCGGCTCCGGCTCGCGGAGCGGCTGGAGTCCGTGGGGCGGCTGGCGGGAGGCGTGGCGCACGATTTCAACAACCTGCTCACGGTCATCAGCGGCAACACGCAGATGATGCTGGCGGACCTGCCGACGGATTCACCGCTCTACGACGATCTGCGGGACATACGGCAGGCCGCCGAGCGCGCCGCGGCGCTGACGCGCCAGCTCCTGGCCTTCAGCCGCCGCCAGATGCTCCAGCCCCGCGTGCTCGACCTGAACGAGGAGGTGACGGGCACCGGCAAGATGCTGCGGCGGATCCTCGGCGAGGACGTCAAGCTGGTGACGGAGCTGACGGCGACGCACGCGGTCGAGGTCGACCCGGGCCAGCTGAGCCAGGTGCTGATCAACCTGGCCGTCAACGCGCGCGACGCCATGCCCGTGGGCGGCGTGCTGACCATCGAGACCCGCGACGTGGAGCTGGGCGAGCGGCACGCGAACCTCTCGCCCTACCCCATGCGGGCGGGGGTCTACGTGCTCCTCTCGGTCTCCGACACCGGGTACGGAATGGACGAGGAGACGCTGGCGAACGCCTTCGAGCCCTTCTTCAGCACGAAGGGGAACGACGGTACCGGGCTCGGCCTCGCCACGGTGTACGGCATCGTGAAGCAGTCGGGCGGCTACATCTGGGTCGAGAGCGCGCCGGGCGAGGGAACGGCCTTCCACATCTACCTCCCCCAGGCGCTCGCGCCCGCCGAGGCCGAGCCGGAGAAGCCCGAGCCGGCGCCCCGCGGCGCGGGGCAGACGATCCTCCTCGTCGAGGACGAGGAGGCCGTCCGCTCGCTCGTCCGCCGCCTGCTGCTCCGCGGCGGCTACACCGTCCTGAGCGCCGGAGACGGCGAAGACGCGCTGCGCGTCTGTGCGGATTTCGACGGCCACATCGACCTCGTGCTCACCGACGTCGTCATGCCCCGGATGAGCGGCCGCGAGCTGGCCGAGAAGCTCGCCGAGCTGCGACCCGCCAGCCCCATCCTCTTCATGTCCGGCTACACGGACGACGATCTGCTGCACCACGGCGTGCGCGAGGCCGGCTTCGAGTTCCTCCAGAAGCCGATCGACTCCGAGGAGCTCCTCGCCCGGATCGCCGCGATGCTGGAGAGCAGATAGCCACCGGTTCGCGTCGACTTCCTTGACAACGGCCGACGCGGGGCGTACTCTGCCCCCACACATCTGATGACATGGTGAACAGAGCCGCCCGAACGGTCTTCGAGGGAAGGTTGACAGCGGGCGCGGCGAGTCGTACTCTAGCGGAAGATAAGATCACTTGTCGACCTTTCCGCTCCCTCCAGCCCCGGGTGTTCCTCATGCCTCCAGGCTCGCAGGTGGACGTGGCGCGTTGCCGTCGTACCCATATTATTTTCGGCGAGAATAATCTCCGGGGAGGAGCCCGATGAGGTGGGTCCGCCCGGGAGCTCCGGTTCTGTGCGTCCTTTCGTCGCTCCTCGTCGCCGGCTGCGCCAGCGCCCCTCCGGGTCCGGAAGCCCGGCTCCAGATCAGCAACAACCACGAGATCGCGTACCGGGGTCCGGTCGAGTTTACGGCCTCGCTGCCCGACGGCGATTACGCCGGCGAGGAGGCCACGGGGCAGGTGAGGGGCGGGCGAGCACGCATGGTGGTGGACCTGACGCCCGGCGAGACGGCGACGCTGACGCGCCGCGGGACCGCCGGCTCTCGTGCGTTCACCGACGGTCCGCTCGGGGTGGCGCCCCGGGACGGGCGGCTGGCGCTGGCCTGGAACAACGAATCGTTAGGCGCGCTCGACCTCGGGCTGGTCGTCGTTCCGGGGACGAAGGCGGTCACGGCCGACGCGGTCCGTGACTTCCGGCCGTTGCAGGTGGCGTGGAAGGAGAGCGCCGGTGGGGAGCTGCGCGGCGAGGCGGAGCGCGACGGCTACCGGGTCGACTTCACCGTGGATCCCTACGCCGGCGGGTGGGTGGACGTGCGGGCGCGGCTCACGCGCGTGGCGCCCGACACGGCGTCGGCCTACGTGGCGCTGGTGCGGCGGGTGACGACACCGGGGCTCCAGGGCGGGCGGCAGCAGCTGAACGGGCGGGTGGTCGAGGGGCTGGAGACGCCGGACACGTGGTCGACCGACTTCCGCTACGTGCACGGGACGGACTGGGTGTCGTGGCAGGCGGGCCCCGTGTCGCTGCTGGCGCTGAGCGGCTTCACGCCGGTGCCGACGGTGCAGAAGCCGGACGGGTCGTGGAAGGAGGGGAGCCACTTCTGGGTGTGGGAGAGGAGTCGGCACGAGGGTGACGGGCTGTACTTCATCTCGGAGGTGGAGGGTCCGAACCCGCACCAGAAGACGAGTGGGTACATGCCCGTCACGCGCTACGCGCCGCTGCTGCCGGGCGACACCGTGGCGCTGAAGTGGCGGCTCGCGGTGGCGAGCGCGCCCGCCGCCAGCTGGGAGGAGAGCCAGTGGCGCGTCTTCGCGGGCTATCGGGCGACGCACGCGGCCCCGACGCCGGGGAGCGTGGCCGCCCGGGTGGATCTGGGGGTGCCGGCGGTGGCCTTCGGAACCGCGTACTTCCCGTACTCCACCTTCAACGAGAACTTCGACTTCTACCGCACGCCTGGGCTCAACCAGGAGACGTACTGGCCGTTCTCCGCGAAGATGTGGGAGGACTGGCGGGCGTTCGTCCCGCAGATGCGCACCGATCTGCACATCATCCGCGCGATGGGCTTCGAGCGGGTGCGGATGCACCACCTGGAGCTCCTGCAGCAGATGGACCGCGCCGACGCGCTCGCCTTCCTGGACTTCTACACGGGCGAGGCGAAGGCGCTGGGGCTGAAGGTGATGATCGACACCGAGGGGCCGCCCGAGTGGGTGACGCTGCTGGCGAAGCGCTACGGCGACGTGGTCGACCGCTACGAGCTGGAGAACGAGATCGTCATCGGGGGCGTGCACCCCGGCGACGCCGAGCGCTGGACCTCCCTCTACCGGGCCGCGAAGGCCGCGGACCCCACCTCGCAGGCGTTCTTCACCGGCGCGGGGAACAACGGGCAGTTCGAGCGGATGCGCGCCCTGGGCGTGCCCTTCGACCGGGTCGGGCTCCACGCCTACAAGCACGGGCCGGAGTGGCCGGAGGCCTTCGCCTCGCACGTACTGGGGACGGCCGGCTACGCGGCGGATCACGGACAGGAGGTGACGCTCGGTGAGTTCAACTGGAAGAGCCTCACCCGGCTCTCGCCGGAGGACCGGGCGGCCGAGGTGCAGAAGATCTACACGCAGGTGCTGCGGCCGCGGGCGATCCCCGAGCTCGTCGAGTTCCACTTCCAGGAGACGATGAGCGTCAACCCCTCCATCGCCCGGCAGGGCATCCGGCACTACGAGCCGCTCAGCCTGGACCGGCGGCCGAAGGCGGCGGGGCGGGTGCTGATGCGCTTCATCCGGGAGTACTCCGCGCCCGACGCACCCGTGCGCGAGCTCCCCGTGGAGGTGACGGAGGCGACGCTCGTGAATGGCCGCGCCACCGTCCCCTTCCGCATCACCAACCGGACGGGCCACTCCGTCTCGCTCCATCTGACCCCGGCGGCGTTCGACGGCATCCAGACGCGGCTCGTCACGCCCGACCAGCTGAGCCTGGCGAGCGGCGCCACGGCCGAAGGTCGCCTCGAGGTGCAGCTGCCGGCCGGCGCGAAGCCGGGAACCTACCACCACTTCCTCGAGGTCGACTACGACGGCAAGACCTCGTGGGGATGGGGGATCGCCGCCGACCCCGGTGCGCCGCGGTTCGACACCGCGCCGGTGCTCGCCGGCCGGGTCTCGTACCCGCAGGGCGCGGACGTGGTGCAGCGGATCGACTGGACACGTCCGCTCGCGGTAGCCTTCGGCCCCGACGCCCCGGTGCTGGACGTCGAGGAGGCCTACATGCTGGCGAACACGCTGCAGTCCGCCACGGGCCGGCTCGTCCATCTCTCCAGCACGGCCGACCTCCCCGACTCGCTGCGGAGCGGCTCCACGCTCCTGCTCGTGGGCACTCCTGAGACGAATCCGCTCATCGCCACAGGGGCTCCGGACACCGGCTCCGGCAAGGGCGTCGTGCTCGTGCGGGACGCCGCGGGCGGAGGCCAGCAGGTACTGCTCACCGGCGCCGACAAGAAGGACGTCGAGGCCGCCACGACCGACTTCGTGCTCCGCTACTGGAAGAACGCGAAGGACGCGGCGATCCGCCTGGTCGGCATGGAGGAGGGCGCCGCGCTCGGCCACCGCGCGGGGGTGGGCGAGACGGAGCTGCCGTAGATCCGCGCCCGGCGCGGGGCCGGGCCGCGAGACCGTGCGGGAAGGGATTTCACCGGCCACGTGAGGGGGCGATCCGGATGGTCCAGCGTCGCGAGTTCCTGAAGATGACGACCGCCGCGCTCACGGGAGCGGTGATCCTCCCGGGCCGCTTCGGCGGCCTCGGGAAGGGGCTCGTGAGCAACGACGTCTTCGACGCGTACGCGCGCCGTCTGCTCGAGGGCTTCGTGCGGAGCGCGCGACGGACGGCACCCGGCTACGCAGTCTGCGACTACTCCGGCGGGACGCTGCTGAAGAGCTGCACGACGCCGTCGGGGAAGACGTACGTCTCCGTCGCGCGCATCCTGCCGCTCCTCAGCGAGTGGCTCGCCGCGGAGAAGCCGGCCACGGTGGAGGTCGACGGCGAGGAGGTGGATCTGCGGGACGTCGCGGTGCAGATCTTCCGCAACGCCTTCGACCCCGCCTTCCCCCATTACTGGGGCGAGCCGCCGCCGGACCGCAAGACACAGCGCTCGGTGGAGGCGGCGCTCGTGGCCGACGCCCTCTGGCGCATGCGCGAGCCGCTGCTGGAGCGGCTGAGCAGCCGCGAGCGCTCGAACGTGCAGCGCTGGCTGGCGAGCTGCACCCGCGTGCCCGAGCGCGACAACAATCACGCCTGGTTCCACTGTATCAACCAGTCGGCGCGGCTGCGCCTCTCCGAGCGCTGGCCGGAGTTCGAGGGCGACGAGGCGTGGATGCGCGCGGACCTGGAGGCACTCGACGCGCTCTACGGATCGGGCGGGGACGGCTGGTACAGCGATTCCCCGAAGATCCCGATCTACGACTTCTACAATTTCTGGACGTTCGGGAACTTCCCGCTCCTCTGGACGGGGATCGCGGGCGAGCGCTACCCGGAGTGGCAGGCGAAATTCAGAGACCGCGCGCGGCTCTTCCTGGAGACCGCGCCGTACTTCTACGCTCCCGACGGAAGCCAGCCGTGGTTCGGCAGGTCGCTCCTCTACCGGTGGGCGGCCCTCTCCCCGCTCCTGCTCGGCTACCGTCAGGGCGCCTGGCCGCACTCGCCGGGGCTGCTGAGGCGCATCGTCCGCACGAGCCTGGACTACCACTGGCGGCTCGGCGCCTTCGACCCCGACGCGGAGAAGCTCCGCGAGACGTTCTCCGCCACGGGAACGCCCGCGGTGCGCGACACCTACATCGACAACGGCAGCCCGTACTGGGCCACGCTGGGAATGTTGATGTACTCCATCCCCGCGTCCGACCCGTTCTGGACCGCGCCCGAGGAGCCGCTCCCGGTGGAGCGCGGCGACTACCGGGTCCGTTTCGAGGGCCCGAGGATGATGGTGCTGGGCACCCGCGCGAGCGGGCAGGTGCGCTGGATCCAGGCTCGCGCCCAGCCCAAGTTCTGGTACTATCGTGACCTGTACACGAAGTTCGTCGCGTCGTCGCACTTCCCCTTCAACGTCGTGCGCGACCGGAACCGCGCGCCCTGGGACGCGGCGCTCCTCTTCCGCAATCGCGCGACCGGCAACATGGCCGGCCGGGTGGGGGTGATCGATGGCGAGCTGCTGGAGGACGGCGTGAGGACCCGGTGGTTCACCGAGCTGGACGGGCGCCGGATCGAGGTGCTGACCCGCGTCCGGCTGAGCGGCGAGTTCGAGGGACGCGAGCACGTCCTCCTGGAGCCCGGCGCGCTCCGCGGGCTCGAGGTGGAGCTGCTCGAGGGCTCGCACGCCCTGGGCCTCGAGGACGAGCGTTACGAGAACAGGAGCGAGGGAGGGTGGAGGCTGCTCCGGTCGCCGCGGAGCGGACACGCTGTGGCGACGCGGAGCCTCGCCGGGTACGAGGCGCTCGACGCCTCCGAGTGGTTCGACGAGGACCGTGACCGGCGGGTGAACCTCGTCTACCCGCGCCAGGTGGTGAACACGCTCGCGGCGCGCGCGGGGAGCGCCCCGCGCTTCGCGAGCCTGCACTACGCGAGCCCGCGGCCGCTCGCCTGGAAGGAGATCCGCCGCAGGGGAGAGGAGCTCGCGGCCGGATGGGGACTGTCCGAAGGGACGCAGGGATGAGCATCGCGCAGGACGACTCTCGGGCGCGCCGGCGCGCGCGGCCCCATGCCGCGCGCCGCGCGTCACCCCACACCAGAGGAGGAACCGTGTCGAGATCTCTTCTCCGCCGCGCGCTGACGCTGGCCGCGCTCGCGGCCCTCGCCGCGCCCGCTCTGCTCCGCGCCCAGTCGGGCCCGCGGGACCAGCCGTTCCTCTTCACCACGACGCCGCTCTCCGCGCAGGCGGGCGCCGACCTGCTGACGAGCCTGGACGCGGGCTACGCCGAGCGCTCCTTCAGCGCCGTCGCGCCGGAGCGGCTGGAGATGCGCTTCGGCCTGCAGACGAGGTTGGGCGGGAGGCTCGCGCTGCTCTCGAGGGTGGGAATGGTGCCGGGCGGAGTCGATGCGGGCGCGATGGTAGAGGGCGAGCTCATGCTCGACCTCCTCTCGTCGCGCACCGGAGCGCTGGGACTGGGGTTCGGCGGGCAGCGGGAGTACGGCGGTACCGGCGTCGCGCTCGCCCGGGTGGCCGGGGCGCTGCGCGGCAGCCGCTGGCAGCTGGCCGGCAACGTCCGCGTCGAGCACCCCTTCGCCGCGGGGCGTGACGCCGCGGACCTGCTGACCAGCGTCGGCTACGAGCGCCGTCTCACTCCCGCGCTCGCGCTGGGCGTCGAGGGCGTGGCGGAGGACCTCGAGGGGCTCGTGGAGACGGACGAGGCGGAGGGCGGCGCGAAGCTGATGCTCGGCCCCACGCTGGCCCTCGGGAGCCAGGGGAGCCGGTGGCTCGTGCTGCTCGGCGGCGGTCCCATCCTGTACGTCAACCGCAACCCGCGCGCGAGCGCGGCGGCGCGCGCCCTCGGCGATTCGGGCTTCGTGCTGCGTGCCTCGATCCGCCACCGGTAACCCCGCGACTTCCGAGACGATGGGATCCACGAACCGTTTCCGCGCCGCCGCCCTGCTGACGGCCCTCGCCCTTCCCGGGGGCTCGACGGCCGGGCCGGAGCGGGCGCCGGCGCCCGCCGCCGGGGCGCGGGCCGGCGGGGCGCGGGCCGGCGGCGTCATCACCACCGGACAGCGCATCACGCCCGCGGGCATCCAGACCGTCTTCACGGGGCGGGTGGAGGGGCTGGCCTTCGGCGCGGACCCCGACGAGCTCCTGGTGCTCGTCCAGGCGAACCGCGGCGCCCCCGCATCGGTCGTGTCGCGGATCGGCTGGCGGGAGAACCGGCTCCGCGGCGAGATCCCGCTCCCGGGCGGGGGATCGCCCGGCCTGCAGGGGATCCGTCCCGACCCCGTCGCCGGCGCGATGGTGGTGAGCTACGTCGGGGCGGAGCCGGGCAGCGCCGGCGCTCGGCCGCCGCGCGGCGCCCAGCTCGCGACGGTCCGGGGCGACAGCGTCGCGCGGCTCACCGGGATCATCGGGCGGACGGAGGTCGGGGCCGCCGCGATCGCGCGCGGTAAGAGCCCGGACGGGCGGCGGCGCGCCGTGGTGCCGCTGACCTTCGACAACCAGCTCGCGGTGGTCGACGTGGAGACGGGCGAGCTGCTGAAGAAGGTGCCGACCGGCATCGCGCCGTTCGGGGCCGTGATCGATTCGGCGGGCACGGTGGCGTACGTCACCAACTGGGGCGGGCGCCGGCCGCGCGCGGGGGACCTGACCGCCAGGGCCGGCCAGCGCGCGAACTCCGACGAGGTGGTGGTGGACGCGCGGGGTATCGCCTCGACGGCGACCGTCACCCGCGTGGACCTGGTGCGCGGCGTCGCGACGCACACCATCCCGGTCGGGCTGCATCCCACGGCCATCGTTTGGGACGAGGCGCGGGGGCGCGTCTACGTCGCGGCGGGCAACGAGGACGCGGTGACGGTGATCGACTCGCGTACGGACGAGGTGGCGCGGACGATCCGGATCGCGCCCTTCCAGGACGCCACCCCGGGGCTCGCCCCCACCGCGCTGGTGCTCTCTCCCGACGGCGGCACCCTCTACGTCACGCTGGGCGGGATCAACGCGGTGGCGGTCCTCGACGCCGCGACGGGCGAGCTGAAGGGCCTGGTGCCGACCGCGTGGTACCCCGACGCGATCGCCATCAGCGCGGACGGGAAGACGCTCGCCGTGGGCGCGATGCTGGGGATCGGCTCCGGCACGCTGACCGAGGAGCAGGCCGCGGAGCCCGGGGGCCGGCCCTCGGGGATGGGAGAGAGGACGCCCGCGGGGACCGGGTTCGTCCACAACTATCGAGGGGCCGTGAACGTGATCCCCGTGCCGGGCGAGGCGGAGCTCGGCGCCTACACCGTCGCCGTCGCGTCGAACGCGGGGCTCCACCTCGCCGGCGGCTCGAGCGGGCGCCTGCTCCTGCCCGCCCGCGCCGGCATCGCCCCGCGGGCCGTGCCCGAGCGCCCCGGCGAGCCGTCCGCCATCGATCACGTCGTCTACATCATCAAGGAGAACCGCACCTACGATCAGCTGCTCGGCGACGTGCGGAAGGGCAACGGCGATCCCGATCTCACGATCTACGGCCCCTCGGTGACCCCGAACCATCACCGCCTGGCCGAGCAGTTCGTCCTTCTGGACAACTTCTACGCCACCGGCGGCAACTCGGGAGACGGCCACCAGTGGGCGACGCAGGCCAACGAGACCGACTACGCGATGTGGGGCTTCACGGGCCGGAGCTATCCCTTCAACGGGACGGACCCCATCGCGCCCGCCTGGGGCGGCTTCCTCTGGGACGCCGCGCTCGCGGCCGGCAAGCAGGTGATGATCTTCGGGGAGTACGCGGGCAACTTCCGGGGCTCGGGGCTCTCCGACCGGCTCGGGAACCTCGCGGCCTACCGCGCCGGCGAGGACTTCGCCGGCCGCATCCACCAGGTGGCCCCGAACCGCCGCGTGGACTCGCTCCTCGCCCACGAATACCCCGGCTGGACGCTCAGCATCCCCGACGTCGTCCGCGCGCGGCTCTTCCTGAAGCGCCTCGACGGGTGGGAGAGGGCGGGCACGATGCCGAACCTCGTCATCGTCCACCTCCCGTGCGACCACACCTCCGGGACCCGGCCGGGGACCAGCACGCCCGCGGCCTTCGTCGCCGACAACGACCTCGCGCTCGGGCAGATCGTCCAGGGACTGAGCCACAGCCGCTTCTGGAAGTCGATGGCGATCCTCGTCGTGGAGGACGACGCGCAGGCCGGCGTGGACCACGTCGACGGCCACCGGACCGTCGCGCTCGCCGTCTCGCCCTACATCCGCCGCGGCTCCGTCGACCACACGTGGTACGCCCAGCAGAGCATCCTGAAGACGATCGAGCTGATGCTCGGGCTGCGGCCGCTCAGCGTCTTCGACCTGACCGCGACGCCGCTCTCCGCCAGCTTCATGGGGCCCGGCGAGGCGCCCGACTTCACGCCCTACACCGCCGTCGAGCCGCGGCAGTCCATCTACGAGGCGAATCCGCCCGCGACCGCACTCCGCGGGCCCGCGCGCCGCGCCGCGCTGCGCTCCCAGCGGATGGACTTCCTCGACGTCGACGCCGCGCCCACGGACGAGCTGAACCGCATCCTCTGGCACACCGCGAAAGGGTGGGAGACGCCCTACCCGGGCGTGAAGCACTCCCTCTTCTTCCCGATGGCCGTCGACCTCGCCGACGAGGAGCGGGAGACGGAGCCGGAGGCCGCCGCGGAGAGGGCGGGGTCACACACCTCCGCAGCGGCCGATGAGACGGAGATGCTTGACAGCGGCAAAACAGACAGGTAAGCTGCTCATAAGATCACCTGCTCACCACAATCAGCACTTCCGCCGACGCGCGAGGCGACGACGGCGAGGGCGAGGTCGTGTGACCGATCCGGCCGTGGCGGCCCTCCTGGCGCCGCCACCCGGGTTTGCTTCCCGTCGAAGCCGTTGCCAGGGTGTTTTTCACCGGAGCCGAGCCCGCGCCCCAGCCCGTCTCCTTCGAGAGTCCACCGAACCACCAGTCCAGGGTAATCATGTGTAAACTCGTATCACGATGGCTGTTGCCGGCTCTCGCCTGCGCGGTGCTCGCGCTGTGCGCGAGTGTGCCGCTCGCTGCCCAGCAGGTGACCGTGCACGGCACGGTGGTGACCGAGCAGAACGATCCGCTGCCGGGTGCCGCCGTCAGTGTCGAGGGCACGACCGCGATGACGACGTCGAACGCGGAGGGCGCCTTCAGCATCGCGGCCCCGAGCGACACCGCGACGCTGGTGGTCTCCTACGCGGGCTACACGACGGCGCACGTGCCGCTGGGGGGCCACACGAGCGTGGTGGTGAAGATGCAGGCGGCCACGCAGCTGGAGGGGCTGGTGGTGGTGGGCTACGGGACGCAGAAGGCGAAGGACGTGACGGGCTCGGTGGCGACCGTCAGCAGCGACAAGATGGAGGACCGGGGGGCGACGACGGTGGAGCAGGCGCTCGAAGGGACGGTGCCGGGCGTCTCCATCACGACCGGCGGCGGCGGCGCCGAGCCGAACATGAGCATCATGATCCGCGGGCAGAACTCGCTGACGGCGAGCAACTCTCCGCTCATCGTCGTCGACGGGATCCCGTACGAGGGGAGCATCTCGGAGATCAACCAGAACGACGTGCAGAGCATCAGCGTGCTGAAGGACGCCTCGGCGACGGCGATCTACGGCTCGCGGGGCTCCAACGGCGTCGTCCTGATCACGACGAAGAAGGGCAGGGGCGCGCCGAGCTTCGGCTACTCGGGCTACGCGGGGATGCAGCAGATCACGAACGTGCCGCGGCTGATGAACGGGGCCGAGTTCGCGCAGTTCAAGTGCGACCGGGTGAACGGCGGTGAGAACTGCGACGACGCGCTCACCGCGACGGAGCTGGACAACCTGAACGCGGGCCGCTCCACCGACTGGGTGGGGCTGGGGATGCACACCGGCTACCAGCAGCAGCACAACCTCTCCTTCTCCGGCAGCGCGCAGGGCATCCAGTACTACATCGGCGGCTCGCTCCTCGACGTGAGCGGCGTGGCGAAGAACGACAAGTTCGACCGCTACACCCTGCGGGCGAACGTGAACTCGGGCTACAGCTCGTGGCTGACGATGGGGACCAACACCCAGATGTCCTACACGGACCGGGGTGGGCTTCCGGTGGACTTCACGGATGCGTTCTTCATGAACCCGCTGACGAACGCCTACAACGACGACGGGACGCTCACCATCACTCCCTGGCCGGAGGACCTGGTCTGGGCCAACCCGCTCCAGAACCTGCTGGTGAAGAACGACGACGTCACGCGGCGCGTCTTCACGAGCAACTTCATCCAGCTGGACGCTCCGTTCCTGCCGGGCCTCTCGTACCGGCTCAACGCCGGCCTCGACTACGCCGCCGGGAAGGTGGGGACCTACTACGGGCGGAACACGAAGACGGGATACGACACGCAGGGGTACGCCAGCACCCAGGACAACACGCGCTTCGACTGGACGGTCGAGAACCTCCTGAAGTACGACCGCACCTTCGGGAAGAGCCACGTCGACCTCACGGGGCTCTACAGCTTCCAGGGAAACAACGTCGACGAGGACCACCTCACCTCCCAGGGCTTCCCGAACGACGTGCTCACGTACTACCAGGCGAACCTGGCCGCGCTGGTGACGCCCTCGTACGTCGTCTCCCACTCGGGCCTCATCTCCCAGATGGCGCGGCTGAACTACGACTACGACAGCCGCTATCTGCTCACGCTGACGGCCCGGCGCGACGGCTATTCCGGCTTCGGTGCCTCGAACAAGTACGGCGTCTTCCCCTCCGTGGCGGTGGGGTGGAACCTCTCCAACGAAGCCTTCTGGCCGAAGGCGAGCTGGTGGAACCTGCTGAAGCTGCGTGCCTCGTACGGGCAGAACGGCAACCAGGCCATTCCGCCCTATCGCACGCTCGCGCGCCTGAGTGACGACTCGTACATCGCGAACGGCCAGACGGCTCCGGGCTTCATCCCCAGCACGCTGGGCACGCCGGACCTGAAGTGGGAGACCACGACCTCGCTGAACCTCGGCGCGGACTTCGGTCTCCTCAACAACCGCCTGAGCGGCAGCCTCGACGTCTACTCCTCGAAGACGCACGACCTGCTCGTCAAGCGTACCATCTCGCCCGTTCACGGCATCACCAGCATCTACGACAACGTCGGCGAGCTGCAGAACCGCGGCGTCGAGCTGAACCTCTCGAGCCTCAACGTGAACGGCCGGGATTTCGGCTGGACGACCGACTTCAACATCGCCGCCAACCGGAACAAGATCGTGAGCCTCTACGGCGACACGACGAGCGACGTGGGGAGCGGATGGTTCATCGGCCACCCGATCGACGTGCTCTACGACTACAAGTTCGCCGGGATCTGGCAGGAGGGTGACGACATCGCCGACTCCGCGCAGCCGGACGCGCATCCGGGCGACGTGAAGATCGTGGACCTGAACGGGGACGGGAAGATCAACCCCGACGACCGCACGTTCCTGGGTAGTCTGTACCCCGACTACACGGCGAACATGACCAACACCTTCCGCTACAAGAACTTCTCGCTGAGCGGCCTCTTCCAGACCGTCCAGGGCGTGGAGCGGGAGAACGGGCTGCTCGGGATGAATCTCGTGCAGACCGGCGTGCGGCGGAACACGATCTACCGCACGTACTGGACGCCCGACAACCCCAGCAACACCGTCCCCCGGAACAGCGACAAGAGCAACCCGCTCAGCGTGCCCTTCCTCCAGGACGCGAGCTTCATCCGGCTGAAGGACGTCACGCTCTCGTACGACCTCCCGGCGTCGCTCACCAACCGGCTGGGCACGGAGTCGCTGCGCGTCTACGTGAGCGGCCGCAACCTCTGGACGCACACCGCGTGGACGGGCATGGACCCGGAGTTCACCAACGGCAACCAGCGCGGGATCCCGCTGCAGCGCGTCCTGATCGGAGGGGTCAATGTCCAGTTCTGAGCGCGCTGCATCGAAGCGAACCGATTCCACCGTGACCCGTGGGAAGGCTGCCATGACCATGACGCGAACGATCAAGCGATGGGTGGGCTTCGGCCTGCTGGGCGCGGTGGGGCTCGGCCTCGCCGGCTGTACGGACGGGCTCCTGGACGAGAACCCGCCGAACGTCATCGTCGCCGACAACCTCTACACCAGCCTCGACGGCTTCCGGGACGGCCTGAACGCGCTCTACGCGCAGGCTCGCCTCGAGCGCGACGGTATGAGCGGCACGAACGACATCCGGACCGAGATGATGAACATGGGCACCGACAACGCCTTCTCGCTCTATCCGGCCGGCTTCGAGCACGTCTGGAACGACTGGGGCACGTACAACAACCCACAGGTGGACTTCTATCTGGACACCTGGACGTGGATGTACCGGATGATCAACGCGGCGAACACGATCGTCCACCGGGCCGACAACCCGGACATCCAGTGGACCGACGCGCAGAAGAACGAGGTCCTGGCCGAGGCGAGGTTCTTCCGTGCGTGGTGCTACCGTCACCTGACGTACCTGTGGGGCCCCGTGCCGCTGAACCTGGAGGAGTCCTCGGGCGCCTCGGTGAAGACCGACTGGACGAGGGCGCCGGTCGCGGACGTCCGAAAGCAGATGGAGCAGGACCTGCTCTTCGCCGAGCAGTACCTGCCGGACATGCCCGAGGTCCCGGGCCGGCTCTCGAAGGCCGTCGCCGAGCACTACCTGGCCGAGCTCTACCTGGCGATGGACGAGCCCCAGAAGGCCGAGGTGGAGGCCAAGAAGGTGACCGAGAGCGGCAACTACCACCTGATCACGCAGCGCTACGGCGTGAACGCGAACCAGCCGGGCGTGCCGTTCATGGACATGTTCCAGGATGGCAACGTCGACCGCGACCAGGGCAACACCGAGGCGATCTGGGTCTTCAAGTACCAGATCAACACGCCGGGCGGCGGTCAGAGCATCATGCGCCGCTCCTGGGTGGGCCGCTATTACAGCCTCAAGGGCGTCCAGGTAGCCCCGGAGTACGGGGGCCGCGGCATCGGACGCATCGGAATCACGCCCTGGGCGATCGACCTCTACGAGCCGCAGGATGACCGGGGCTCCATCTACGCCATTCGCAAGTTCTACCTGTACAACAACGCCGCCAACCTCCCCAAGGGGAAGGAGCTGGGCGATACGCTCTGGCTGGACTGGAGCAAGGCGAAGGAGAAGGACCCGGGCTGGCCGAGCACGCGGAAGTGGGACTGGACCGACCCGCTCGACCCCACGGGGGAGGAGCAGTACGAAGACCAGGCCTACGTCCGCCTGGCGGAGACCTACCTGCTGCTCGCCGAGGCGCAGATGAAGAACGGCGAGCTGGCGGACGCGGCGGCGACGATCAACAAGCTGCGGGACCGGGCCGGCGCCTCCGAGATCACCCCCGACCAGGTGACGATGGACTTCATCCTGGACGAGCGCTCGCGTGAGCTGCTCACCGAGGAGGAGCGCCGCTACACCCTGGTCCGCACGCACACGCTGCTGGAGCGGGTGCAGAAGTACAACCCGCTCGCCGCGGCGACCATCCAGCCGCGCGACACCGTCTTCCCGATCCCCCAGGCGGTGATCGACGCCAACATCGGGGCGAAGATGGAGCAGAACCCGGGCTACTAGGGTCTTCGCCGATCCCGGCACGCACCCGAACAGTCCCCCACCCGGCGCGCTTAGACGCGCCACCCTCTCCCGCGAGCGGGAGAGGGGACGGCGTGGGCCCGAGCATCCGCGCGGATGCTCGGGCCCACGCAGTCCGCCCGAGCACGTCGAATCCTACCAGCACCCACTCACCAGGAGGGTTGGCATGTGGAAGGAACCAGGCTTCTCCACCGCAGCGCGGATCGCCGGATGCGCACTCGTGCTCATCGGCGCCGCGAGCGGCTGCTCGGAGCACCAGGAGCCCACCGCGGCCCGCCTCGACTCCGCGCAGTTGGCGGCGACGACGGCGCCGGTCTGCGACGGAGAGCTCAACTGTACTCTGCCGAACCCGTCCCCGTGTGAGGCGGCGGGCGCGGCGAGCACGAACTTCCTCACCCACCCGAACGATCCCGCGGACTGCACCTTCGAGATCAGGCCGCAGACCGTCCTCCACGGCGGCCTCGGCACCCCGCGCGGGGCGATCACCGACGCGCAGGTCCGGATCGTCTACGGCCAGCGCAAGCTGCTGCCCGACGGCAGGGTGAACCCGGCCGACGGGCTGCCCCAGCCGACGCACGCGCCGGAGAGCGCCGTCTACGTGTCGAACGTGAACACCGCCGACGGGGTGGCCTCGGGGTGGATCTACGAGTCGGATCTCCGCGAGTCGGTCGCCTTCATGCCGACGGTCGCCGCGACCGACCCCGGCGAGGGCGATTACCAGACCACCTGGCGCTTCACCGGCGGGACCCCGGAGGCCCGCGCCGGCTACGAGGGCATGGTCTTCCGCGACGGCCACACCCCGAACGACTACCTGCTCCGGCCCGGTGGAGCGATGGACATGCTCTACAACCTGCCCGGCGCGGGTGGCGCGTCGGACGAGACGTACCTGCTGGACCACCAGGCCGTCTTCCACCGCTCGAAGGGCGTCAAGGTCGTCTACGTTCCGTACTACCACGCGGGGGACGCGGAGGGGAGCTCGCCCGCCGGCACCATGGGCTTCATGTACGGCCACGTCGGCGACCGCTACGGCTGGGTCTCCCGCGACGGCGCGGAGACGACGACGGACTGCCAGGGCGCCTACAGCTGCAAGCTGCCGAACACGGAGTACCGGTGCACGGCGTCGGGCGGAGGCGGCTCGAATCGCGTGTCGCACCCCGGCAACTCCGACGACTGCACCTTCACGATCGCGCCGGGAACCATCCTCTACGACGGCATGGGCACGGCGCGCAGCACCGTCACCTCCACGCAGGTCCGCATCAACTACGGCCAGCGTAAGCAGCTGCCGGACGGCACGACGGTCGTCTACGTGTGGGACGCGACGACCACGGACGGCCACGCTTCGGGCTGGATCCCGGAGTCGGACGTCACCGAGGACCTGTCGTTCATGGAGACGGTCAACGACGCCGACCCGGGGCAGGGCGACTACCCGAGGGCGATCAAGCTCACCGGCGGCAGCGCGCAGCTGCGGGCGTACTACGACCAGATGGTGTTCTGCGAGGACGAACGGCCCTGCGGCCCGGTGCCGAACCACTACATGCTCCGGCCCGGCAACGTGGTGAACGTGCTCTACAGCCTGCCCGGCTCGGGAGGCGTCTCGAACGACACCTACCTGGTCGACGGGCGCGCCGTGACGTTCCACCGCGCGCGCGGGGTGCCGCTGCTGAGCATCCCGTACTACGACAAGGACACGCCCGCGGGGAGCCCGGCCGTCGGCGAGATGGCGTTCATGTACGGCCACGTGGGCGACCGCTACGGCTGGGTCGCAGTCGACGCCACGAACGCGGGGTCGACGCACGTGCCGTGACCGAGGGGCGGGAGCCACGGGCGTCGAAGCCTGCGCCCGTGGCTCCCGCGTGGTGATGATCTGAGCCAGAGGATCCATGCCCACACGTCGTGACTTTCTGAAGCAGTCGGTGCTCCTGGGGACCGGCCTGGGCCTGGCCGGCGCCGGCTGCGCCACGTGGCGCGATCCGCGCTGGTTCGCGCCGGCGCACGACGGCCCGGTGAAGGCGGGCCGCGTCGTGCTGGACGAGGCGCAGCTGGCTCCCGGCAGCAGCATCGATCTGACCGGCCAGTGGCGCTTCAAGCCCTCGTACCTGATCGCCCCGGGCCACGCGCCGGAGGCGGCGGCCGCGGACGACGGCTACGTGGAGGTGGGCGTCCCTCAGCTGCTCAACCGCGTGCGGTGGTGGCTCGACGACTCGGAGGATTTCGATCGGCACGAGCGGGAGCGGCTCGACAAGCTCGGGTTCGACACCGAGCGGTCGGACGACGGCTGGTACCGTCTCGAGATCGACGCCCCCGATCTCCCCTCCGGACGCCGGCTCTTCGCCGAGTTCGACGGCGTGGCGATGGTGAGCAGGGCGTTCCTGAACGGGCAGCCGCTCGGCGATCACAAGGGGATGTTCAGCCGCTTCTCGTTCGACCTGACGCCGCACCTCAGGTCCGGGCGCAACGTGCTGGCGATGTACGTCTCGATGGAGAAGATCCCTCCCTCGCGCGTCGACATGGGCGCAGCGGTGACCGTGAATCTCACCGCCTCCAAGGTCATGACGATGAGCAAGGGGATGTACGGCCCGCTCTCGCCGGACGCCGACAACCGCGCCTACGACCTGTACGGCATCTGGCAGCCGGTGCGCCTCGTGGCGCGCGGGCCGGCGAAGATCGAGGACGCGTGGTTCAACCCCTCGCTGGACGGCGCGGAGGTCCAGGTCGAGGTCCGCGGCCTCGGCGGTCCGTCCGCCGGAACGCTGGAGGTGGAGTGGACCGATCGGAAGACGGGCGAGTCGTTCGCCACCGCCGGTCCCATGGCGGTCGAGCTCGGGAAAAAAACGATTGGTTATGCGCTCCACCTGAAGGATGTCGCCCCCAAGCACTGGACGCCCACCAACCCGAACCTCTACCGGATGGTCGTCAGCCTGAAGTCGAGGAGCGG
>DASSTO010000008.1:0-23688 GCA_035707865.1 Longimicrobiaceae bacterium | reverse complement strand
CCGAGCATCGCGTCGATGCTCGGGCCCTTGTGCGCCGGCCCTCACCCGGCGGCCTGAGAGTCGCCACCCTCTCCCGCAAGCGGGCGAGGGGAATGACTGCAGACCTCAGTCGTCATTCCCGCGCAGGCGGGAATCCAGACTCGCCAGGGCTGCAGGCCGGCCCCTGCGCCGGGCGGTTGAAACCGCTGCAAGAACAGCAGAAAGTCCGCCTTCGCGGACTGGGCACCCGAGCTTCGCACTGAACCCGCAGTACTGCGCCCAACCCGGCCCCTCGCCCGCCTGCGGGAGAGGGTGGCGCGTCTCAGCGCGCCGGGTGAGGGCCTCATGCCCCCCCCTCCCCGGCAAAACTCTCCCCCGCTTTCCGGCACATCCTGCCGCACCGGCGCGCATTTCCCGGCTGGCCGCGAATCTCCATCCGAGTAAAACAACGCTTTTCGCGCACACGGGCTCATTCCACGGAAGCGGTTGGCGCGTAGGGTGATGCACGCACGCAGCGACTCGTGTGTCTCCTGCGAAATTCCAGATAATCGCCCGCGTCCCGGTCTGGCGCGGGCGTTGCCTTCTCCGGGGCCACTCGCGAACGAACCCGCTCGGAGGTGTGCATGCTCAACGGATTCTTCGGCAGGGTCTCGATGGCCCCGCAGCTCAAGCAGGCGCTCGACCTCGGCAGTCAGCGCACGCGGATGATCGCGGACCGCGTGGCGAAGGCGACGCTTCAGCAGGGAGGGGACGGCTTCTCGATCCCGCAGCCGGGTCAGGCGCCGGGCACCACGCTGGAAGGTTCCGTGGACCTGGAGTCGGAGATGGTGAGCCTGGCCGACGAGCAGCTGCACTTCGAGGCGACCTCGCGCCTGCTGGAGAAGACGTACCAGCAGATCCGCACCAGCCTGGATGCCAACGGATGAGCCCGATCAACGGATTTCCGCCGCCGCCCTACACCTCGGTGGGGCAGCCGATGTTCCGGACGCTGTCGGTGGCGGCGAGCGGGCTCTCGGCGCAGCGGGCGCGCCTGGAGGTGATCTCGACGAACATCGCCAACGCGGACACGACGCGCACGGCGACGGGCGGGCCCTACCGCCGGCAGGTGGTGCAGATGCAGGCGGCGGGCGTGCCGGCGCTGCCGTACGAGCTCTCGTCGGTGGGCCAGCCGTTCATGCGGCTGCCCTCGGGCCAGCCGATCGCGCCGGCGGAGGGGGTCGAGGTGACGGGGGTGGTGGAGGACCCGTCGCAGGGGCCGCTGGTCTACGACCCCGGGCACCCCGACGCGGACGCGAACGGGTACGTGCGCTACCCCAACGTGCGCATCACCGATGAGCTGGTGGACCTGATGGACGCGCGGCGCGTCTACGAGGCGAACGCGACCGTCTTCCAGTCGGCGAAGGCGATGCTCCGCAGCTCGCTGGACATCTGAGGAACACGATGAATCTGAACGCGATCGGCAACAATCTCGCCGGCATCCGGATGCCGCAGGCGGACCCGCGCGAGCGGGTCCAGCAGGAGCGCACGCCCGCCGCCACCACGCCCGCCGCCGCGACGCAGGTGCGCGCGCCGGCGGTGAAGGAGGCGGGGCAGGCGGGCACCGCCGTGCCGGTCGAGGCGCCCGAGGGCACCGACCCGGCGCTCTGGTCCGTGCTCACGAGTGACGAGCGGGCCTTCTTCGCCAAGGTGGGCGCGATGGGCCCGCTCACCTATGGCTACGTCCTCTCCCAGGGCCGCAGCGACCCGCCCATCGCGCGGGGCGGTCGGCTCGACATCCGCGTCTGATCATGAGCATCCCCGTCGGCTGGGCATCCCAGCGCTATCTGCAGTTCACGAAGGAAGTGGCCGCACAGCAGGCGAGCGCGGCGGGTGGGCTCGCGCTGCCCGGCGCGGCCTCCGAGGAGGGCGGCTCCTTCGGCGACACGCTGAAGCAGGCGATCTCCCAGGTCTCGGGAGCGCAGGACAACGCGACGGAGCAGATGAGTGCCTTTCTCCGCGGCGAGCCGGTCGAGCTGCACCAGGTGATGGCCGCCACGGAAGAGGCGGGCCTCGCGCTGCAGATGCTCGTCGAGGTGCGCAACAAGTTCACCGAGGCCTACCGCTCGGTGATCAACATGCAGAGCTGAGCGACCCGTGCCCATCGCCTTTCCCCCGGTAGTCGAGGAATGGATGGAGCGCCTGGGTGGCCGCCACCGCGTCATGATCGCGGGCGTCGGCGTGGCCACCGTGGTGCTCATCCTGGCAGTCTCCCGCTGGGCCTCCGCGCCCACCTACGTGCCGGCCTTCTCCGACCTGAAGCTGGAGACGGTGGGGAAGATCACCGCCAAGCTGGACGAGAGCGGCGTTCCCTACCGGCTCGCGGACGGCGGCACGGCGGTCGAGGTGCCCTCGGACCAGCTCGCCCACGTCCGCGTCCTGCTCGCCGGTGACGGCCTGCCCGCGCAGGGCCGCCCCGGGATGGAGCTCTTCGACCAGCCCTCCTGGGGGATGACGGACTTCACGCAGCGCGTCAACTACCGGCGCGCGCTGGAGGGCGAGCTGGAGCGCACCATCGGCCAGATGACCGGCGTGCGCTCCGCCCAGGTCCACCTGGCGATCGACGAGACGCGCGGCTTCCGGGTGAGCAACGACCCCAAGGCCGCCTCCGTGGTGCTCGCACTCCAGGACGGCAGCGATCCCGGGCAGGACGTGGTGCGGGGCATCCAGCACCTGGTCGCGAGCAGCGTGGGCGGGCTCCACAGCGACGAGGTGGCGGTGCTGGACGACAGCGGCCGCATGCTCTCCGACGCCACCGACCCCGGCTCGATCGAGGGCATGACGACGCAGCAGCTCGGCGTGCAGCGCGAGGTCGAGGGCTACCTGGAGAAGAAGGCGCAGTCGCTCGTGAGCGAGGTGGTGGGACCGGGCAACGCGCGCGTCAAGGTGGCCGCCGACATCAACTTCGACAAGGTCGAGCGCACGGTGCAGAAGGTGGACCCGGACGCGCAGGCGCTGACCACGGAGCAGAAGTCGGAGATCATCCCCGGCGCGCAGGGCGGAGCGGGCTCCAAGACGACCGCCGAGACGTACCAGAACTCGACGAGCATGGAGAGCTTCACGGGCGCGACGGGCGACGTGAAGCGCCTCACCGTGGCGGTCGTGGTCGACGAGAAGCGGGTGCCGAAGGGCGACACGGCCGTCTTCGTGCCGCGCAGCGCCGCCGAGCTGGCGCAGATCGAGACGCTGGTGCGCAGCGCGATCGGCATCGACCCGACCCGCGGCGACGTCGTCTCGGTGGTGAGCATGCGCTTCCACGCGCCTCCCCCCCCGCCGCCCGAGCCGGCCCCCTCCGTCCTGACGGTGGTGCACGACTACAGCTCGCAGATCGTGGCGATCGTCGGTCTGCTCCTGGCCGCCTTCGTGGCGATGCGGGTGCTCCGGGCCCTGAAGAACGCGCCCGCGCGCGCCCCCACCCCTGCGCTCGCCGCGGCGGGCGCTCCGTCGGCGCTGCCGGCCTCCGAGCACGACCAGGAGACCGAGGCGATGCTGGAGCGGCTGCTGCCGAAGAAGACGCTCAGCACGGCGAACCAGCGGATGCGCACCGAGGTGGTCACCTCCGTCGAGGAGAGCCCCGACACCGCGGCGAAGCTGGTGCGCGCCTGGCTGAAGGAGGTCTGAGATGGCCAGCTCGGTCATGGTCGGCGGCAACACCAGCAACATGGTCCTGAACTCCGATCGCGCCCGGATCACGGGGCGCCAGAAGGTAGCCATCCTCTGCATGGCGGTGGGGCCGGAGATCGCGGCGCAGATCACCAAGGGGCTCAGCGAGGACGACGCCGAGCTGATCTCCTTCGAGATCGCCCGCATGGAGCACGTGAGCGGCCCCGTCGCCGACGCGGTGCTGCTGGAATGGCTCGAGATCTACCGCGCCGCCGAGTCGCTCACGGAGGGCGGCGTGGAGGTGGCGCGCGAGATCCTGGAGAAGGCGTTCGGGCCCTCTCACGCCTCGCAGATCCTGAAGCGCATCCAGGCGCAGCTGGCCGACACCGCGGGGCTGCACCGCCTGCGCAACGCCGACCCGCAGCAGCTCGGCAACATGCTGCGCGGCGAGCACCCGCAGACGATCGCCCTCATCCTGGCGCACCTGCAGCCCAACCACACCGCCAACGTGCTCAAGCACATCGACATGGCCCTCGGCAGCGAGGTCATCTACCGCATGGCGCGCATGGAGAAGGTCTCGCCCGAGATGCTGCAGCTCATCGAGCGCTCCATCGGCGCGGAGACCGACCTGGCGATGGAGGGCATGTCGGCCTCCGGCGGCCCGGCGGCGGTGGCGGAGGTCCTCAACCAGCTCACCCCGACGATGGAGAAGGAGCTGCTCGACGGCGTCCGGGTGAAGGACTCGGAGCTCTGCGACGAGATCAAGAACCTCATGTTCGTCTTCGAGGACATCATCAAGCTCGACGACCGGGCCATCCAGCGCCTGCTGCGCGAGATCGACTCGAAGGAGCTGGCGCTCTCGCTCAAGGCCGCGAGCGAGAGTCTCAAGGGGCGCATCCTCGGCGCGATGTCGGCGCGCGCCGTCGCGTCGCTCCAGGAGGAGATGGACTTCCTCGGGCCGGTGCGCGTGCGGGACGTCGAGGCCGCGCAGGCGTCGATCGTCACCAAGGTCCGCGAGCTGGAGGAGGCGGGCGAGATCGTGATGTCGGGAGGCAAGGATGATCTGGTCATCAACTAGACCCGCGGCGCGGCTCGCGCGCGACGTCGACGAGCTGATGGCCGCCGAGTGGGCCCCGGCCGAGCTGCTCGGGCCGCTCTCCGACGATGCGGACGACCCGACGCCGGTGGGCCAGGAGCATACCGACGCGCGCGTGACGATGTCGGCGGCGGAGGCGGCGGCCGCCGCGAAGGAGCGCGAGCGGCTGGTGAGCGAGGCGTACGAGCGGGGCTACGAGGAGGGCCGGCGCGAGGGCGAGATCGCGGAGGCCGCGCGGCTGCGGCACGCCCTGAAGCTGACGGAGGAGGCCCTGGACCAGCTGCGCGAGGGCGAGATCCGCTGGGCGGGCGCGATCGAGGAGAACATCTGCGCGCTCGCCGTCGCGGTGGCGCGCCAGCTGGTGGGCCGGGAGCTGCACGGCGACGCGGAGGGCGTGCTGGAGCTGGTGCGGCGTGCGCTGGCGGAGTTCCCGGTGGACCAGCCGATCCGCATCCGGGTGAACCCGCAGGACCTGTCGGTGATCGAGAGCCACGGCGAGGAGCCGGGCGCCGCGATGGCCGCGACCACGCGGGGCCGCGAGACACGCTGGGTGGCCGACGCGCGGCTGGCGCCCGGCGGCTGCGTGGTCGAGGGCCGCGAGCGGATCGTCGACGGGCGCGTCGACGCCGCGCTGGAGCGAATCTACCGCCGGCTGACGTACACCCATGTCTAGCGCGCTCATCGACCGCATCGCCGACGTGCCGCGCTTCGCCGGCTACGGCCGCGTCACGCGCGTCGTCGGCCTCGTCATCGAGGCCGCGGGGCTCGAGGTGGGCCTCGGCGAGCTCTGCCGGGTGACGAGCATGGTCGACGACCGCTCGATCCTCGCCGAGGTGGTGGGCTTCCACGAGCGCGGCGTGCTGCTCATGCCCCTCGGCGAGATGGACGGCCTGCACCCCGGGAGCAGCGTTCAACCGCTCGGGCGTTCCTTCGGGGTGGACGTGGGGCCGGGAATGCTGGGCCGCGTGCTGAACGGCCTGGGTCACCCGATCGACGGGAAGGGCAAGCTGGAGGTGGTGGAGCGCGTGCCGCTCTCCGCCGAGCCGCCCAACCCGCTGGAGCGCGAGATGATCGGCGCCGCCTTCGAGACCGGCGTGCGGGCGATCGACGGAGTGCTCACCCTGGGCCGTGGCCAGCGCGTGGGGATCTTCGCGGGCTCGGGCGTCGGCAAGAGCACGCTGCTGGGCCAGATCGCCCGGCAGGCGAAGGCCGACGTGAACGTCATCGCGCTGCTCGGCGAGCGCGGTCGGGAGGTGCGCGACTTCCTGGAGCACTCGCTGGGGCCCGAGGGGCTCGCGCGCTCGGTGCTCGTGGTGGCCACCGGCGATCAGGCGGCGCTGGTGCGCGCCCGCGGCGCCCTCGTGGCCACCGCCATCGCCGAGTACTTCCGCGACCAGGGCAAGCACGTGCTGCTGATGGTGGACTCGGTGACGCGCGTGGCGATGGCGTGGCGCGAGATCGGCCTCGCCGTCGGCGAGCCGCCCACGACGAAGGGCTACCCGCCCTCGGTCTTCGCCGCGCTGCCGCGCCTCCTCGAGCGCGCCGGCAACGGCGCCACGGGCGGCATCACCGGCATCTACACCGTCCTGGTGGACGGCGACGACTTTAACGAGCCCGTCGCCGACGCCGCCCGGTCCATCCTCGACGGGCACATCGTGCTGACGCGCAAGCTCGCCTCCGCGGGGCACTTCCCCTCCATCGACATCCTGGAGAGCAAGAGCCGGGTGCGCGACCTGGTGGCGGACGAGGACCACCGCGCCTGCGCCAACCAGCTCTCGCGCCTCGAAGCCGCCTACCGCGACAAGGAGGACCTCATCATGGTCGGCGCCTATCAGAAGGGCAGCGACCCCGTCGTGGACACGGCCGTGGGGTTGCGCGGCGCTATCCTCTCCTTCCTCCAGCAGACGCCGCAGGAGCGCTCCTCCATGCAGGAGATGCGCAACCGGCTCTTCTCGCTGATGAGCCAGGCCAACCAGATGATGGAGGGGGGCTGACATGTTCAAGTTCCGGCTGCAGCGGGTGCTGGAGCTCCGGCTCCGGAAAGAGCAGAGCGAGGCGCAGCGGCTCGCCGACGCGCAGCGCGAGGAGGACAGTGCGCGCGCGGCCTGCGAGGCGCTCGCGCGGCAGCGCGACGCGGGCGCACGGAGCGCGGCCGACGCCCAGACGGGCCGCGCCACCGCGGGCCAGCTCCAGAACCTGCGCTTCGTCGTCGATCAGATGAGCGCGCACGTGGAGCGGGCGCAGCAGGCGCAGGACGTGGCCCACGAGGCCGTCGAGCTGCGCCGGGCCGATTTCACCGCCGCCTTCCGCGACCGGCGCGTGCTCGACCGGCTGCGCGAGCGCCACCTCGAGGACTGGCGCGTCGAGGAGGTGCAGCTCGACCGGCAGCTGATGGACGGGATCGCGCTGAGCCGCTTCGTGCGCGCGCCGGAGCAGGAGACGGAGCCCGGCGCGGAAGAGAAGGCCTGAGATGAACAAGACGCTGATCGTCGGGGCGGTGGTGGGGCTCCTGCTGGGACTCGCGGGCACGACCGGGATGGTCGTCGTCCGCGCCGGAGAGAGCGCCGCTGCGCTGCGCGCCGACTCGCTCGCGCGGGCGGACAGCGTGGCGAAGAGCCGCCCCAGACCCCGCGGCCCGAGCGCGGTGCCGGCCGCCCTGAAGGTGGACACGACCGTGGCGAGCGTGACACGGGTCGATTCCACCAGCGCCGCGGCCGCCACGCAGCCGGCGAGCCCGTCCGCATCGACGACCGTACCGCCGACGACGCCGCCGGCCGCCGGGGCCGACCTCGCCGGGGCGGCGGCCGCACCGGCTCCCGCCGATTCCCTGTCGCACCTGCCCACGCTGGAGCGGGCCCGGCTCGCGAAGATCTTCGGTGCCATGGAGCCCGAGCAGGCGGCAAAGGTGCTGGTGAAGATGAGCGACGCCGAGGTGCGCGCGGTGCTCGCGTCGGTGCGCGACCGCCAGGCGGCCGCGATCCTCAGCAACCTTCCCCCCGAGCGCGCGGCGCAGATCGGCTCGGCTGTCTTCCAGACGAAAGGCCAATCGTGAACCTCATCTCCGGCCTGATCGGCTCGGCGAGCGGGCTGCTCGCCACCCTGGCGCCGCGCGGCTTCGGCGGCCAGGCGAAGGGCTCGGGTGCGTCGCCCGGCGCCTTCGCGGCGCTGCTCGGACCCCTGGGCGAGCTGACGGGCGGCACCGCGGCCGCGGACGCCGGGGCCGCCGCGACCGACCCCGACGGCGACTCCGCCCCGGGTACCGACGGCACGTCTCTCGACCGCGAGATGCTCGCGGCGCTCCTCGCCGCCGGCGCGCGGCCCGGGTGGCTGCCACCGCCGCAGGGCGCGGCGCAGCCCGGCGCGGAGGCCGCCGCCGGCGCGGCGCCGCTCGCCGAGGGCACCGACCTCGCGCCCGCGCCGGATGCGGCGGCCCTGGCGGGCAGCCTCGCGGCGGCCGTCCCGAGCGACCCGACCCACGTGGAGCGCAGCCTCGACCTGCTGGCGCCCGCCTTCCGCTCCCGCCTGGAGCGGGTGATCGACCGGATGCGCAGGGAGTACGGCAGCCGCGTGGAGGTGGTCGAGACGTACCGCACACCCGCGCGCCAGGACGCGCTCTATGCGCAGGGGCGGAGCCAGCCCGGCCCCGTCGTCACCTGGACGCGCCACTCCAATCACATGCGCGGGCTCGCCGCCGACCTGATGGTCGACGGCTCCCTCGACAACCCCACCGGCTTCGCCCGGCTGGCGGAGGTGGCGCGGGAGGAGGGGCTCCACACCCTCGGTGCTCGCGACCCAGGGCACGTCGAGATGCCCGCCGGGGCCGCCGCCGTGATCGACGCCTCGCCGCAGCAGCCGCAGCAGCCGGCCGCCGATCGGGCGACGGGCGTGAGCGGGATCGCTCCGGTGGCGCAAGTCGCGCCGGTCGCCCGGGTCGCTCAGGTGGCTCAGGTGGCTCAGGTGGCTCAGGTGGCGCGCGTGGCGGAGGTGGCGGAGGTGGCGGTGCCGGGGAGCACGTCTGCTGCGAAGCCGGACCGGCCGGCTCCGCAGCCGGCGGCACCCGCCGTCGCCCCGGACGACGAGCGCACGAAGGAGGGGGCCGAGCCGAAGCGTGTCGAGACGCCGGTCACGCGGCTGGCGGTGAACGCCATCGCGCCCGGCGCGGCGCTCGCGGCGCGTCACACGCCCGCCGCGGCGGCGCGGCCGGGGAACGTGCTCGGCGCGCAGGCCGCGGATCGCATCGCGCGGGTGCTGGAGCTGCGCGACGCGGCCGCCACCCGCCCGCTCACGCAGGTTCTCCTGCGGGTCGACAACGCGAACGGCAGCCAGGACCGGATCCGCATCGGGCTTCGGGGCGGGGCGGTGGACACGCTGGTGAACCTCGGCTCCCACTCCGAGCTCGACCCGCTCGCCAGCCGCATCGGCGAGCTCCGGCGCGCCCTCGGCCGCCACGGCCTCGAGGCCGAGTCGGTGCGCGTGCGCGCGGCGACCAGCCCGTCCGACGTGGTGGAGATCTCGCGGGCGGCCGCCACGCTCGCCAGCGCCAGCGCGCACGGCTCCGACGCCTCGCACGGCGGCGCCAATCCGTTCCTCCACCGCGACCGCCCGGGTGCTCCGCCGCGCGACGGCTCGCAGGCCCGCTCCGACAACCCCCGCCAGCGCTCCCGCAGGGAGCAGAAAGGACAGTCGAACGCATGAGCACCGCCATCGGTTCGACCACCGGCGCCCCGGCGCCGGTCCCCGCCGCATCCTCGGGCGACCCCATCGTCAACCCCGTCGGCGGGGCGATGGGGAAGGACCAGTTCATCAAGCTGCTCGTCGCACAGATGAGCCACCAGGACCCGCTCAACCCCATGGACGGGCAGCAGCTCGCCTCGCAGCTCGCGCAGTTCTCCAGCGTCGAGCAGCTGATGCAGATCAACCAGACGCTCGGCGGCCAGGCGAGCGCGCAGAGCGCCGTGGCCTCGGCCATGAACTCCAACTCCGCGCTCGCGGCGCTCGGTAAGACCGTCACCGCGCTCGGCAACCAGCTCATCGTCGGTCCCGACGCGAGCACCTCGGTCAGCTACAGCGTCGGCCAGGGCGGCGGTGCCGGCACGCTCAAGATCCTGGACGGCAACGGCAACGTCGTCGCCGAGAAGGATCTCGGGAAGCTCGCTTCGGGCGACCACACCTCCGAGATCGGCGACATGACCGGCGACCTGCCGGCCGGCAACTACACCTACCAGGTCGACGTCGAGGACGTCGACGGCAACACCGTGCCCACGCAGACGTACGTGATCGGCCGCGTGGACGGCGTCCGCTACGGCAGCAGCGGGGCGACGCTGACCGCCGGCGGCCTCTCGATCCCGTTCGGTTCCATCCTCCAGATCGACGCGAACTGACCTTTCCCCGGGCGCGGGCAGGGCCCGCGCCACCATCCCTCAGCAGAGGAGAGTCCGACCATGATGCGTTCCCTCTTCGCCGGTGTGTCCGGCCTGCGCAACCACCAGGTGCGCATGGACGTGATCGGCAACAACGTGGCGAACGTCAACACCGTTGCCTTCAAGGGCAGCCGGGTGACCTTCAAGGAGGGCTTCGCGCAGCTCCTCCAGGGCGCCAGCCGTCCGCCGGGCGATCACGGCGGCACGAACCCGATCCAGGTGGGCCTGGGGATGCAGGTCGGCTCGATCGACCAGATGTTCACCCAGGGCAACCTCGAGACCACCGGTCAGAACACCGACCTCGCCATCCAGGGTGACGCCTTCTTCGTCGTCGCCAAGGGCAACCAGCACTTCTACACGCGCTCGGGCAACTTCCAGCTCGACGGCGACGGCCGTCTGGTGTCGCCGACCAACGGCTTCGTGGTGCAGGGCCGCACGGCGGTCAACGGCGTCCTCCAGGAGGGCGTGGGCGACATCAAGCTGCCCTTCGGCCAGAAGACGGCGGCGAAGCAGACGACGAAGATGACGCTCGCCGGCAACCTCGACGCCGCGGCGCCCACCTTCACCGGCCCCTTCATCTCCAGCGATCAGACGCCGCCGACCTACGACTTCAACGGCACGACCGGCACGGCGACGAGCACTCCGGTGGACTTCGCCCCGACGGCGCACTTCACCTTCGGCGCCTCCGCCCCGAGCGGCGACTACCAGCTACTCGAGGACGGGGCGGGCAACTTCACCCTGTACCGCAACGGCGTCGCCGAGAGCAACCCCACGGCGGTCTCCGCCGGCGGGACGGTCACCTTCACCGGGTACGGCTCGCTCACGCTCGACGCCGGCTATACGGCCGGCGACGTGGGCAACGACCTCTCCACCGCGCCGCCCGCCACGCTGCGCTCGACGCCGACCATCGCCGACCCGGCGAACGCCAGCAGCTACACGTCCACGACCATCTCGGCGTACGACTCGCTCGGCACCAAGCACGAGCTGAAGGTCTGGCTCTACAAGAAGGACGCGACCACCTGGAACTACGTGGTCGACGACTCGGGTCTGGTGGGCGTCCCCGCGACCGGCGCGGGCGCGCTGAGCGGCAACACGGGATCGCTCAGCTTCAACACCGACGGCACGCTGAACCTGAACTCGCCCAACACACAGGTGCCGGACATCCAGTTCACCCCGGCGGGCGCCGAGCCGGTGACGATCAAGATGAACCCCGGCAGCGGCGTGAACGGCATCACGCAGTTCGCCTCCACCTCCACCGCGGTGCTGCGCGACCAGGACGGCTACGGCGAGGGCGACCTGGTGAACTTCACCATCGACCGCACCGGCACCATCACCGGCTCGTTCTCGAACGGCACCAACGTGACGCTCGGACAGATCGTGCTCGCCGACTTCAACAACCCCAGCGGTCTGCAGCGCTCCGGCGACAACATGTACACGGTGTCCGGGAACTCCGGCAGCCCGGTGCTCGGCTACGCCCTCGAGGGCAGCCAGTCGTTCATCACCAGCGGCGCGCTGGAGATGTCGAACGTCGACATCGCCAACGAGTTCACCAACATGATCGTCACCCAGCGCGGCTTCCAGGCCAACGGCCGCGTCATCACCACCAGCGACCAGATGCTGCAGGACGTGGTGAACCTGAAGCAGGGGTGAGGACGACGGCCGCCAGCGGCTGGCAGCCAGCCGCTGGCGGCGGACCCCCCGGAAAAACCCGCCTGCCACCCGGCACGCTCTTCCGCCCGGGCCGAGGCACGACGCACCGCACCCCGAACCGACCGGTTCGGGGTGCGGTTCCGTAAGATGGTTGTCTGCAAGTGCTTGCGGAGCCGGCGCGCGGGCGTCTCCGGTCCGGTCCGGAGTGGTACACCCCCTGCCTCAGCATGGCCCGCGCGACACGAAGTCCCTCTCAGCCATCCACCGTCACCAGCGCCGAGCGCGGCATGCCGAACGAGACCGATCCCGAAGTCGTGGCAGAAGTGCCGACCGAGGAGGAGCAGCCCAAGAAGAGCCGGCTCCTGCTCGCCATCGTCGTCACCGTGGGGGTGCTGGCGGGCGGGGGGGGTGGCGCGCTCTACGTGGGCCCCCTGGTGGCCGCGCGCCTGCACCCGCGGGTGGCGCAGGCGGACGCCGCGTCCGACAGTGCGGCCAGCGCCGACGCCGGCCCGTCGATCATCCACCAGGTGGACAACCTGGTGATGAACCCGGCCGGGTCGAACGGCACCCGGTTCCTGATGCTTACGGTCGCCTTCGACGTTAAGGACGAGAGCGTCGGGGCGCAGATGCAGGCGCGCGACGCGGAGATCCGCGACGCGGTGCTCGGGGTGCTCGGCACCAAGAGCGTCGAGGAGCTGGCCGACGTGTCTCGGCGGGATACGCTGAAGGCACAGATGCTGGCGGCGGTCGCGAAGCTCTTCCCCGCGGGCGCGGTCAAGCGCGTCTATCTTCCACAGTTCGTCATCCAGTAGAGCGATGGCATCGGGGACCCTTTCCCAGAACGAGATCGACCGCCTGCTCGGTCGGGCGGGCGGCATCGTGGAGCCGGTGGCGCCGCGCAGGAGTGAGCCGGACGTACAACTCTACGATTTCCGCCGCCCGCACCGCGTCTCCAAGGAGCGCTTGCGGACGCTGGAGGCGATGTACGAGCAGCTGGTGAAGACGCTCGAGGGGTGGCTGATCGGGCGGGTGCGCGGGCAGCTGGAGCTGCGCCTGCAGAGCGTCGAGCAGTTCAGCTTCGGCGAGTTCATCCTCTCGCTCCCCACGCCGTGCGCGTCGTACCTGGTGGACATCGGTGACTCGGGCGGGCAGCAGGGGATCATCGACTTCGGCCAGGAGTTCGCCTCCTTCCTCGTCGACCGGCTCTTCGGGGGCAGCGGCCCGCCGCGGGTGCTGGACCGGGCGCTCACGCCGATCGAGCGGATGGCGGTGCGGGTGGTGGCGGAGCGGATCACGGCGCTGGTGGAGGAGGCGTGGAAGGACCACGTGCCGCTGAGCCTCGATCTCGCCGGCTTCGAGTCGATCCCCGAGATCCTGCTGGGGGCCAACCGCGACGACCCGGTGCTGGTGGCCACGGTCGAGGTCGTCTCCGCCGGTACGAGCAGTCTGCTGATCGTCTGCCTGCCCTTCGTGGTGCTGGAGAAGTTCTTCTCCAGCTCCCGCGACCAGAAGGTGAACCGGCGCGCGGGACCGTCTCTCGCCTCCGACCGGGGCGTCGCCGAGGCGGTGCTGCGCGGCACGAGCGTGCAGCTGGCCGCGCGTCTGCCCGAGTTCCGGCTCCCCATGCGCGAGCTCGCGGCGCTCAGCGTGGGCGGCGTGCTGAGCACCGGCATCGCCCGCGACTCGGAGCTCGTCGTCACGCTGAACGGGCAGCCCCGCTTCCTGGCCACCGCCGGCCGCATCGGCCGGCGCCTGGCGCTACAGATCACCGCCGACCTGCACCCCGAGGGTGCGGGTGAGACTCCTCAACAGGGCTGAGTCGATGAACGATCAGAAGAGCACCGACGATATCTTCGCCGAGGCGATGGCGTCCGCCGCGGGTGGGGCCGCCGGGTCGGAGTCCTCCGGGGCGGCCGCCCCGGCGCAGCCGCAGTTCACGGAGCTGGACCAGGCGAGCCTGCCGACGGGCGAGGTGCCGCTCTCGATGCTGCTGGACCTCTCGCTGCCCGTGAGCATCGAGCTGGGGCGCACGAGCATGACGGTGCAGGAGATCCTGCGCCTGGGCCGCGGCGCGGTCGTCCAGCTCGAGCGGCTGGCCGGCGAGCCCATCGACATCTACGTGGGCGACCGCCGCTTCGCCGAGGGCGAGGTGGTGGTGCTCGGCGAGCACTTCGGGGTGCGCATCACGCGCATCCTGTCGATCATCCCCACCGAAGAAGCCGCCTGAGCTTTGGCTACGTACTTCGGCGTTCTGGCCGCGCTGGGATTCGTCCTGGTGCTGATGGGGGTGTGCCTGCGCTTCCTGCGGCGCTACGTGACCGGCGGGGTGGCGGGGCGGGGAAGGGTGCGGATGGAGGTGCTGCAGCGCGTGGCGCTCGGGCCCAAGCAGGGCATCGCGCTCGTGCGCGTCGGCTCCCAGGTGCTGGCCGTGGGCGTGGGCGAGGGTGGCGTGCGCCCGCTGCTGGAACTCGACGGCGCCGATCGCGACGCGCTCCTCGCCGAGACGCCGCCCGCGGAGGTCCAGCGGCCGCAGCTCGTGCGCTCGTTCCAGGCGGCGCTCAAGCACGCCATCCGCTCCGCCGCGCTACTGGCCGCGCTCTGCCTGCCCACCGCGCTGCACGGGCAGGCCGCGGCGCCGGCGTCGGCGTCGGCGGCGCCGGCGGCCGTGGCCCCGGCCCCCGCCGCTCAGCAGCCGGCGGCCCGGCCGGCCGCGGCGCCGCCGGGCGCCCCGCTGGCACGGCCCACCGCCGCCCAGCCGGTCGCCACCGACGCCCCCGCCGTGCGCGTCGACCAGCTGGACCGCATGCTGCCCAAGCTCGCCCCGCGCATCGACCTCAACGTCGGCAAGCCGGGCGACGGGGGCCTCCGCCTCAGCGGTACCGTCGGCGTGGTCATCATGATGGGCCTGCTCACGCTCCTGCCGACGCTGCTGCTGATGATGACCAGCTTCACGCGGGTCCTCATCGTGCTGCAGTTCCTGCGGCAGGCGCTCGGTACGCAGAACGCGCCCCCGGCGCAGCTCATCGCCGCGCTCGCGCTGCTGCTCACCGGCTTCATCATGGCGCCCACCCTCTCCGAGGCGAACCGCACCGCCCTGCAGCCGTGGATGAACGGGCAGATGGAGGAGGGCCAGATGCTCGTCACCTTCGTGCAGCCCTTCCGCAAGTTCATGCTGGACCAGACGCGGCCGTCCGACCTGAACTCGTTCATGGAGATGAGCCACACGCCGGAGGTGAAGAGCATCGACGACGTCCCGCTCGTCGTCCTCACCTCCGCCTTCGTCACCAGCGAGCTGAAGACCGCCTTCCAGATCGGCTTCGCCATCTTCCTCCCCTTCATCGTCATCGACATCGTCGTCTCGTCGGTGCTGATGAGCATGGGGATGATGATGCTACCGCCGGTGATGATCTCCCTCCCGTTCAAGCTCCTGCTCTTCGTCCTCGTCGACGGTTGGACGCTGATCATCCAGGGGCTGGTGGGGAGCTTTCACTGAAGGAGCCGGAAGGCAGAAGCCAGGAGTCGGAACACGGATGCCGTTCGTTCTGACTCCCGGCTTCCGACCTCTCGAGTCCTCACGCCGCTTCCTCCGCCGCATCCCGCCGCTCCTGCAGCGCGCGCTCGATCTTCGCCAGCGCCGCGTCGCGCATCGCGGTGGCCTTCTGGCGGCCCATGCCGAGGTGGGCGGCGATCTGGCGCAGGCCGATCCGCCGGCGCACCCCGCCGAGGGCGTAGCAGAGGGAGACGATCTCGCGCTCCTGCGGCTCGAGCGCCTCGCGCAGCAGGCGGTCCGTTGCGACGCGGTCCAGCGCGCGCAGGCGCGTCACCACCTCCCCGTCGGCCTCGCCGCGCGGCCGGCGGCTGGGGCGGCGGATCAGCTCGGGCGGCTCGGGGCGCGCCGACTTCCTGGCGTTCGCCAGTGCCCGCTTGTGCGCCACCTGCACGCTCTGCTTGCTGACGCCGAGGAGCTCGCCGATCTCCTCGAGCGTGTGGTCCCGCCCGTCGTCCAGCCCGTAGTAGAGGCGGAGCACCTGCGCCTGGCGCGGGGAGAGGCGGGCGAGGACGCGCTCCACGCGCTCGCGCAGCTCGATCCGGTCCAGGAGCTCCGCCGGCCCCGGCGTCGTCATCTCCGGATGGGGCGCGGCCGTGGGCGCGGCCACCTCCACCCGGGCCCAGGAGTCGGTGAGGTGGACGGCATCCGCCGTCGTCCCGAGCGCCTCCGCGACCTCCGGCACCGTCGGCTCGCGCTGCAGGAACTGGCGCAGCCGCGCGCGCGTCCTCGATATGCTCGTCACCTCGTCGCGGCGGTCGCTCGGCAGGCGCACCGTCCCCACCTGCTCCTGCAGCGCGAGGTAGATCCCGCGCCGGATCCACCAGTAGGCGTAGTGCGTGAAGCGCACCCCGCGCTCCGGGTCGAAGCGATCGACGGCCGCCACCACCCCCGCGTTCCCCTCCTGGACGAGGTCCTCCAGATCCAGCCCCCGGCCCCGATAGCGGAGCGCCGTGACGACCACGTAGCGCAGGCTGGCGCAGACGAGCGCCTCGCGCGCGGAGGCGTCGCCCGCGCGCGCCGCGCGCGCCAGCTCGCGCTCGCGCTCCTCGTTCAGCGGCGTCAGCGCCGAGAGCGCGCGCGTGTACTGCGCGAACGCGGAGAGCGAGAGCCGCTCCCCGCGGGCGAGGGGAGAGTCCGTGTTCAGGAGGTCGCGCACGGCCGCGCGGGCCGGCCGCCTGGACGGGGTGCTCATAGGGGAGGAGAACGGATGACCCAGCAAGGACGCGACACGGCAGCCGGGTGGACGGCTCTCCTCACAGCACGAGGGGAGGTCGGCGGCGGGAAACCCGTCTCCGGATGCGGTCGTTCGAATCGGTGCGATTGGGCCCAAGCTACAGCGCCGACGCGCCCGGGCACAAGGGGGAAGCGGCTCCGCGGCCGCTCGGGCGGAAAAAGGCTCCCAGCGGAGCCCGGAATATTGTGCCGCCGCGGACGAGCGCGCCGCCCCGCCTCGCGCCGCCCAGTGCCGGATGGCGGATGCGTAAACCGCTGCGCCGGAAAGCGATAGGGTCGAACCGCCGCGGCGGGGCCGGATTGGTACACCCCCTGCCTGAGGCGGGGAGCGCAGGCGCCGCGTCCGTGGCGCCTGCTTCGCCCGACTCCGATGCCTCGCTCATGCCGCACGCACTGGTCGTCGATCTCGCCCGCAACGCCGCCATGATGGCGCTGCTCCTCTCCGGTCCGCTGCTGACCGTCGCCCTCGTGGTGGGGCTGGTGATCAGCATCCTGCAGGCGGTCACGCAGATCCAGGAGCAGACGCTCTCCTTCGTGCCCAAGCTCTTCGCCGTCGGCGCGGCGTTCCTGATCGCCCTGCCGTGGATGCTGCAGATGATGGTCAAGTACACCACCGAGCTCTTCCGCAGCCTTCCGTCGCTGATCTCGTGAATCACTCGACCGACCTGCTGAACTCCGCCGCGATCACGAGCGTGGTGCTCTTCGCCTTCCGGGTGGGGGGCCTGGTGCTCATCGCGCCCGTGTTCTCGGGGCGGACGGTGCCGGCGACGGTGCGCACGGTCGTGGTGATCCTGGTGACGTGGCTCCTGGCGCCGGTGGCGGTCGTGGCGGGCAGCGTTCCCGAGCTCAGCCCGCTGACGTGCGCGACCGAGACGCTCGTGGGCTTCGGCATGGGCCTCGGCGCGGCGGTCTTCGTCGGCGCGATGGACGTGATGGGCGATCTCGTCGCGATCACCACCGGCCTCTCGGGCGCGGCCGCGCTCGACCCGCTCACCAACCAGTCGTCGGCGGTGCTGGGGCAGTTCGCCAATCTCTTCGCCGTCTCCCTGATGCTCGCCGTCGACGCGCAGCAGGTGATGCTGCGGGCGCTCGCGGAGAGCGTCCGGCTCATCCCGGTCGGCGGGCCGGTCCATCTGGAGACGGGGCTGCCGCAGATGCTCTCGCTCGGCTCGACGCTCTTCTGGCTGGGCTTCCGCTTCGCCGCGCCGGTGGTGGCCGTGGTGCTGCTGGCGAACGCGGCGCTGGCCATCCTGGCGCGCGTGGCGCCGCAGCTCAACGTCCTCTCGGTCGCCTTCCCCCTCCAGATCGGCGTGGGCCTGCTCGCGCTCGCGGCGACCGTTCCGCTGATCGGCGATTTCTACTCCGGCTGGGGCGGTGCCTACCAGTCGCTGGTGACGAACGTGATGGGCGCCCTCGCGGGCCCCGGAGGTCACTGAGATGGCGGCAGGCGATTCCGACCAGGAACGCACGGAAGCCGCCACACCCCGGCGGCGCGAGGACGCGAAGAAGGAGGGCCGCGTCCCCCGGAGCGCGGAGCTGACCACGGCCGCCGTGCTCCTGGGCTCGGCCCTGGCGCTCAACGCCCTCGGCCCGGCGCTCGCCCGTTGGCTGCTCCAGGCGATGCGCGGGATGCTCATCCTCTCCGGCTCGGCGGTGCTCGACGGTACCTCGGTGGCGGCGCTGCTGCGCGGGCTCGGCTGGAAGACGCTGATGGCGCTGAGCGCGCTGACGCTCGCCATCGTCGCCGCGGGCGGCGGGGTGGCGGCCGTCCAGGCGCGCGGCGTCCTCACCTGGCAGCCCCTGCAGCCGAAGCTCGAGCGGGTGAATCCCATCTCCAACGCCAAGCGCATCCTCGGCATCCAGGGCTGGACCGACCTCCTGAAGTCGCTCCTGAAGCTCGGAATCGTCGGCGTGGTCGTCTGGAAGACGCTCCACGCGGCGTGGAACGACAGCATCGGCCTGGCGGCGACGACGCCCTTCGACCTCGCCGTCGTCCTGCGCGCCTACGTGGTGAAGCTGCTGATGACCGCCGGCCTCTGCTATCTCGTCTTCGCCGGCGCCGACTACGGCTATCAGGTCTGGACACACGAGAAGCAGTTGCGGATGACGAAGCAGGAAGTGAAGGAGGAGGCGAAGCAGAACGAGGGCGACCCGATGGTCAAGGCGCAGCGCCGGGCCTTCGGGCGCCAGATGGCGCGCCGGCAGATGTTCAAGGAGGTGCCCAGGGCCGACGTCGTGGTGACCAACCCGACGCACATCGCCGTGGCCCTCAAGTACGACCCCGCGCTGGCCGACGCGCCGGTAGTGGTGGCGATGGGCCAGCGCAAGGTGGCGGAGCGCATCAAGGCCATCGCCCGCGAGAGCGGCGTGCCGACGATCGAGAACCGGCCGCTCGCTCGCGCGCTGCTCGCCAGCGCCCGCATCGGGACGGCCATTCCGCCCGAGCTCTACATGGCGGTCGCCGAGGTGCTGGCGTGGGTGATCAGCCAGCGCGGCCGCCTCAGGAACGTGACCGCGTGAGCACCGCGACGATGGCTCCCGCGGTGCCTCAGACGAGGCGGGCCGAGCTCGGTATGGCCGTCGGCGTGGTCTTCGTGATCGCGCTGCTCGTGGTGCCGCTGCCGCCCTTCCTGCTCGACCTCTTCCTGGCGACGAGCATCTCGCTCTCGCTCGTCGTGCTGCTGGTGGCGCTCTACACCACCGACCCGCTGGAATTCAGCGTCTTCCCGGCAATGCTGCTGCTGATGACGCTCTTCCGCCTGGCGCTCAACGTCTCCAGCACGCGGCTGATCCTCAGCCGCGGCGAGGCGGGCCGGGTGATCGAGGCCTTCGGCAACTTCGTCATCGGCGGCAACTACGCCGTGGGCCTCGTGCTCTTCATCATCCTGGTGATGATCAACTTCATCGTCATCACCAAGGGCGCGGGGCGCGTGGCGGAGGTGGCGGCGCGCTTCACCCTGGACGCGATGCCCGGCAAGCAGATGGCGGTCGACGCCGACCTCTCGGCCGGGCTCATCGACGAGGCGCAGGCCCGGAAGCGCCGCGACGAGATCGCCCGTCTCGCCGACTTCTACGGCGCGATGGACGGCGCGAGCAAGTTCGTGAAGGGCGACGCCATCGCCGGGCTGCTCATCACCGGAATCAACATCGTCGGCGGCATCTTCATCGGCGTGGTCCAGCGCGGGCTCCCGATCCAGAAGGCGCTGGCCGACTACACCATTCTCACCGTCGGCGACGGCCTCGTCTCGCAGGTCCCGGCGCTCATCGTCAGCACCGCCGCCGGCATCATGGTCACCTACGCCTCGGGCGGGGTGCGGATGGGGCCGGCGGTGGCGAAGCAGCTCAGCGCGCACCCGCGGGCGATGTGGATGTCGGCGGGCGTGCTCGGCGCCTTCGCGCTCGTGCCCGGCCTGCCCTCGATTCCCTTCCTCGCGCTCAGCGGCACCACCGCGCTCTTCGCGCGCGTCGCCACGGCCGCGGAGAAGAAGCGCACCGAGGAGGCCGCCGAAGCCGCGGAGATCGCCTCCGCTCCGCCGCCCGAGGAGGAGAGCCCGATGCGTGACCTGCTGCAGCTCGACCCCATCGAGCTCGAGGTCGGCTACGCGCTCATCCCGCTCGTCGACGAGAGCCAGGGCGGCGACCTCCTGGAGCGCATCTCGATGCTCCGCAAGCAGGCCGCGCTGGAGCTCGGGATCCTCGTGCCGCCCATCCGCATCCGCGACGACATCCGCCTGCCGGCCAACGAGTACGTCATCAAGCTGCGGGGCGCCGAGATCGCCCGCTCCGAGGTGATGCCGCGCTTCCTCCTGGCGCTCGACACCGGCGGCGTGCTCAAGAGCATCGAGGGCATCGAGACGGTCGACCCGAGCTTCGGCATGCCGGCCCGCTGGGTCTCCACCGGCAAGCGCATGGAGGCGGAGTCCTTCGGCTACGTCGTCGTCGAGCCCTCCACCGTCGTCGCCACGCACCTCATGGAGATGCTCAAGGCCAACGCGGGCGAGATGCTCGGCCGGCAGGACGTGCAGGAGATGCTGGACACGCTCAAGAAGAGCCACCCCGCGCTCGTCGACGAGGTGGTGCCCTCGAAGGTCTCGCTCGGCACCCTCCACCGCGTGCTGCAACGGCTGCTCCGGGAGCGCCTGCCGATCCGCGACATGGTCACGATCCTCGAGGCGGTGGGCGACGGGGCGGAGCAGTCCAAGGACCCCGAGGTGCTCGCCGAGCACGCCCGGCGCGCACTCGCGAACGTCATCGCGCGCCTCTACATGGACGACTCGGGAAGCGTCCGCGGCATCACCGTCGGCCCGCGGCTGGAGACGGCGCTCATGCAGCTCTTCAGCCCGCGCCCCGGACAGGGCGGCATCCCGCTCCTCAACCCGGACTCGCTGGCGCAGCTCCTCGGCGAGCTGAACGGGCTGGCCACCACGCACATGCGCGACGGCAAGCCGGTGCCGCTCATCACCCCGCCGACGCTGCGCGTGGGCGTGCGCCGCCTGATCGAGCCGGTGCTGCCGGCGCTGCCCGTGATCTCGCTGGCGGAGCTCCCGCCGCAGGTGAACCTGAACTCGGTGGCGACATGGGAGCTGAAATGAGAACTGCAGCTACCAGTTATCAGCTATCAGCTATCCGTCGGCGGGGGGGGACCGATCGCGGGTGGGGCAAGGGCGGAAGGGGACTGATAGCTGATAGCCGGAAGGGGGTGGAAGGGTGAGGCTCGAGACCTTCCGCGGCCGCGACCTGCAGCGCGTCTTCGACGTCGCGCGCGACGCGCTGGGCGAGGACGCCATGATCGTCGGCACGCGCGTGCTGAGCGACGGCGAGGGCCCGATCGTCGAGGTGACGGCTGCGCCCGCGACGGACGTGGAGCGATTCCGCCGGCGCATCGACGGCGCGGCGCTGCCGGACGTCGCCGCGCTCCGCAGCCGCCGCGCCCGCCCCTTCTCGCTGGCGCTCGTCGGGCCCACCGGCGCCGGGAAGACGACGACGCTCGCCAAGCTGGCGGTCCACCCGGAGGCCTTCGGCGGCCGGCGCGTGGGACTGCTCACCCTCGACACCTATCGCGTGGGAGCGATCGAGCAGCTCGCGACCTTCGCCGACATCGCCGGCCTGCCTCTCGAGGTCGTCTACGCGGCGGGCGAGGTGCGCGACGCGATGAAGCGGCTGAGCGCGTGCGAGGTGATCCTCATCGACTGTCCCGGCCGCAGCCCGCGCCGCCCCGACCTCGGCGGCGAGTGGATCGCAGCGCTCGCGAAGGTGGCCGCCGACGAGATCCACCTCGTGCTCCCGGCGACGATGCGCACCGACGTCGCCGAGGCGGTGCGCGACGGGCTCGACGCCGTCGCCCCCACGCACCTCCTGCTCTCGAAGCTCGACGAGGTGCCGGGCGAGACGGGGCTCGCCGAGCTCGCCGACCGCATGGAGCTGCCGGCGCGCTGGGTGACCGACGGGCAGGAGGTGCCGGCGGACCTGAGGACGGCGCCCGCGCGGATCATCGCCTCGCTCGGGAGGGCGGCGTGAGCACGCAGGTGGAGTCGCTGCGGCGCTTCGTGGCGCAGAACCCCGCGCCCCACCTCCCCGCGCCCACCGGCGGCTCCGTGGTCGTCGGCGGCGGGAAGGGCGGGGTGGGCACCTCGACGGTCGCGGCGCTCCTCGCCGTCGGCGCCGCAACCACCGGCGCCACGGTGCTCCTCGTGGACGCGGACGCGGGTTTCGGCGCGCTCCACCTGCTCCTGGGCGCCCCCGCGGGCCCGGGGCTGGAGGCGCTCCGCTCGGGCGGCACCTCGCCCGACGAGCTGATCGTCGCCGTCACCTCCACCCTCTCGCTGCTCCCGGGCGGCAGCGGGAGCAGCGCCTCGGCCGCGGAGCGGCAGAGCCTCCTGCGCCGCGCGTCCATCGTCTTCCCCCGCTTCGACCTCGTGGTGGTCGACGGCGGTTCGCGCCTCGACTCCGTCCTCGCCGCCTGCGCCGCCGGGGCGGCCCGCGCTCTCTGCGTCGCCGTCGACGACCGCATCGCCCTCACCGCGACCTACGCGCTCACCAAGGTGCTCGCGGAGCGATTCCCCGGCCTCCCGACCGAGGTGATCGTCAACCGCGCCGACCACGAGAGCGCCGAGTTCGCCGCCGGACAGGTCGGCGCGGCCGCCCGGCACTTCCTCCACCGCAGCGTCGGCTTCGCCGGCGCGGTCCCGGAGGACGACAGCCTCCGCATCGCCGTCGATGCGGGCATGCACCTGCAGGACGCGGCCGCCGGCTCGCCCGCCGCGGCCACTCTGGAAGTGATCGGCTCCACCCTGTTGCACCAGCCCACCGCGGGGCCGCAGCTCGTCGAGCGGCGCCATCTTCACCGGAGACCCTGACCCATGAACACCAGCACCGCCCTCTGGGAGTCGTACTCGCACGACGCCGACCCCGTCGCCCGCGACCGCCTCCTCAACGAGCACCTCGGGCTCGTGCACCACGTGGCACGCCAGATGTCGCGCAGCCTCGCCGCGGACGTCGACTTCGACGAGCTCATCAGCTCCGGTACGGTGGGCCTCATGAACGCCCTCGACTCCTTCGACGCCTCGCGCGGCCTCGCCTTCAGCACCTTCGCCGCGCCCCGCATCCGCGGCGCCATCCTCGACGAGCTGCGGCGGCAGGACCACGTCCCGCGCTCCATCCGCCGCAAGAGCCGCGAGATCGGCGCGGCGCGCGAGTCGCTGACGCGCTCCCTCGGCTACGCGCCCGACGACCGCACCCTCGCGGAGCACATGGGCATCGAGCTCGACACCCTCTGGCGCTGGCAGTCGGAGATCGAGGGCATCTTCCACATGCCCCTCGACCGGCCGTCGGGCGACGACGACAACCGCGCCGCCCCCGCCGACTCCCTGCCCGGCGCGACCGGCCAGAAGATCGAGGACGAGCTCAACCTCCAGCAGGAGGTCGACGTCCTGCGCGACGCCATCCTCCGTCTGAAGGAGCAGGAGCGCGTGGTGCTCTCGCTCTACTACTTCGAGGAGCTCAAGCTCCACGAGATCGCCACCATCCTGGAGCTCACCGAGAGCCGCGTCTCTCAGATCCGCTCGAAGGCGATCTCCAAGCTCCGCGCCGAGATGGCGCCGCTCCGCGAGCAGGTGGCCTGA
>DASSTO010000007.1:0-3814 GCA_035707865.1 Longimicrobiaceae bacterium | reverse complement strand
CATCGCGCTGATGCCCGGACCCCCTTCCGTAACTCGTAACTCCTACTTCCGCTCACCCTCCCAGCACCATGTCCGCGTACCCGTTGTCCGGGTTGCCGCCGTGGCTCAGGACGCGATCCACGGTGCCCGGGCCTCGGTTGTAGGCCAGCAGCGCCAGGCGGGTGTCGCCGTCGTAGCGGTTGATGAGCTGGTGCAGGTAGTGGAAGCCGATCCGCAGGTTCGTCCCGGGGTCGCGAAGGTCGCCTCGCGTGGTGCCCGGCTCCAGCCAGCGTGAGGTCGCGGGCATGAGCTGCGTGAGGCCGATCGCGCCCACGTTGCTGGTCGCGCTGTTCTTGAACGAGCTCTCCGTCCTCACCAGCCCGAACGCCACGTCCGGGTCGACGTGTGCCGCCACCGCGTTGTCGTAGATGTCCTCGGCCAGCGCGCGGCTCAGGCCATACTTGGCGTAGTCGTCGAGCTTCTGCTGGATCACCGAGTCCCGCTTGCTGGCGGCGTTCTCCGCCTGTGTCTTCATCCCGGTCCACGCCTGCGAGATCGAGGCATCGGTCGCGGGCGCGCTACTCTGCGTCGCCTCCGCCATGCTCTGCTCGTGCGCGGGATCGTTGCGCAGGGCGTCCTGGTACTGGTTGATGGCGATCGGCGCGGCCGTCCCCGCAACCGCGAGGCCGATGAGTCCGTTGCGCACGGGGTTCTTCCGCAGCAGGTCGATCGCGCTGCGGCCGCGACTGCTGCGTCGGCGCTCCGTGCGCCGATCCTCGTCCAGCGCCCCGTGGTAGCGGCGGTTCACCGTCTCCGCTACCGTGCCGCCGTCGTATGCGCGCGGCCAGCGCCGCCGGGCGCGGCCGATCGGGTGGCGCGGATATGCAGAGCGCCGTTCCTCGGGCGGAAGGTACCGTCGTCTGCTTCGGTGCATGGGGCGTCTCCTGCGGGTGGGCCGGTCAGGGTTCCGGCTTGTGCGCTAAGTGGCGTACGGCAACACGGTTAGAGCACCATCCATGCCACCCGGCTCAGACGTGGATGACGATCCGGTCCACCCGCGCCCTGCGCCTGGGCACCAGGCGCTCGACGATGGCGGCGCGGCGGGCGAGTCGCTCGTGCTCCTCCGCGGCGGCGCGCTCCTGCCGCTTCAGGAGGACGCCGAGAGTCCCCGCTGCGGCGAGAGCGCCGATCGCCGTGGCCCACGCGGGAGAGAAACGATCACTCGATTCACGGGTCGGGAGTGCCATGGGAGTCCTCCGGGGTTGGCGGGTCGCTGGCGGACGAGGTCGCAAGAGGCAGACCATCCGGGCAGCCTCGCGCCGTTGGCGGCGCGCGGCTATCGTTCGAGGTGATGAACGCGACCAACTACCGTATCGGGGCGGGTACGCCCGGGAGGGCCGTTGCCCTCCTGGCGTGAGCCCGCGCGGCTCCTCTTCCTCATCCTCGCGCTCTTCGTGGCCGTGGAGCTGGGGCAGGACGCCTATCGCTGGATCGCGTATCGGGGCGAGCGTGCCCAGCTGCGCGACATCGGGCCCGTGCTGGACAGCGCCGGCGTGGCGATGGTGAGGGGCGACCTCCGTATCGACAGCCTGCGCGCCGTCATCGCCGGACGCGATAGGGAGCTCGACCGCATGAGCAAGAGCCTCGATCGGTACACGAGCCATTCGGTGGATGGAAGCGTACCCATCCAGATCTATGGCGCCTATCGGCGGGATCTGGCCCGGTACAATCACAGCGTGGACGAGCGCAACCGCCTGATCCGGGAATACCAGCTCGTCTCGGGGAGAAGGAGCGACGCGGCGCAGCGGTACTACCTGCTCGCCGACAGCATGCGGGCGCTCGCGAAGCGCATGGGCGACCCGTACTACGAGGTCCCGCTGCCCGCCGAGCTCGCCGTGAAGCACGGGGTGCGACCGCCCAAGGCGGCTTCCCGCTGAACGGGTACGGTCCTTGAACAGCCGGCGCCGCATGACCAAGAGCAGCGGACGTTGGCGCCGGGTGGGCTCCCCCGCGAAGGGCTTCTCGTATCTCCGGGCCGACGGCGCCCCGCTGAAGTCGGCGCCCGCGCTCCGTCGCATCGAGTCGCTGGTCATCCCCCCGGCCTGGACCGACGTCGCCATCGCGCCGGACCCGCGCGCGGCCATCCAGGCCGTCGGCTTCGATTCCGCGGGCCGGAAGCAGTACCTCTACCATCCCGACTTCATCGCGAAGCGCCAGCGCAGCAAGTTCCGCAAGCTGCTCCCCTTCGCGCGCTCGCTGCCGCAACTCCGAAGCGCCACGAACGAGCACCTCGCCCGGGCGGATCTCGATCGCGAGAAGGTGCTCGCGACCGTCGTGCGGCTGATGTGCCGTGCCTTCTTCCGCGTGGGGAGCGAGCGCTACGCCGTGCAGAACCAGACCTTCGGGATCACCACGCTGCAGAAGAGCCACATCCAGATCGTGGGCAACAGCCTCGTCTTCCGCTACGTGGGGAAGAAGAGCATCGACCAGCGCCGGGTGGTGGCGGATACCCCGCTGGTGGAGATCCTGAGCGAGCTGACGGAGCTGCCCGGCACGCGCCTCTTCCGCTACCGCAACGGTGGGGGCCGGCTGCACGACGTGACCGCGCGCGACGTCAACCAGTACCTGAAGGAGCTCCTCGGCGAGCGCTACACCTCGAAGGACATCCGCACCTGGGGCGGCACCGTGCGCGCCGCCACCATCCTGGCGGACCTCGGGCCGGCGGAGGCGCCGCGCGAGGCCGAGAAGAACGTCGTGCTCGCCTGCAAGCTCGTCTCCTCGGAGCTGGGGAACACGCCGGCCGTCTGCCGGAGCGCCTACATCCACCCGGCGGTCCTGGAGGGTTACCTGGAGGGGAAGACGATCGCGCCGGTGATGAGGAAGGAGCCGCGGCCCGTGGAGCGCGAGTCGCCGCAGTACTACCCGGAGGAGGCGGCGCTCATGCGTTTCCTGGAGCAGCGCGGCTAGGCTTCGGCGACGCCGGCCTCGGCCGTCTCACCCTCCCCCTCGGCCGCCGGCAGCAGCAACTCGTAGAGGAAGTACGGCGCGCCCTCGCCATTCTCCTTCAGGATCTCGTGCGCGACGTTGAAGACCGGCACCCCGCCCAGCGTCTGCCCCTGGAACGTGCCGCGGTGTGCGTGGCCGTGGAAGCAGACGGAGACGCCGTAGCGGTCGAGGGGCTCCGCGAGCCGGTCGCTGCCCAGGAAGGGATAGATCTGCTCCGGCTCGCCTACGATCGTCTGCTCGATCGGCGCGTAGTGCAGGAGCACCACCCGCACGGGCGCGGTGACCTGCTGCAGCGCCTGCTCCAGTTTGTGGACCTCCTCCGTGCACGCCGCCACGAACCGCTTCGTGGCCGGCTCTCCGAAGGACGTGAGGCGGCGACGGCCGAAGCCGCCCATGAAGCCGCGCGCTCCCGCGATCCCCACCCGTCCGTCCAGCTCGAAGGCGTCGCCGTCGAGCACGTGGATGCCGTGCTCTCGCAGGATGCCGCACGCCTCTTCGGTCTCCTCCGCCTCGAAGTCGTGGTTGCCGAGCACGGTCAGGATCGGGATGCGGACGTCCGCGAGCTCGTTGGCGACGGCGCGCATCTCGGCCGGTGTCCCGCGCCGCGTGAGGTCGCCGGCGAGTAGCAGGACGTCGGCCTCCTCGTTGGCGCGGGCGAAGCCCGGGCGCAGCGCGCCGGCACTCTCCTCGCTGACGTGGATGTCGCCCACGGCCGCGATCCGCACACGCGGCCGGCGGCGGTCACCCCGGCGGCGGTCGCCGTGCCGGCGGTCGGCGTCGTGGTGTCCTGCTTCACGCCCGTCCAGCGGCTCTTGCTCGGTCATCGGCT
>DASSTO010000006.1:0-12868 GCA_035707865.1 Longimicrobiaceae bacterium | reverse complement strand
ATGGGGCAGCCGAGGGCGCGCAGCACCGCGGCGGTGCTCTGGCAATCGGCGCCGGTGAGCAGCCCGGAGAGCCGGCTCTCGCCGCGGGCGGCGGCGGCGAACATCAGCGCGCGATGCGTGAGGGACTTGTCGCCCGGAACGGCGACGCTGCCGGAGATGACGAGGGCCATGTTCGTTCAGAGAGAGGAGAGCCAGACCGCGGCGACGACGGCGACGTCGGTGACCGCCCAGGCCTGGAGCGCACTGTACATCTGCTTCTTGTGCTGCCCGGCCGACAGGTCGCCGCAGCGCGCGTACCACCGTCCGAGCACCCACGCCCACGCCGCGGCGGGGAGGAGAAGAATCGGCCAGCCGGGGCCGCCATGCAAGCGCAGGCCGGCGGCGAAGAGCGCGAAAGAGAGCGCCGCGGCACCGATCGAGACCCCGAGCGCCGCGCGCGGGCCGATCGCCACGGCGAGGGTGCGGTCGCCGCGGGCCCGGTCCGTCTCGATCTGGTAGAGCTGGGTGAGCGGGTAGAGCGCGCCGAAGAGCGGCACGAAGCCGCCGAGGAGGAAGACCGCCCACGGGTAGAGCGGCGCGCCGGTGAGGAACCAGCCGGCGAGCGTGGTCGTGAGGCCGAAGCCGAGCGCGTTGAGCGCGAGGTCGAGTCCCGCGACGGCCTTCCAGCGCAGCGGCGGGACGGAGTAGACGATGGCCAGCACCACGGCGACCGCGTAGACGACCAGGAACGCTCCGGGCAACCCGGCCGCGGCCGCCACGGCGAGGCCCGCGAGCATCAGGACGACGCTGAAGGCCGCGAGGTGGCGCGGGGGCGGAGGCGGGGCGTCGAGGTAACCCACGTCGCCCTCGTCGCGGTCGAAGGCCGAGTTCACCGCGAGCGCGCCGCCGTTCAGGCAGACCACGTACAGGACGATGCCGAGCAGGACCCGCGCGGCGCCGATCCCGGTCCCCACGCCGCCGAGCGCCCCGATGAGGAAGGCGACGAGCACGTGGCCGCCGATCAGCGGCCATTCGCGCGGGCGCAGGAGCAGGACGTAGGAGAAGCCGTCGCCGGGCAGGAGCCGGTAGCCCCAGCGGCGCGCCCGTCCGGCCGTCCGGTAATCCGTGCTCACTCGTCGAGACCGGCCAGCCGGAGCGTACCCGAGCGCACCTCGCGCACACCCGAGGGCCCGCGCAGGAGGAAGGCGCCGTCCGCCGCGACGCCCGCCGCGACACCGCTGGCGAGCCGCGCGCCGGTCGCCGGCTCCAGCACGACCACCTCCCGGCCGCGCAGTACGTCGCGGCTCTCCAGCTCGGCCAGCTCCGCGGGGGAGAGTCGCAGCTCGCGCGAGAGCCGCGCGAGGAGCGATGGCACCAGCGCCGCCGCGACCTCCCGCCGGCGCGGTGGCACCGCGGCGGCGAGCCGGACGGAGCCGGCGCGCGCGCGAAGCTCGGGCGGGAAATCGTCGAGCGAGTGGAGCACGTTGAGCCCGAGGCCGGCGACGACGGAGGGCGACGTCGCGCCCTCCCAGGCCGCCTCGCACAGGATGCCGGCGAGCTTGCGCCCCGCGCACTCGACGTCGTTCGGCCACTTCAGCCCGACGGCCCCGGCGCCGACGAAGGCGTCGAGCGCGCGGGCCGTCTCGATTCCGACCAGGAGCGGGACCGCCGCGGCGAGCGCGGGCTCCGGGGGTCGCACGACGATGGACAGCCAGAGGCCGAGCCCGGGCGGAGACGCCCAGCCCCGCCCCACTCGCCCGCGGCCGGCGAGCTGCTCCTCCGCGAGAACGACGGTGCCCGCCGGTGCGCCCGCGGCGGCGAGGCGGCGCGCGACGTCGTTGGTCGAGCCGACGCGCCGGAAGAGCTGGACGGCGGGAGCCCCCCACTCGGCCGCCAGCGCCTCCGCGCTCGCGCCCTCCCAGGCGGTGAGACGCTCCTCCCTCACAGCTCGATCAGCAGCGAGAGGTCGAGCGACGGCGCGGAGTGCGTGAGCGCGCCGACGGAGATGAAGTCGACGCCGGTCTCCGCGACGGCGCGCACCGTGGCGAGGTTGACCCCGCCGGAGGCCTCGGTCTCGATGCCCGGGGCGTCGGCGCGGACGCGCAGCACGGCGGAGAGCAGCACGTCCAGCGGCATGTTGTCGAAGAGGATGCGGTCCACGCCCGCCTCGGTGGCCTCGTCGACCTCGCCGAGCGTCGTGGTCTCTACCTCCACCGCCAGCGCGCGGTCGTTCTGCTTGCGGACCGCCTCCACCGCGGCGGTGATCCCGCCCGCAGCGCGGATGTGGTTCTCCTTGATCAGCACCATGTCGTGCAGGCCGAAGCGGTGGTTCGTTCCGCCACCCGCGCGCACGGCCGCCTTCTCCAGCGCCCGCATTCCCGGCGTCGTCTTGCGCGTGTCCAGGATGCGCGCGCCGGTGCCCTCGACCATCTCGACGTACCGCCGCGTGAGCGTGGCGACGCCGGAGAGCCGCTGCAGGAAGTTGAGCGCCACCCGCTCGGCGGTGAGGATCGAGCGCGCAGGTCCCCGAACCCGCAGCACCTCGCGGCCGGGCTCGACGGGGTCGCCGTCTGCGGCGGAGAGCTGCACGTCGAGCGCGGGGTCTACGGCGAGGAAGCACTCGCGCGCGACCTCCAGGCCGGCGAGCGTACCGGTCTCCTTGGCGAGGATGCGCGCCTCCGCGACGCGCTCGGCGGGAATCGTCCAGCGGGTCGTCCAGTCGCCTTCGCCCACGTCCTCGGCGAGCGCGGCCTCGATCAGCGCGCGGGTGGTCAGAAGCCGGTCCATACGAGCACCAGGAGTAGGATTCCGAAAGCCAGCCGGTACCAGGCGAAGCCGCGGAAGCTGTGGTTCGAGACGAAGGCGAGCAGCGCGCGGATGACGAAGAGCGCAGAGACGAACGAGACGATGCCGCCGACGAGGAAGATCGGGACGTCCGCCCGCGAGAGGATCTCCCGGTGCTGCCACATGTCGACGGCCGTCGCCCCGAACATCGCCGGGATGGCGAGGAAGAACGAGAACTCCGTCGCCACCACGCGCGACATGCCCACCGCGACGCCGCCCATGATGGTGGCGGCCGAGCGGGAGAAGCCGGGGAAGAGGACGGAGACGACCTGGGCGATGCCGACCGCGAGCGCCACGCCGTAGGGGATCCGGTCGACGTCGTCCACGCGGACGTTCGCGTGCCAGTTCTCCACCCAGAAGATGACGATGGCGCCGACGATCAGCGCCACGGCCACGGTGGCGACGCTGTAGAGGTGCGCCTCTACCCACTTGTGCGTGGGCAGCCCGATCACCACGGCCGGAAGGGTGCCGATGACGATGTTGTAGACGAGCCGCCGGCTCTCGGCGCGCGAGCCGAGCGTACCGAGCACGTCGATCACCTTCTGCCGGAACGCCCAGAGCACGGCGAGGATCGCCGGGAGCTGGACCCAGATGATGAAGACGTCGGCGCGCGCGTCCGTCCAGCCGAGCCACTGGCGCGCCACGATCAGGTGGCCGGTGGAGGAGACCGGGATGAACTCCGTCACTCCCTCCACCAGGCCGAGAATCGCCGCCTTGAGCAGCAGTGCCCACTGGATCATCGACTCGGCTCTCCCCCGGCGGCGGCGGTCGGCTGCATGAGCACCTCGTGATAGTAGTCTTCGTACTCCGGCACGACCCGCGCGATGGAGAACCGCTCCACCGCGCGCTCGCGCGCCGCCGCGCTCATCCGGTCCCAGAGCGCCGGGTCGCCGAGGACCTCGATCGCCGCGTCGGCCATCTCGTCCACCTGTCCGACCGGCGCGAGAAAGCCGGTGATGCCGCTCTCCACCACCTCCGGCAGCCCGCCCGATGCGCTGGCGACCACGGGCACCCCGGCGGACATCGCCTCGAGGGCCGAGAGTCCGAACGACTCCGACGCCGAAGGGAGCAGGAAGAGGTCGGCGCAGGCGAGCAGCTCGGCGACGTTGTCCTGCTTGCCGAGGAAGAGGACGCGATCGGCGATCCCCAGGTGCGTCGCCTCGTCCGCCGCCGTGTGGCGCTCCGGTCCGTCGCCGACGAAGACGAGGCGCGCGGGCAGGGCGGCGCTGATTCCTCGAAAGATCCGCACCACGTCCGCCACGCGCTTCACGGGGCGGAAGTTGGAGATGTGCATCACCAGCTTCTCGCCCTCGTTCGTCAGCGCGCTCTTGCGGCACGGATAGCGGTCGCGGTCGTAGAGCGCCGGGTCGACGAAGTTGGGCACGACGTGGATCTTCTCGCCCGGCACGGCAAAGTGCCGGACCGTCTCCTCCTTCAGGTACTCCGAGACCGCCGTGAGCCCGTCGGAGCGCGCGATCGAGAACTTCGTGATCTCCAGGAACGAACGCTCCTGACCGACGAGCGTGATGTCGGTGCCGTGCAGCGTGGTGATGATCTTCAGGTCGCTGCGCGCGCCGAGCATCTCCTTCGCGATCCAGGCCGAGGTCGCGTGCGGGATGGCGTAGTGCACGTGCAGCAGGTCGAGCTTCTGCCGGGTCGCCACTTCGTGCATCATCGCCGCGAGCGCGAGGTCGTAGGGCGCGTACTCGAAGAGCGGATAGCTCGCGACCTCCACCTCGTGGAAGAAGACTCGCTCCATGAAGTGCGGCAGCCGGAAGGGGTGCGCATACGAGATGAAGTGCACCTCGTGGCCCCGCCTGGCCAGCTCCATCCCGAGCTCGGTGGCGATCGCGCCGGAGCCGCCGTAGGTGGGATAGCAGGTGATTCCGATCTTCATGGTGGCTATCAGCTATCAGCTATCAGCTATCAGCTATCGGTGACGCACTCTCCCACCGGCGGACGATCTCCGCCGCCAGCTCCGCGCGGGGGCGCGCGGCGTCCAGCCAGACGGCGCCCGGCGGGAGCTGGTGGCGGAACCACGTCAGCTGCCGCCGGGCGTAGGCGCGGGTGTTCTTCCGCACCCGGTCGAGCGCCACGTCGAGCGGGACCTCGCCGCGGAGCGCCGGGAGCAGTTCGACGTAGCCCGTGGCGTTCATCCCCGGCGACCGCTCGTCGTAACCCGCCGCCAGGAGGCCCCGCACCTCGTCGACGAGCCCCGCCCCGGCCATCTCGTCCACGCGCGCGTCGATCGCCGCGTAGAGGCGCTCGCGCGGGGGGTCGAGGACGACGACCAGCGGCCGCAGCGGCTCGGCCTCGGGCTCGGCCTCTCGGTGCCACCACGAGAGCGGCCGGCCGGTGAGGAGCGGCAGCTCGAGGGCACGGATCAACCGCTGGCGGCCCCCCGCCGCGCCCAGCCGCGCGGCGCTCTCCGGGTCGAGACGCTGAAGCCACCGGAGCAGCTCGGCGGTGTCCGCCTGCTCCAGGTACGCCGTGACCTCACGGCGCCTCGCCGGCTCCAGCTCGGGCTCGCGAAAGATAGGGTGCGTGAGTGCGCGAAGGAAGAAACCGGTCCCGCCGACGAGGATGGGGACGCGGCCGCGCGCGCGGATCTCGCCGACCCGGTCGCGGGCGTACCGGGCGAAGCGGCCCGCGCTGAATCGCTCCGCCGGCGTGATCAGGTCGAGGCCGTGGTGCGGCACGGCCGCCCGCTGCTCCGCGGTGGCCTTGGCCGTGCCGACGTCCATGCCGCGGTAGACCTGCCGCGAGTCCATCGAGATGATCTCTCCCCCGAGCCGCCGCGCCACCTCGATGGAGAGGGCCGTCTTGCCCGACGCCGTGGGGCCCACGATGGCAATGGGGCAGGAGTCGGGAGTCAGGATTCGGGGTTCAGGGGACGGCTGCTCCCCGACTCCTGAATCCCGAATCCTGAATTCTGCCGTCATCCGCTCCTCCTGAACCGGTTGTGCAGCTCCGCGATGGAGAGCTGCACGACGGTGGGGCGACCGTGGATGTCGTGGTAGGGGAGCTCGGTGGCGAAGAGCCGGTCGAAGAGCTCCGTCATCTCGCGGGGCGCCAGCCGCTGGCCGGCCTTGATCGCGGCCTTGCACGCGTACGAGAGGGCGATGCGCTGGTGCTGGTTGCGCGCGGTGTCCACGAGCGGCGAGCCCTCGGTGAGCTCCGCGATCATCTCGCGCAGACAGCGCTCCGCGTCGAAGTACGGGTGCGGGTTGGGCGCGGCGTGGACGATGACGGCGCGGCTGCCGAAGGGCTCGATCTCGAAGCCCATGCGCGCCAGGATGCCGCCCAGCTCCTCGACGACCGCGAACTCCGCGGGAGAGAGCCGCAGCGTCAGCGGGAAGAGGAGTCGCTGCGAGCCGGTGTCGCGCGCGCCGTAGCCGCGCATCAGCTCCTCGTAGAGCACGCGCTCGTGCGCGGAGTGCTGATCCACGATGATGAGCCCGCCGCGCGTCTCGGCGAAGATGTAGGTGTTGTGCACCTGCCACATCGCCGGCTGGGAGGCGCCGGGCTCACGGCCGGGAGCAATCGGCTCCGGGGCGTCCGGCTCGGCCGCGCCGGGCACGAAGAAGCTCATCTGCTGTGGCGCCTCGGCCGGCGTCGTGGCGGCGAGCGGGGCGGGCACCGAGAAGGCGCTGGGCGCGCCCCCGGTGGCGGTGCGGTGGGCCGGCGCGAAGTCCGGCTCGGCGCCGTCGCCCGGGCGGGCGCCGAGGCTGGGCGTGCTCGCCAGCGGCGCCAGGGCGGCGCGCACCGCCGCCTCGACCGCGGCCTCCACGCCGATGCGGTCGCGGAAGCGCACCTCGGCCTTCGCCGGGTGCACGTTCACGTCCACCTGGCCGTCGGGCACGTCGAGGTAGAGGAAGAGCGAGGGTCGCGCGCCGGGGGCGATCGTCGTCTGGTAGCCGCGGTCGGCGGCGCGCACCAGGTAGCGATCGGTGAAGGGACGGCCGTTCACGAAGAGGTAGGCGCGACGGCTGCCGGGCGTGGCGGCGTGGGGGCGCTGTACGAGCCCCGTGATCGTCGCCGCTCCGGCCGCGGAGGCGACGGGGATGAGCGTCCCGGCGAGCTCCCGGTCCCAGATGGCGGCGATGCGCCCGCGCAGCTCCGGCGTGGCGGGCAGCTCGGCGAGCACCCTGCCGTTGGATTCCAGCGTGAACGTCACGTCCGGGTGGGCCAGCGCGATCGTCGTGACCGTCTCGCTCACCGCGCGTGCCTCGGCGGCGGCGGAGCGCAGGAACTTGGCGCGCGCCGGAACGTTGAAGAAGAGGCTCCGCACCGTCACGGTCGTCCCGACGCGTCGCGCGCACGACTGGACGTCCGAGATCTGGCCGCCGCTCACCAGTACCCGCGTGCCGGCGCCCTCGCGGTCCGCGGTCTCGACGCTCAGGCGCGAGACCGAGCCGATCGACGGAAGCGCCTCCCCCCGGAAGCCGAGGGTGTGGATCGCCGCGAGATCCTCCAGGTCGGCGATCTTGCTCGTGGCGTGCCGGTCCAGCGCCAGCAGTGCGTCGTCGCGGCCCATGCCGTGGCCGTCGTCGGCGACGCGGATCTCGGTCTTGCCGCCGTTCCGCACGGAGACGTCCACCCGCGTGGCGCCGGCGTCGAGGGCGTTCTCCACGAGCTCCTTCACCACCGACGCGGGCCGCTCGACGACCTCGCCCGCGGCGATCTGGTTGATCAGCCGGTCGGGCAGGATGCGGACGCGTCGCGTCGGGCTCATCCGAGGCCGAACAGCGTACGGGTGTTGCGCGCCGCGGCCTCCGCCAGCACCTCCGGCTCCTCGCCGCGAAGCTCGGCGGCGCGGCGCGCCACCAGCGCGACGTACGCCGGCTCGTTGCGCTTGCCGCGGTTCGGCACGGGCGCGAGGTACGGGCTGTCGGTCTCGACGAGCAGCCGGTCGAGGGGGACCAGGCGCAGGAGCTCCGTCTGCGCGTAGTTCTTGAAGGTGATCATCCCGGAGAACGACGCGTACCACCCCAGGTCGAGCGCGGTCTCCAGGAGCTCGCGGCCGCTCGAGAAGGAGTGCAGCACGCCCCGGCTCCCCCGCCCCGCCTCCCGCAGCAGCGCGACCAGGTCGCCGTCGGCCTCCCTCGCGTGCACCACGACGGGCAGATCGAGCTCTCTCGCGAGCTCGATCTGCCGCAGGAAGGCCTCGTGCTGCGCCTCGCGCGGGGCGAAGTCGTAGTGGAAGTCGAGCCCCATCTCGCCGATGGCCACGGCGCGGGGGTGCGCCGCGAGCGCGCGCAGCTCCGCGATCGCCTCCGGGGTCGCCCCGGCCGCGGAGTGCGGGTGGACGCCGACCGTCGCGAAGAGGCCCGCGTGGCGCTCCGCCAGCGCGAGGGCTGCGCGGCTGCCCTCGACGTCGGTCGCCACGCAGATCACGGAATCGACGCCCGCCTCGTGCGCGCGCGCGAGCACCTCGTCGACCTCGCCGGCGAAGCGCTCGTCCGTCAGGTGCGCATGCGAATCGATCATGGACCCGTGGAAAAGAGAAACGAGCCGCCGCGGGAGGCCGCGGCGGCTCGGATACCGGTGCGCACGCTGCGCTCAGACCGCCGCGGACTGGGCCCGGGATGGCACGGCGGCGCCCTTCTTCCCCTTCGTCTTCGGCGGCCAGCGGCCCTCCACGTAGTAGAGGAGCGGAGACGCGACGAAGATCGACGAGAAGGTACCGATGCCGATGCCGAGGATCAACACCTGGCAGAAGTCCCGGATCACCACCCCGCCGAAGAGGTAGAGCGCCGTCAGCGTCGCCAGCGTGGTGCCTGCGGTGAGCACCGTCCGGGGCAGCGTCTCGTTGATCGAGCGGTCGAGCAGTTCGATGAACGGCACCCCGCGCCCGTGCTTCGCCAGGTTCTCCCGGATGCGGTCGAAGACGATGATCGTGTCGTTCAGAGAATAGCCGACGATCGTCAGGAAGGCCGCGACCGTGCCCGTAGAGATCTCGCTACGCAGTAGCGCGAGGAAGCCGAGCGTGATGATGATGTCGTGCATCGTCGCCCCGATCGCCGCCACGCCGAAGCGCCACTCGAAGCGGAACGCCAGGTAGACCAGCGTGAGGACGAACGACGCGAGGATGGCGTAGAGCGCCTTCTGCTGCAGCTCGTTGCCCACCTTCGGGCCCACCGCCTCCACGCGCGAGATCTGGAAGGTGTTCGCCGGGAAGCGCTGCGCCAGCAGGTCACGAACCTGGGTGTTCGTGTCCGAACCGGCGTTCTCGTTGAACGAAGGCATGCGGATCACGAAGTCGTTCGCCGACGCGGCCCCGAGCCGCTGGATCTCCCACCCGCCATTGAGCTTGCGGACCTGTTCGACGGTGGTGGGCTGGGTGAAGTGGACCTGGACGAGCGTGCCGCCCCGGAAGTCCACCCCGTAGTTCAGCCAGGAGCCGATGTCGAAGACGTTGAAGACCATGGCCCCGATCCCGAGCGCCAGGAGGAGCCCGGAGATGACGTAGGCCCTCCGGCGCCACTCGAGGAAGGGGTACTTCGCGTGATGAAAGAGACGCATGTGCTTACTGCCTCGTCGTCCGGGTCAGATGCTGACCGCGCGGGCGGTGCTTCCCCGGCGGTCGAGATAGAGCAGGAAGAAGGAGCGCGTCACGTAGATCGCCGTGAACATGCTCGCGATGATGCCGATGGAGAGCGTGACCGCGAAGCCCCTGATCGCCCCGGTACCGAACTCGAAGAGCACGAGCGCGGTGAGCAGCGTGGTGACCTGCGAGTCGACGATGGAGGACATGGCGTTCGAGAAGCCCTCGTGCACGGCCACGCGCGCGCTCCGGCCCAACTCCAGCTCCTCGCGTATTCGCTCGAAGATCAGCACGTTCGCGTCGACTGCCATACCAACGGAGAGCACGATGCCCGCGATGCCCGGCATGGTGAGCGTCGCGTTCACGAACGCCATGGATCCGAGCGTGAGCACGAGGTAGATGATCAGCGCCACGACGGCCATGACGCCGGCGAAGCGGTAGTAGCCGACCATGATGGCGACGACGAAGAGCACGCCGATGACGCACGCGAGCTCCCCCTTCTGGACCGAGTCCGAGCCGAGGGAGGGACCGACGGTGCGCTCCTCGACGATCTTGACCGGAACCGGGAGTGCACCGGCGCGCAGCACGAGCGCCAGGTCGCGCGCCTCCTCGATGGTGCCGCCACCCATCGTGATCTGCCCGTTGTCCTCGATCTGCGACTGGATGACGGGCGCGCTGTACACCTTGTTGTCGAGCACGATCGCCATGTTGTCGCCGATGTGCTCGCCCGTGGCGCGCCCGAAGAGGCGGCCGCCCTGGCGGTTGAGCTTGAAGGTGACGATCGGCTGCCCGAACTGCGGGTCACGCTGGGCCTGCGCGTCCTCGAGGTACTCGCCGGTCATCATGGCGTGCGAGTCCAGCAGGTAGAGCGTCTGGTACTGCTGCTGCTGGGGTGTCGCGTTCGTCGGGACGATGCCCCAGCGGAACTCCTCGCCGCGCGGCAGCATCTCCTGGACCCGCGGCGACGCGAGGTACTTCTCCATCGCCGGCACGTCCGAGTTCAGAACCGCGAACTCGCCGAGCGCGCCGGTGGGCTGGAGCTTGGACGAGAACGGCTTGCTGCTCGCCGAGTCGCCCGTCGTCGCGGCTGCGCCGGCGGAATCGGTCCCGGTGTCCGCCCGGGCCGTGTCCGCCTTGGACGAATCCGGGCCGGCCTTCTGGAAGAGACCGCCCGCGACCGGCGCGGCGGCCGGGGCCCCGGTCGCGGTCTTGGTCGTGGTGCCGAACTCCTCCGCGACGACCCGGTCGAGGCGCGGCAGCACGCTCTGCAGGTCGCTGGCCGGCTTGACGATCTTGAACTCGAGGAAGGCCGTCTTCTGGATGATGGCCTTCGCGCGGCTCTGCTGGGCGGCGTTCGCGCCCGGGAGATCGATGAGGATCCGCTCCCGGCCCACCTTCTGGATCACGGGCTCGGCGACGCCGATCTCGTCGATGCGGGTGCGGATGATCTTCTGCGCCCGGTCGATGGCGTCCGCCCGCTGGGCGGCGTTGAGCGTGTGGTTGGGATCGCTCACCTCGAGGGCCAGGTGCGTGCCGCCCTGGAGGTCGAGCCCGAGGGTGATGCCATGCCGTGCCATCATCACCACGCTGACGGCGACGAGCGCGAGGATGATGATGAAACGGGCCTTCAGGGTTTCGAACATCGGAAGAAGTACGCGCTCCCGTGCGGGAGGAGAAAGGGGAACAGCCGTTGGAGCAACGGGTCGGCCGGGGTCGGGACGAATCGCATGAAGCTACCGGCCGGCGCCGCCGCTTGTCAACGGAGCGCACGGCCGGCTTTCGCCGGACGCGGAGCGTTCAGGTACCACCAGGCGGGTGTTCGGTTCCACAGCCGCGCCCCGTTCGGTCATCGCGCGAAGAGCCCGAGATCGATGGCGTCCGCCATCATCCGGTAGCCCGTCTGGTTCGGATGGAGGTGGTCACCGCTGTCCGCGGCCGGTAGCAGGGCGGAGGGGTGCGCGGGGTCGCGCACGGCCGCGTCCAGGTCGATCACGGCGTCGAACGCGCCGGAGCTCCGGATCCAGTCGTTCACCGTACGCCGCGCGGCCTCGTGCTCGGGCGAATCGTAGAACGAGCCGCCGAAAGGCGTGATCGTCGCGCCGTAGACGGCGATCCCGTGCGCGTGCGCCGCGCCGATGAACTGGCGGTATGCGGCGATCAGCTCGCGGGCCACCCGGGCCGACGCCTCCGCCCCGCGCGAGCCCCCGATGTCGTTGACGCCCTCGAACACGATCAGCCAGCGCACGCCGTTCGGCCGCAGCACGTCGCGGTCGAAGCGCGCCAGCGCGGGCGGGCCCAGGCAGAAGCGCACCACGCAATTCCCGCCGATTCCCTGGTTGAGGACCGCGACGCCGCGGGTGGCGGGGTTCGCCTGGAGGCGGCGCGCGAGGTTGTCCGGCCACCGGTCGTTTCCGTTCGTCGTCGAGCCCCGGCCGTCGGTGATGGAGTTGCCGAGAATGGCGATCGCCGTCGCCCGGGGCGCCACCACGTCGATGCCCGCGATGTTGTACCAGTGGTCGGCCGTGGCCGCACCCGCGAGATCGGTGGCGGTGACGGCATCGCCCGCCTGCAGGTACGACGTCGTGCGCGAGCCGGGATGGCCGGTCACGTTGCGCGAGGTCCCGCCGAAGTGAAGGGTGATCGCGACGTTGGACAGCGGCTTCAGCGGGTAGTCGAGCGCGTCGGAGACCACGGCCTCGCCCGCGGGTATGGTGACGGACTCGCTCCCTCCGAAGCGCAGCGCGCGGTCGCCGCTCGGGTCGATGGCGCTTCCACCCGCCGAGGGCGCGATGTGCGCCGCCTGGATGGTCACCGGGGCATTTCCGAAGGCGTTCGAGAACCGCACCCGGAGCCGCTCGCCGCCGATCGAGACGTGCACGACCTGGCGCAGCGTGTTGCCGCTCAGGCCCGGCGCGGGAGGCAGGTTTCTCTTCTCCGTCAGCTGCTGCGCGGCGCGCCAGGTACTCACCCACGCTCCCGCCGAGTCGGGCCCGGCGGAGCGATCCTGCTGTGCGTGCGCCCCGACGGGCGTCGCGAGGACGACGAGCGCGAGAGCGGCGAGCCGGAGCTGTCTGCAAGTCACCATGAGTCCGTCCGGAAGGGGGCAGCCGGGAGGCCGGCCCGGTTAGCGGTGCACGGAACGAGTGAGCCCCGGATCGCCATCGGCACCGGGGCTCGCTCCCGTTTCGGTTGCGCTCAGTCCATCTGGCGGCGGATGAAGGTCGGGATCTGAAGGTCGAGCGTCCCCTGCTCGGCGACGGGCGGAGTGCTGGGGCGCACCAGGCGCGTGCCGTGGAGCGAGAGGCCGGGCTGGTGACCCGCGGGGCGCGGGCTGGCGGGCGGGCTGTGCGCGGTGCGGCCCCGCTCGTGGAGGAAGTCGCTCTTGTCGAAGCCGGTGGCGATGACGGTCACGCGGATCTCCTCCTCCAGGGCGCTGTCGTGCACCGCCCCGAAGATGATCTCCGCCTCCTCCCCCGCCGCCTCCTGGATGATGCTGCT
>DASSTO010000005.1:0-31740 GCA_035707865.1 Longimicrobiaceae bacterium | reverse complement strand
GAGGAAGGTGAGGACGGTGATCCACCAGTGCGGCTCGTGGCCGATCACCGCGCCGCTGGCCAGCGCGGCCATGTTGTCGCCCTGCCAGAACGGGATGTCCCAGCCGCCCAGGAAGAGGGTGGCCATGAGCATGGAGACGGTGAGGACGTGCGCGTACTCGGCGATGAAGAACATGGAGAACTTCATCGACGAGTACTCGGTGTGGTACCCGGTGATCAGCTCCGACTCGGCCTCGGGGAGGTCGAAGGGGAGACGATTGGTCTCCGCGAAGGACGCGATCCAGAAGAAGAGAAAGGAGACCGAGAGCGGGATGGCATACCAGAGGTGCATCCGCTGCTGGCCCCAGACGACTTCGGGGAGCGAGACGTTGCCGACGATGAAGAAGACGCTGAGCAGGCTCAGCCCCATGCCGATCTCGTAGGAGATCATCTGCGCGCCCGCGCGCAGGCCGCCGAGCAGCGCGTACTTGTTCATGCTCGCCCAGCCGGCCATCACGATACCGTAGACGCCGAGCGAACTGAAGGCGAGCAGGAAGAGGATCCCGATGGGCACGTCGGCGATCACCATCGGGACCACGCCCCAGCGGGTGGGCAGCGGCGCGGCGATGGGGATGATGGCGAAGGTCACCATCGCCGGGATGATGGAGAGCATCGGCGCGAGGACGAAGAAGATCCGGTGCGCCTGCGCCGGGTTCGTCTCCTCCTTGAGGATGTTCTTCAGACCGTCGGCCGCGGGCTGCAGCAGACCGCCGGGGCCCACGCGGTTGGGGCCGAGCCGGTCCTGCATCCACGCGCTGATCTTGCGCTCCAGCAGCGTGAGCATCGCCACGATCACCAGCACCGCCACGAAGATCACCAGGACCTTGAGGATGGCGAAGACCACGAAGGCCGTGGTCGAGAGCTGGCCGACCGGGAAGACGGGCAATTGATGGTTCATGGAGATTCGGATCTCTCTGGCTTCGTTCCCGTGATCGCTCTAGTCGCCCGCCGCCTCGGCCAGTTGCCCGAGCTGCGGCAGCGGCCGGCCGTGCGCGCCCAGGTCCGCGTAGCGGATGCCCGAGAACTCGGCCCGCAGCTCCGCCAGCCCTTCGAACGCCTGCTCCGGCGTGGCGGGCACGGCCCCGCCGAGCAGCCCGGCGAGCAGCACGCCGAGCACCTGCCACGTCGGCCGCGCCATGCCCGGTACCTGGAGCGCGGGCCAGAAGCGCTGCACCCGGTAGTTGACGTTGGTGAACGTCCCCTCCATCTCCGCGAAGGTGGTCGCGGGCAGGACGAAGTGGGCGTTGCGGGCGGCCGGGCTGAGGACGTGCCCCACGTAGACGAAGAGGCCCGCGCCGGCGCCGAAGTCGGCGGGTGCGTCCTCCAGGTCGTCGCCGACGACCACCAGCACGCCGCCGTGGGCGCCCGCGACCTCCAGGCCGCCCTTCCCCGCCCCGTCGCCCGTGCGCGTGAAGCCGAAGAGCTCGGCGCCCTTCACGTTCGCCGCCCGGTCCTCGCGGAGCGCCAGCGCCGGGAAGCCCGGCAGGACGACCTCCTCGCCCTTGGCCGAGCGGTAGACGCCCTCACCGCCACCCAGCGCGTCGACGAGCCGGCGCGCGGCGCCGAGGTCCTCGTTGGAGAGGAAGGGCGAGACGACCGCCCGCACGCCGCCGCTCGCGACCTTCGCAGCCTCGGCCAGGCGCAGCAGCGTGTCGCTCCACGACATCGGCACCATGCGGCCGCCCTCACGCACCAGCGGCGCCTCGATGCGGCCCTTCCGGTTGATCCACGAGTAGTTCAGCCGCCCGTAGTCGCACATCCAGAAGGAGTTCACCTCCTCGTTGGGCCGCGGCTTCAGGCGCATCACCTCGTTGTCGCGCGTCTGCAGGGTGATGTTGCAGCCCTGCGAGCAGTTCGGGCAGACGGAGGGGACGCGGTCCAGGTCCCAGGCGCGCGCCTTGTGCAGGAAGTCCTTCGAGACGAGCGCTCCGACCGGGCAGATGTCGATGACGTTGTCCGCCCAGATGTTGCCCCCGAGGCCCTCGTCGAAGAAGGTGTCGATCACGTTTCGCGAGCCGCGGGAGACGATGGAGAGACGCTCGTCCTGCGCCACCTCGCGCATGAAGCGCACGCAGCGCGTGCACATGATGCAGCGGTCGCCCTCGTAGAGGACGTCTCCGCCGAAGTCGTCGCGGCCGAAGACGCGCTTGGGCTCGCGCAGGCGACCCATCGCCCTGCCCTCTTCCGAGACGTAGTCCTGCAGCTTGCACTCGCCGCTCTGGTCGCAGACGGGGCAGTCGAGCGGGTGGTTGACGAGGTAGAACTCCAGCGTGCCCTCGCGCGACTTGAGCGCCTTCTCGCTCTGCGTGAGGATCACGTTGCCGTCGGCCACGGTCGTCACGCAGGCCGGCATCAGCTTGGGCGCCTTCTCCACCTCCACCAGGCACATGCGACACTGCGCGGGCGCGCTGAGCCCCTCGTGGTAGCAGTAGTGCAGCACGTCCACGCCCACCCGGGCGGCGGCGTCGAGGATCGTCGTGCCCTTGGGCACTTCGATCTGCACGCCGTCGATGGTGACGGTGACGGTCTCGGGATTCTTCGTCTCGTCGGCCAACTGGGGCCTCCTCTTCGTTAGCTATCGGCTATCGGCCATCAGCCATCAGCCCGGCTACTGGTAGCCGACAGCCGATAGCTGATAGCTCCTTACGCAATCTCCGCCACTACCGGCTCGCTCCGCTCGACCACGGCCAGATACTCGTCGCGGAACTTCTGGATCGACGAGACGATCGGGGCCGCGCAGGAGTCGGAGAGCACGCAGATCGTCTTCCCCGTCATGTTGTCGGAGATGTCGAGGAGCGTCTGGAGGTCGTCCTCGGTTCCGAAGCCGGCCCGGATGCGCCTGTAGATCTTGGACGCCCAGGTGGTACCCTCGCGGCAGGGCGTGCACTGGCCGCAGCTCTCGTGCGAGTAGAAGTCCACCATGCGGCCGACCTGCCGGATGATGTCGGTCGTCTCGTCCATGACGATGACGGAGCCCGCGCCGAGCATGGTGCCGGCGGCGACGAAGCCCTCGTAGTCCATCGGCACGTCGATCTCGTCGGCGGCCATGATGGGCACGGACGAGCCGCCGGGGATCACCGCCTTGAGCTTGCGATCGTTCGGAATGCCGCCGCAGACGTCGTAGAGGAACTCCTTGAAGTTGAAGCCGAGCGGCATCTCGTAGTTCCCGGGCCGCGCGATGTGGCCCGAGACGCAGAAGAGCTTGGTGCCCGTCGACTTCTCGGTTCCCCACTGCCGGTACCAGGCGCCGCCGTTGGTGAGGATGTGCGGCACGGTGCAGAGCGTCTCGACGTTGTTGATCGTCGTGGGCTTGGCGAACGCGCCCGAGACGGCCGGGAAGGGCGGCTTGACCCGCGGCTCGCCGCGGCGGCCCTCCAGCGAGTTCATCAGCCCGGTCTCCTCGCCGCAGATGTACGCCCCGGCGCCCAGGTGAAGCGTGATGTCGAGGGTGACGCCGCTCCCTATCACGTCCTTCCCGGCGTAACCGGCCGCGTATGCCTCCTCGATGGCGCGCGCCAGGATCTGCGCCGGCTCGAAGAACTCGCCGCGGATGTAGATGTAGGCGTGGCTCGCCTGGATGGCATAGGCGCCGATCAGGCAGCCCTCGATGAGCTGGTGCGGCGTCCAGCGCATCAGCTCGCGGTCCTTGAAAGTACCCGGCTCCGACTCGTCCGCGTTGCAGAGCAGGAAGTGCGGCTTGCCACTGTCCTTGGGCATGAAGCTCCACTTCACGCCCGTCGGGAAGCCCGCCCCGCCGCGCCCGCGCAGCCCGGACGTCTTCACCTCGTTGACGACGTCGCCGCGCTCCATTCCGAGCGCCTTGCGCAGCCCCTGATACCCCCCGCGCGCCTCCCACCCCTTGAGCGTGCGCGCTTCCGGATCGCCGAAGTACTTCGACAGGATCCGGACCTCGCTCGGGTGGCTGTATGGATATGCCATGGTCGTCTTCAGTCTTCGGTCGTCAGTCGTCGGTCGCCGTCCGTCGTCGGTCACGAAGTCCCGGACCGACAGCCGGAGACCGACAGCCGACGACTATCTCAGTTGCTCCAGGATCGTCGGCACGTCCGCCGGCTTCACGTTCTCGAAGTAGCGCTCGTTGATCTGGACGGCCGTCGGGAAGCCGCAGGCGCCGAGGCATTCGACCTCGATCACCGTGTAGAGCCCGTCGGCGGAGACCTCGCCCATCTCGGTGCCGGTCGCCTCCAGGAAGGCGTGCAGCACGTCCTCGCCGCCGCAGAGGTTGCACGAGATGTTCGTGCAGACCTGGATCAGGTATTTCCCGAGCGGCTGCAGGTTGTACATGGTGTAGAAGGTGGTCACGCCGCGCACGTAGGCGGGCGGAAGCTGCAGCCGCTCGGCGACCTCTTCCATCGCCTCGGGGCTCACGTAGCCGCGGACCTCGTGGGCGATGTGCAGCGCAGGCAGCAGCGCCGCCTGCCGGTCCGGGTAGCGCGAGATCACCTTCGCCAGCCGCTCCTCGTAGGGACCGGTGAAGATCGGTCCCTCCGCGGGGCCACGCGTCGCCAGCTGGTACGGCATCGTTCCGGCGACGGAGGCGTGGCCGCCGTCGAGCGGCCGCGTGCCCACGTAAGCGGTGCCACGGATATCGGCCTCGGTGAGGTTCGGGAACTCGCCCGTGTCGCCCGCGAAGCCCGGGTTCTTATCGTTTACGCTCATAGGTCTTCAGTCGTCAGTCATCAGTCGTCGGTCTCCGGTCCCCGGGCGCCGGTCGTGACAGACGACCGACCGCCGACGACCGACGACCCTCCTACCGGTCGATCTCTCCCAGCACGATGTCCAGCGAGGCGTTGACCGCGATGACGTCGGAGAGCAGCGCGCCCTCGATCATGTGCGGGAGCGCCGCGATGTTGATGAAGCTGGGGCCGCGCACGCGCCAGCGCACCGGCTTGCTCCCGCCGTCGGAGACGACGTACATCCCCAGCTCGCCCTTCGAGCTCTCCACCGAGAACCAGCTCTCGCCGACCGGCGCGCGAACGCCCTCCATCACGATCTTGAAGTGATGGATCATGCTCTCCATGTCGTTCATCGCCGCGGTCTTCGGCGGCAGGATGACGCGCGGGTCGTCGATGTTGACGGGGCCGCCCGGCAGCCGGTCGATCGCCTGCTGGAGGAGCCGGATGCTCTGGCGCATCTCCTCCATGCGCACGAGGTAGCGATCGTAGATGTCGCCGTGCTCGCCGACGGGGACGTCGAAGTCGTAGGTCTCGTAATCGTAGTACGGCCGGTCCTTGCGCACGTCGTAGCTCACGCCCGAGGCGCGCAGGTTGGCACCGGAAAGGCCGAAGTTGACGGCGTCCGCCGGGGAGATCACCCCGACGTCCTGCGTGCGGCCGAGCCAGATCGCGTTGTTGGTCAGCAGCGTGTCGACCTCGTCGAGCGTCTTCGGGAAGGTGTTCACGAAGAGCTGGAGCTGGTCGATCCACCCCGGCGGCAGGTCGGCCATCATTCCGCCGATGCGCGTCGAGCTGGTGGTGATGCGCGCTCCGGTGTAGGCCTCGTGCAGGTTGTAGATGCGCTCACGCTCCTGGAAGGTGTAGAGGAAGATCGTGAACGCGCCGAGGTCGATGCCGGTGGTGCCGAGCCACAGGAGGTGCGAGAAGATGCGGTCCAGCTCCATGAGGATGACGCGCAGCACCTTGCAGCGCTCCGTCACCTCGATCCCCATCATCTTCTCCACCGCCATCGCGTAGGCGCAGTTGTAGATGAGGGGCGCCAGGTAGTCCATCCGGTCGGTGAGCGGGACGATCTGGTTCCAGGTGCGGTACTCGCCCAGCTTCTCGAAGGAGGAGTGCAGGTAGCCGATGTGCGGCGTGCACCTGATGACCGTCTCGCCGTCGAGCTCGAGCACCAGCCGCAGCACGCCGTGGGTGGCGGGGTGCTGGGGGCCGATGTTGATGAGCATGTGCTCACCGCTGATGTCGTCGCTCTCCTCGACGAGCACCTCGCCCTCGACGGGGACGATCGGCGCGTGCACGATGCCGCCACCCGCGCCCAGCTCCGGGTTGCGCGTGACGTTGTAGACGACGCTGCGCCGCTTCGTGGTAGTAGCCATGTCAGTCAGTGCATCCCCACGCCGGGGAGGCCGGGGTTCGGCTCGCCCGGGCCGCCGTCGTTGCCCATCACGTTGGGCAGCGGCTGTCCGAGCCGGCGCGCCACCTCGATCTCGCGCGGCGAATAATGGTCCTCGACCTTGAGCGACAGTGCGCGCCGCGTCTGCTCCATGCGCGAGAAGCGGCCGCGCAGGGGGAAGTCCTTCCGCAGCGGATATCCCTCGGCGTAGTTGAACGGCATCAGGATGCGTCGCAGGTCCGGGTGCCCGCGGAAGACGACGCCGAACATGTCGTAGACCTCGCGCTCCAGCCAGTCGGCCGCGCGCCAGAGATAATAGACGGAGTCGATCTCCAGCTCGTTCAGCGGCAGCTCGGCCTTGACGCGCAGCTGCCGGCTGAACTCCATCGACCACAGCTCGTAGACCACCTGCAGGCGTACGCCGTCGCCGTAATCGATCCCGGTCACGTCCTTGAGATAGTCGTAGCGGTGGCCCGGCTCGTCACGCAGCCAGGCGAGGATCTCCTTCGCCCGCTCCGGCACGACGTAGACGATGTGCTCGTCGCCCGCAACCACCTCGTGGCGCAGGACGGCGTCGCCGAAGCGCGAGCGCAGCGCGTCGACCGTCGGGTGCGCGGGGAGGCCCTCCGCCTGCGGCGGCGCCTCGGGCGCGCCCGCCGGCGTGGTGGCCGGGCCCTGCTCCAGACCTTCCAGGCCCTTCTTGAATTCGTCGCTCATGCTTGGCTATCGGCTATCGGCTGTCGGTCGTTCGGCCGCACGATGGCGCCCGTGGAGACGAGGCCGCTCGAGCGGTTCTGGTTCGTCGAGTTGCCGAAGGGCGCCGTCACCAGGTCCACGGACTGCTCGGGGAGCGCCGGCAGCCCCGCGACCAGATCCTCGTCCGCCACCCACTGGCTCGTCGGGCTGGAGCGGCGGATCTTCTCCTGGATCATCAGGATGCCGTACATCAGCCCCTCGGGCCGCGGCGGGCACCCGGGCACGTAGACGTCCACCGGGATGATGGTATCGATGCCCTGGACCATGCTGTAGACGTCGAAGACGCCGCCCGAGGAGGCGCACGCGCCCATCGAGACGCACCACTTCGGCTGCGGCATCTGCTCCCAGATGCGCCGCAGCACCGACGCCATCTTGTACGGAACTCGCCCCGCGCAGATCAGCATGTCTGCCTGCCGGGGCGAGAAGCTCATGCGCTCCATTCCGAAGCGCGCGAGGTCGTAACGCGAGGCCGCCGTGGCCATCATCTCGATGGCGCAACAGGCGGTGCCGAAGGGCATGGGCCAGAGCGAGTTCTCTCTCGCCCAGTTCACCAGTGCGTCCAGCTTCGTCGTCAGGAAGCCCGGCTGACCCGAGAACACGTTGCCCTGATGCGTCGGCAGGGATCGGTCGTCTAGTCCCATTCGAGCGCTCCCTTCTTCCATTCGTAGATCAGACCGACCGTGAGGATGAAGATGAAGATCGCCGCCGCGACGAAGCCCGCCACGCCCACGCGGCGCATCACCACCGCCCACGGTACCAGGAATACGGTCTCCACGTCGAAGACGATGAAGAGGATCGCCACGACGTAGAACTTGATCGAGAGCCGCGCACGCGTGTCACCCAGCGGGTCCATGCCCGACTCGTAGGGCGCTTCCTTGACCCGCGTCCGCTTCGTCGGGCTCAGCGCCGTCGAGAGCACGACCATGCCGATGGCCTGGGCCACGGAGAGCACCAGGATGATCAGGATGGGGAGGTACGATTGAAGCATACCGCGCGTCGGCCCCTTCCGGAGTTTGTGAAATCATTCACTTGGAGTACGGCGCCCATAATACGTCGCGCCGCTCCCGAGTGTCAAGCCGAGATCGGCCTCGCCGGAGCGAGGGCCGAAGCGGTAGTTTGCTCTCAAGAGCCGTTCCACACCGGCGGCCCGGGGCGTGCAACGGGCGTGCGCGGCGAGCGGAGTCCCTAAAACGGGAGCAGCGAGTGACGGAGAGCGAACGAAGTGCGGGTGAGCTGCCCTTCTCCGCAGCATCGAGAGCGGCCCAGTGGGCGTCGCTCGGAGGGCGCACCTTCGACCTGCTGGTGGTCGGAGGCGGGATCACCGGCGTGGGCACCGCGCGCGAGGCGGCGGGCCGGGGGCTGGACGTCGCGCTGGTGGAGAGGGGAGACTTCGCGGAGGGAACGAGCAGCCGCTCGTCGCGACTGATCCACGGAGGGCTGCGGTACCTGGAGGCGCTCGATTTCGGGCTGGTCTTCGAAGCACTGGGCGAGCGGCGTCGGCTCCTGGAGCTGGCGCCGCACCTGGTGCGGCCGCTGCGCTTTCTCTTTCCCGTCTACCGGGGCGCGGGGCCGGGGATGATGATGCTCGCGGCGGGGATGTGGCTCTACGACGCGCTGTCGCTCTTCTCCGGGGTGCGAAACCACCGGATGCTGAGCCGCGGCGGGGTGCTGGGCCGCGAGCCGGGGCTCTCCCGCGGGGGTCTGCGCGGGGGGGCCCTCTACTCGGACGCGCAGGTGGACGACGCGCGGCTCACGCTGGCGGTGGCGCAGGCCGCCCACGAGACCGGCGCGACGCTGGTCTCGCGCGCGGCGGTGACGGATTTCCTCCACGGCCCCGACGGCCGGATCGCCGGCGCGGTCGTGGAGGACACCCTCGGCGGCGCCCGGACCGAGGTGCGCGCACGGCTCGTCCTCAGTGCGACGGGGCCGTGGACCGACGAGATCCGGTGCCTGGCGAACCCCGCCGCCCCACCCCGCCTGCGCCCCACCAAGGGCGTCCACATCGAGCTGCCGCCCGGCCGGCTCGGCAACCGCGGCGCGATCATCTTCCGCTCGCCGGTCGACGGCCGCGTCATGTTCGTGCTGCCGTGGCGCGACGCGACGTACGTGGGGACGACCGATACCGACTTCGCGGGCCCGCCGGGCGAGGTCGCGGCCGGCGTAGGCGACGTGGAGTACCTGATCCGTTCCGCCAACGCGCTCTTCCCCTCCGCGCGGCTCACCAGCGCGGACGTGGTGGGCACCTGGGCGGGGGTGCGCCCGCTCCTCGCGCCGGGCTCCAACGTGAGCGCCGGCCAGACGTCGCGCGAGCACGAGATCTGGCGCGAGCCGGGCGGGCTGCTCTGCATCGCGGGCGGCAAGCTGACGACCTTCCGGGTGATGGCGGTGGAAGCCGCGGAGCGCGCCGCCTCCATCCTGCGCCGGGAGCACGGCGTCGAGTCGGGCGCCTTCTACTCCGAGCACCTCCCGCTGCCCGGCGCGCCGGCGGACTGGGAGGCGCTGCGCGCGAGGATCGGCCGCGAGGCCCGTGCGCTGGGGATCACGGACGCGAGCGCGGAGCACCTGGCGCGCGCCCACGGCACGGCCGCGGAGGAGATCCTGCAGCGCATCCGGGCCCGTCCGGAGATCGGCGCGCAGATCCTGCCGCCGCACCCCTATCTCCAGGCGGAGGTGGAGCACGCGGTGCGCCGCGAGATGGCGATGACGCTGGACGACGTGCTGCGCCGCCGCACGCGACTCTTCGACGAGGCGGCCGACGGAGGCATGACGGTGGCGGAGGAGGTGGCGCTGAGGATGGCGCGCACGCCGGAGCTGCAGTGGACGCCCGAGCAGGTCGCGGCGCAGGTCGCCGCCTACGGCGAGCGCGTGCAGCGCGCCCGCGCCGCGCTGCACTGAGGGCGCCGCGCGACCGTCAGCTCGCGCCGATGGGCACGAAGATCCAGATGAGGACGGCCACGATGACGAGCGCGGCGATGACGAGGACCACCACCTGCGCCGTGCTCCGACCGGGACCCGGCATGCCGGGCGGCCGCTGCGGCACCGGCTGGGAGCCGCCCTCGAACGGTGGATCTTCGTTGGGCTCGGTCACGCTCTCCTCCTCCGCATCCGGTGGACGTGGCGACGGAGAGCCAGCCGGAGCAACGTGTGTGCCGCGCGGCCCGGCCTAGGGCCCCGCCGAGTCCACCGGCTCCCCGAGGAGGTGGATCTTCCGGGGCTTCGCCGTGTCCGGTGCGGGCTTCGGCTGGGCGGGCGTGGGCGTCGCCGCGGGCGGCTGCTGCGCGGGGGTGGAGGGAGGCGATGCCTGCGCCGGCGGGGCCGGCGGGGTCGGCGTCGGGCGAGTCGGCCCGGAGGGAGCCGGCGCGGGCTGCCGCGTCGCCGGCTGCTGCATCGCGGGCGTCGGCGTAGCGGGCGTGGGCTCCGCCGTCACGGGCGCCGGAGTCGCGGGGGCGGCCACGGTCGTCGTGTCGACGAGCGCGGATTCGGCGGGCACGGGTACGGGAGCGCCCTGGATGCGAACGAAGGTCGACGCGACCGGGGAGCGCACGAACGCCGCGCGCGCGCCGTTCGGCCACGCGGCCGGGTCCACCAGCGAGGTGAGCTCCAGCCAGAGGGTATCGCGGGCGAGCTCCCCGGCCAGGAAGCGCGCGTCGCCCGGCGCCAGCACCGTGACGAGCGAGAGCACGCTGTCGCGCCGGGCCTCGCCGACCAGGGGCGCGCGCCCTCCGCTGGTGACGTAGAGGCCCGCGAGCGAATCTCGCTTCTGCGTCCGCAGCCAGAGCGAGCCGAAGCCCGGCAGCGGCGCGCTCAGGTCGGCGCTGTCGCCGGGCGCGAGCTCCCAGCCGGCGAAGCGCCACAGCCCGGAGACTTCGGGCAGCCCCGCGCGCGCTTCCAGCGAGGCGTGCTTCAGGGGCGGCAGGGCCTGCACGCGCACGTCGTCCGCCGGCCCGCAGGCCGACAGCAACGTCGCGATTCCCAGCAGACAGATCGTCCGGCTCTTCACCCTGGCTCTCCCGTCGTCGGATGGCGAGTGCGGGAAAATGCACGTTCCGGACCCCGTTGCCAAGTCCGGAGCCCGGCGGGCGTGCCGGTTGACAGCCACGGCCCGAACGTCCTAATTTTCGAAGGTTAAGTATCGCATCGAACGAAAGTTGGCAGGGTCGTCACGCCGGGCGGTGCATCTCTCGAGAACAGTCATGACCACTACCCTCCCCCTGGTCAGCGTCTCCGAAGAGGATCTGCGTGAGGCGCTCGAGGCCAACGGCCAGCGCTACACCGAGCAGCGTGCCGCGGTCTACCGGGTCCTCAGCTCGGCGGGCAATCATCCGACGGCCGACGAGGTCTTCACCGCCGTCCGGGCCCAGATCGCGGACATCTCTCTGGCCACCGTGTACAAGGCGCTCGAAACGCTGGTGAGCTGTGGCCTGGCCGCCAAGCTGACCTACGGTGACGGCTCCGCGCGCTACGACCCGCGGACCGACGAGCACTTCCACGCGCGATGCCTGAAGTGCGGCAGGGTGAGCGACGTGAGCAGCGCCGGCGTGAGCGGCGCGCTTCCCACCATCCGGCCGGGCAACGGCTTCCAGGTGGAGAGCTACCGCCTGGAGGTGGTCGGCTACTGCGCCGACTGCCGCGAGTGAGGGGAGCCGTGTCCGGTACCCGCCCCCCGCGACGCCCCGCGGGGGGCGCTCGCTTTTCGGTCTTGTGCGCGGCGCGCGGCGGGCACATCGTGTCGCGCTTCGCCGGTCCGCCCGCAACGTCGCTTCCGTGATGAACCGATCTCCCGACCGCCCGGCCGAGTTCGCGGGGCAGTGGCTCGTCGCCCCCGAGGAACGCGCTCCCTACGCGGGTGCGTCGGGCATTCTCGCCGTCGTGCCGGGCGCGGTCGCCGTGCCGCGCGACGCCGCGGACGTGGGGGCGCTGGTCCGCTGGGCCGCCGAGAGCGACACTCCGCTCGTGCCCCGCGGCGCGGGAACCGGGATGCCGGGCGGGAACGTCGGCGTCGGGGTCGTCGTCGACCTCATGCGCGAGTTCCGCCGCGTCGGGCCGGTGCAGGCCGGGGCGCGCCTCGTCGACGTGCAGCCGGGCGTGACGCTCGCGGAGCTGAACACCGCGTGCTCGCCGGCCGGGCTCCACTTCCCCGTCGACCCCTCCAGCGGCGCGCGCTGCACCCTCGGCGGGATGCTCGCCAACAACTCCGCGGGCGCCCACTCCGTGAAGTACGGCTCGGTGCGCGCCTGGACGCGGGCCGTGGACGCCGTCCTCGCCACGGGCGAGCGCGTCCGCGTCGAGCGCGGCCGCCGCCCGGAGCACCCGGCGCTTCGCGCCGTCCTCGACCGCGTCGACGCGGCGGTCCGGCCCGCGCGCGCCGAGATCGAGGCCCGCTGGCCCCGCGTCCGGAAGAATTCCTCGGGCTACGCGCTGCTCGACTATCTCCGCACGGGGGACGCGGTCGACCTCCTCGTCGGCAGCGAGGGAACGCTCGCGCTCCTCGTCGGGGGCACGCTGCGCCTCGCGCCGCGCCCCTCGCACCGGGGCGTCGCCTTCCTCGAGTTCACCTCGCTCGAGGACGCGGGTGCGGCGGTCCAGGCGATCCTCCCCGCCGGGCCGGCCACGTGCGAGATGCTCGACCGCACCTTCCTCGAGCTCGTCCGCAATGCCGGCGCCGACGAGGCCTACCCGCTCCGCCCGGGGCTCGAAGCCGTCCTCATCGTCGAGATGGAGGGCGACTCGGACGCCGAGGTCCGGGAGGGTCTCCAGCGGGTGCAGACGGCCGCTCGCGGGCGTGCTTCGCGCGTCGTGCTCGCCACCGACCCGGGCGAGCGGGAGCGCCTCTGGGAGATCCGCCACGCCGCGAGCCCGATCATCGCCCGCGAGGCCGGAAACCGGGTCTCGATGCAGTTCATCGAGGACGGCGTCGTCCCCGTCGACCGCCTCCCCGACTACGTCCGCGTCCTTCGCCGCGTCCTCGCGGAGCACGGCCTTCCCGCCGTCATCTTCGGCCACGCCGGCGACGGCAACCTCCACGTCAACCCGCTCGTCGACGTCCACGCGCCGGGCTGGCGGGACACGCTGGAAGCCGTCCTCGCCGAGATCGCCGCCGAGATCGCCGCGCTCGGCGGCACGCTCACGGGCGAGCACGGCGACGGCCGCCTCCGCGCGCCCTATCTGGAGACGATCTGGGGAGCCGGGCTGCTGGATCTCTTCCGGGAGGTGAAGGAGGCCTTCGACCCGAAGGGCATCCTCAACCCCGGGGTGAAGGTTCCGCTCCCGGGCCAGCGCCCCTTCGCCGCGCTGCGCCGCTACGACTGACGCGCACAGGCCCTTGCGCGCACGCGCAGCGGCCTTTATTTTCTTCGGCAGCCGGCGCCCGGTTGCCTTTCTTTCCCAGGCACGGCTAAGATGGCGCTTAACATCGACAGAATCGACGGCCAGTTGCTGGAGCTCCTGCAGGAGCACGGGCGGATCTCGCAGCACGACCTGGCACGCTCGGTGGGGCTCTCGGCGCCCGCGGTGGCGGAGCGCCTGCGCAAGCTGGAGGACCGGGGGCTGATCAGCGGCTTCACGGCGATCCTGGACCCGAAGCGGCTGGGGCTGGACGTCACGGCGTTCATCGTCGCGGGCGTGAGCGGTTCGAAGCACTTCCCGGACTTCCGGGCCGCGGCGGAGGGTGCGCCGGAGGTGCTGGAGTGCCACTCGGTCACGGGCCAGGGCTCGCACCTGCTGAAGGTGCGGGTGGAGAACACCGGGGCGCTGGAGCGCCTTCTCGCGGAGGTGCAGGCCTGGCCGGGCGTCGAGTGGACGCAGACGAGCATCGTGCTGTCGACGTTGAAGGAGACCACACAGCTGCGCGTGCCGTACCCCGCCGCGGAAACGGGTTCCGGGCGGGACGGAGCGGAGGAGACGCCGAGCCCGGCCGACCTTCTTCACGTGCCATTTCGTCACCATCCCTGATTCGAGGAACGCATCATGGCGAAGCCTGCAGCTCGCTTCGACACGCTGGCCGCTGCGACGCGCTGGGAGGCGCCGAGCACGAACGGCCGGAAGGACCGGCGGAACCTTCCGCCGGCGGACAAGATGGAGGAGATCTTCGGGGCCCATACCTTCGGGCTCTCGGAGATGCGCTCGCGGCTGCCGAAGGAGGTCTACAAGGCGCTGATCGCGACGATCGAGCAGGGGAGCGAGCTGGACGCGACGGTCGCCGACGCGGTGGCGCTGGCGATGAAGGAGTGGGCGATCGAGAAGGGTGCGACGCACTACACGCACTGGTTCCAGCCGCTGACCGGCTACACCGCGGAGAAGCACGACTCGTTCATCACGCCGAACCAGGGCGGCGGCGCGGTGGCGGAGTTCTCGGGCAAGGACCTGATCCAGGGCGAGCCGGACGCGTCGTCGTTCCCCTCGGGCGGCCTGCGCGCGACCTTCGAAGCGCGCGGCTACACGGCGTGGGATCCGACCTCTCCGGCGTTCATCGTCGAGACGCCCGCGGCGTCGTTCCTCTCCATTCCGACGGCCTTCGCCTCGTGGACGGGCGAGGCGCTGGACATGAAGACGCCGCTGCTGCGCTCGATGCACGCGCTCGACGGCCAGGCCCGGCGCGCGCTCACGCTCTTCGGCGCGCCCGCGAAGCGCGTGCTGGCGACCCTCGGGCCGGAGCAGGAGTTCTTCCTCATCCCGACGGAGTTCTACTACCGCCGGCCGGACCTGGTGACGACGGGTCGCACGCTCTTCGGCGCGAAGCCGCCGCGCGGGCAGGAGCTGGAGGACCACTACTTCGGCACCATTCCCGAGCGCGTGCTCGGCTTCATGGGCGACGTGGAGCACAACCTCCATCGCCAGGGCGTCCCGCTGAAGACGCGTCACAACGAGGTCGCGCCGAGCCAGTACGAGATGGCGCCGATCTTCGAGAACGCGAACATCGCGGCGGACCACCAGCAGCTGATGATGCTGCAGCTCCGCGACGCGGCGCGCCGGCACGGGCTCGTCGCCCTGCTTCACGAGAAGCCCTTCGCGGGCGTGAACGGCAGCGGGAAGCACATCAACTGGTCGATGGGCACGGAGTCGGCGAACCTGCTCGAGCCCGGGGACGACCCGCACCAGAACATGCAGTTCCTCTTCTTCTGCGTGGCGGTGCTCCGGGCGGTGAACCGCCACCAGGGGCTGGTGCGCGCCAGCGTGGCGCACGCCGGCAACGACCACCGGCTCGGCGCCAACGAGGCCCCGCCGGCGATCATCTCCATCTTCCTGGGCGACCAGCTCACGGACGTGCTGGAGCAGATCGAGAAGAGCGGCACGGCGACGTCGAGCAAGCGGCGCGGCCTGCTCGGCCTGGGGACGCCGGTGCTGCCGCGGCTGCCGCGCCACGCGGGCGACCGGAACCGCACGTCGCCGTTCGCCTTCACGGGGAACAAGTTCGAGTTCCGCGCGCCGGGCTCGTCGCAGTCGATCTCGTTCCCGGCGACGGTGATCAACACGATCGTCGCCGAGGCGATCGACGAGATGTGTAGCGCGCTGGAGGCGGAGCTCGAGAAGGGCGTCGCCTTCGAGGACGCGCTCCGCGACCTGCTCGCCCGCGAGATCAAGGAAAACCGCCGCATCGTCTTCAACGGCGACGGCTATGGCGAGGAGTGGCAGCAGGAGGCGGAGCGCCGCGGGCTCCTCAACCTGCGCACGACCCTCGACGCGCTCGAGTACCTCGAGGACGAGTCGCACGTGGCGATCTTCGAGAAGTACGGCGTCCTCACGCGGCGCGAGATGGAGTCGCGCCACGAGATCGCGTTCGACCAGTACTTCAAGACCGTCAACATCGAGGGCGAGACGACGGCGGAGATGGCGGAGACGATGCTCCTGCCGGCGGCGATCCGCTACCTGAACGAGCTCCTCGCGGTCGCGGAACGCGGGACGGCCGCGGGCCTCGACATCGCGGGCTCGCGGGCCACGATCGAGAAGGTCAACGGGCTCGTGAACGAGCTCCGCGCCGCGCTCGACCGTCTCGTCGAGCAGAACGCCGAGCTGGGCGGCGAGGACGTGAAGTCGAAGGCCTACCACATGCGCGACCACATCGTCCCGGCGATGGCCGCGGTGCGCGACGTGGCGGACCGGCTGGAGAAGGTGGTGCCGGACGACTTCTGGCCGCTGCCGACCTACCGGGACATGCTCTTCGTGAAGTAACGCGCGGCCCCTCTCGGGGCTCTCACGGGGGGACAGACGCCACGGCGCCTGTCCCCCCGGCGCGTTGAGTGACAGATTGTGCGCCGCACGAGAGGCGTTCCCCGAACCCGACGGCAGGTGAATGGCGATCGAACCACTCTTCGATTCCGTGAACGAGATCTCCCTCCCCGAGCCCGACCGGCTGGACGGAGGGAGCGTGCTGGCCCTGTTGCGCGAGTACGGCGTGCGCCTCCTGCGGCTGGAGACGTGCGACATCCTCGGCGCGCCGAAGGCGGTGGAGGTGCCGCCCGCCCTCTTCGAGGCGGCGCTCGCGGGCGGCATCCTCTTCGACGGCTCCTCGATCGACGGCCAGATCCGGGGCGAGGAGACGGACATGTACCTGCGGCCGGAGCCGTCCACGCTCCGCGTCTTCCCCTGGGGCGGGGAGCGGGCGCGCGTGGCGCGGCTGATGTGCGACGTCCACAAGGCCGACGGGATGCGCTTCGAGGGCGATCCGCGCCACGTCCTGCGGCGGGCGGTCGACGCGCTGGCGGCGCGGGGCTGGGAGGCACGGATCGGCGCCCAGATCGAGTTCTTCCTCTTCGAGCCGGGCGGTAGCGCACCCGTCGCGGCCGACGGCGGCGGCTACTTCGGCGTGAGCCCGCTCGACCGCGGGGAGGTGGTCTCCCGGGACGTCCTCGCCGCGCTACTCGCGCTCGGCGTCGGCGTCTCGGAGATCCACCACGAGATGGCGGCCGGTCAGCACGAGATCACGCTGCTGCCCGACGCCGCCCTGCGCGCCGCGGACACGCTGCAGCTGGTGGGCCACGTGGTGCGCACCGTCGCCCTCAGGCACGGGCTACGCGCCTCGTTCATGCCCAAACCGGTCTTCGGGCGGAACGGCTCCGGCCTGCACGTCTCGCAGTCGCTCCTCGAGGAGGGCCGGAATCTCTTCGCGGACCCGGACGCCCGCGAGGGCCTCTCGGAGACGTTGCGCTACTACGTCGGCGGGCTGCTGGCGCACGCGCGCGGGTTCTGCGCCATCACCAACCCGCTGGTGAACTCCTACAAGCGGCTCGTCCCCGGGTTCGAGGCGCCGGTGAACGTCTCGTGGGCGCTGCACAACCGCGCCTCGCTCGTGCGCGTGCCCGCCACGCGCGGTCCGGAGACCGCCTGCGAGCTCCGCCTTCCCGACCCCGCCGCGAACCCCTACCTCGCCCTCGCCGTCCAGCTCGCGGCCGGGCTGGACGGCATCGCGCGGGAGACCGACCCCGGCGACCCCACGAACAAGGACCTCGCCGCGATGACCGCGCGCGAGCGCCGCCGCCTGCGCATCCCCGACCTGCCGCGCGACCTCGGCGAGGCGCTGGACGAGATGGAGCGCGACCGCGTCGTGCGCGCGGCGCTCGGAGAGCACGTCTACTCCGCCTTCATGGCGTCGAAGCGCGCGGAGTGGGAGGAGTATCGCGCTCAGGTCCACCCGTGGGAGCGGGAGCGATACCTCTAGAGTGCGTGGCCGGCGGCCATGAACGAAGCCGTTGCGCTGCCGGCTCCCCGCGAGTACACTCGCTGCAGGGCATCGTGCTCGCGACGCCCTCCGCAGTCCAGCCGTCGTACCGCTCGCCTCTCCACACCACGCCCGGAGACACGCCCATGACCATCCGAGACCTCCTCCGCGCCAAGGGCCAGCACGTCGTCACCCTCGCCCCCGGCGCCACTGCGCTCGACGCCCTGCACCTCCTGGTGCAGCACAACATCGGCGCGCTCGTCGTTCTCGGCCCGCCGGATCAGCGCATCCGCGGGATCATCAGCGAGCGGGACCTCATGCGCGCGGCGGCCCGCGACCCCGAGGGCTTCTCCAGCTCGCCCGTCGAGCGGCTGATGACCGCCGACGTGGTCACCGCCACCCCCGACGCGGCGATCGCCTCGGTCATGGACACCATGACCGAGGGGCACTTCCGGCACCTGCCGGTCGTCGACGGCGGCGGCCTGTGCGGGATCATCTCCATCGGCGACGTGGTCAACGCGGTGCGGCGCAGCCTGGAGATGGAGAACCAGCACCTGCACGCGTACATCGCCGGGGTGGTGGGGTGACGGGAGACTCGACGGCGGTTCTCTCGCGAGACGCTCCGGGGGTCGAGCGTCATCCTCGCGGGCGCGCGGGTCGGTGGGTCTGGCGCATCGAACCGGCGCCCGCGCCGGCCGAGTGAAGCCGCCGCGGGAACGGCAGGAAGTCCGCCTCCGTGGACCGAGAGCCCGGGCACCGGCGCGGTGCTCGGGCTCTCACGTGCGGGCTCTCCCACGCAGCCCTCTCGCCGCTTCTCCGGACTCCGCCCGTCGTCATTCCCGCGATCGGGGAAACCCACGGCGTTGGCGAGAGCGCCGGCAACGTGAGGCACGACGCGAGGCGCCCCGTCGCGCCGCCGCGCTCACCCCCACCGGGGTGTCTCGTCCGGGCTGATGCCCAGCGTCAGCTTGGCGCAGATCTCGTGCGTCAGCATCGAGTTCGCGGGGTGGATGCGGCCGAGCCGCGCGTCGCGGAAGAGCCGCTCGAACGGCCCCCGCGCGAAGATCCCGAAGCCGCCGGCGAGGTCGAGCGCCCGGTCCACCACGCGCCAGGCGCTCTCGACCGCGTGGTACTTGGCGGCGAAGATCTTGACGACCCAGCCGTGTCCGTGGTCGACGCCGTCGGACCATTCCCGTGCGACACGGTCGAGGTGGGGCCCCACCCCTTCGAGCTCGAGCACCATCTCGGCCACGCCCTGCTGCACGCCCGCGTGGTAGGCCATCGGGCGCGACAGCGCCACCGAGCGCTTCTTCTTCACGCTCTCCACGACGAGGTCGAGCGCGCGTTGCGCCATCGCGTAGTAGACGTTGCCGAAGCCGAGCAGCGCCCAGGCGAAGACGCCGAGGACGAACGCGTCCAGCCCCGCCGCTCCCGCCGGGACGACGCGGACGATGTGGCGGTCCGGGACGAAGACCCCGTCGAGGATGGTGTCGTCGCTCCGCGTCGCGCGCATTCCGAGCACGTCCCACGTCTCCTCGATGGCGTAGCCGGCTGCGTCGCGCGGCATGAAGGCGTGCACGATCCTGGGCGCGCCGGGGTCGCTGGTGTCCAGCCCGTGGAAGCCGAGGTAGGTCCAGACGGGCGTCAGGCTGCCGAACGACTTGTGGCCGGTGAAGCGGTAGCCGCCGTCGACGCGCTCGGCGCGGGTGGTCGAGAGGAGCACCGGGATGTCGTTCCCGCTCTCCGCGTGGCCCGCGGCGAAGACGGCCCCGCTGGCGGCCTCCCGGAGCAGCCACTCGAGCGACCTGTCCCCGGCGCGCCACAGGTCGGCGATCAGCCCCGTCCAGTACAGGTGCATGTTGATCGCCAGCGCGGTGGCGGGAGCGTAGTACGCCAGGCGGCGCTGCTCGCGGCAGACGTCGGCCAGCGTGTAGCCGCGCCCGCCCAGTTCCTCCGGCACGGCGATGGTGAGATAGCCGGCGTCTCGCAGCTCCTCGAAATCCTCCGTGAAGAAGCGGTTCTCACGGTCGTACGCGGGTGCGCGCTGCGCGAAGCGCTCCAGCATCTCGTCGCCGAGAACGGGCCGCGCCGCCTGCGGCGCCTTGCTCACCCCCGCCAGGGGGATCTGGATCCTGCCTTCGGTCGTAGCCATGCCTTCTCCTCGCGGTGACGGGTGGGAGTCGATCGGTCCACCCCTAGAAGCCGAAAGCAACGGGAAAGCGGCTCATCGACGGTCGTGGTCCGCCGCGGGCGGAGTGGTCGGCGGCCACCGCGATCGGCTTTGCATACCGTTCCGGCGCATTAGATTGAGACCGATGGCAGGAGCGGACCGCACCTCACCAGAGCGCCCGCCATGCACGCTCGGGGCGAAGTCACCCAGCTACTCGCCGAGCTGACCCACGGCGGCCGCGACGCCGTGGACCGGCTCTACCCCCTCGTCTACGCCGAGCTGCAGCGCGTCGCCCACCGGCAGCTCGCGGGTGAGCGTCCCGATCACACGCTCGCGACGACGGAGCTGGTGCACGAGGCTTACCTCAAGCTGGTGGGCCTGGAGCGCATCGAGTGGCGGAACCGAGCCCACTTCTTCGCCGTCGCCGCCCGCGCGATGCGGCGTATCCTGGTGGACTACGCCGTGAGCCGCGGCGCGCAGAAGCGGGGCGGCGGCGGACAGAGGGTCGCGCTGGACGCGGTGGAGCTCGTGGCCGACGAGCGCGGTGAGGACCTGCTGGCGCTGGACGACGCGCTCGTGCGCCTGGAGGCGATCCAGGAGCGGTGCGCGCGCGTCGTCGAGTGCCGCTTCTTCGGGGGGATGAGCATCGAAGAGACCGCCGAGGCGCTCGACGTCTCGCCCGCCACGGTCAAGCGCGACTGGACCGTGGCGCGCGCGTGGCTGTACCGGGAGCTGAGCGCGTGATCCGGCGGAGCGTCGGCGCGCTCCTCGGGAGGCTCGGGCTCGCCCGCCGCGGCCAGGTCGAGTCTACGCGCACGCCGCCCGGACGCTGGGAGCGGATCGGGGCGGTGCTGGCCGCGTCTCTGGAACTGCCGGCGCACAAGCGCGCTGCGTTCATCGATCGCGCGTGCGCAGGCGAGCCGGGGCTTCGTCGCGAGGTGCGGTCGCTGCTCGCGGCGCACGGGCGGTCCGGGCCGCTGGACGGCTCCGTCGCGGAATGGGCATCGCCGCTCTTCGCGGCCGCGGAGCCGGTGGCGGCCGGCGGTACGGTTTCACATTACCGGATCATCGAGCGGCTGGACGGCGGCGGGATGGGCGTCGTCTACAAGGCGCACGACCTGCGGCTCGAGAGGACCGTGGCTCTGAAGTTCCTCCCCCCGTACCTGAGCGCCGACGCGCTCGCCCGGGAGCGCTTCCTGGCGGAGGCGCAGGCCGCGGCCGCGCTCGACCACCTCCACATCTGTACCATCCACGAGATCGGCGAGGCGGAGAGCGGGCAGATCTTCCTCGCCATGCCGTTCTACGAGGGGGAGACGCTCCAGCGGCGCATCGCCCGCGGCCCGCTCCCCGTCGCGGAGGCGCTCCGCTTCGCGATCCAGGCTGCCCAGGGCCTGGCCCGGGCGCACGAGCGCGGCATCGTGCACCGTGACATCAAGCCCGCCAACCTGGTGATCACCGCGGACGAGGTCCTGAAGATCCTCGACTTCGGCATCGCCAAGCGGGCGGACGTGAGTCGGACGCGGCCGGGTCACACCCCGGGCACCGTGGCCTACATGAGCCCGGAGCAGGCGCGCGGCGAGGCGGTGGACCACCGGACGGACATCTGGTCGCTCGGCGTCGTCCTCTACGAGATGCTCACCGGCGAGCGTCCTTTCCCCGGGGAGCAGGACGCCGCGGTGCTGCACGCGATCCTGCACACGGACCCGATGCCCGTCGCGGCCGCGCGCGCGGGCGTTCCTGCTCCGCTGGAGCGGCTGCTGCGCCGCGCGCTGGCGAGGAACCCGGGCGACCGGTTCGCCACGGCACTGGAGATGGTGGAGGAGATGGAGCGCCTGCGCGCACCGGGGGTCGCGGACGCGCTTCCGGGCGGTGCGTCGTCCCCCGGGGTGCCCGCGGAGGGGGAGCACCGCCAGGTGGCCGTCGTGGTCTGCGGGCTCTCCGCGTACGCGGAGCTCGTGGAGTGGCTCGCGCCGGAGGAGGTGGAGCGCGTGCTGCGGAGGTTGCGGGCGGTGGTGGGAGAGGTGGCGGAGCGGCACGGGGGCACCGTGAACCGGTTCCACGGTGAGGAGGTGGTCCTGCTCTTCGGGGTTCCCACGGCCCACGAGGACGATTGCCTGCGCGCGGTGCGAGCCGCACTGGAGTTGCACGAGCGGGCGCGCGAGATGAGCGTCGACGTGGAAGGGCGGGCCGGCGGGGCGATCCACCTCCACACCGGCATCGACACGGGGGGCGTCGTCGCTCTGCCCACGGACGGGGACGCCGCTTACCGCGTGGTCGGCGCCGCGGCGCGGGGCGCCGCCCGGCTCTCCGCCCACGCCGCGCAGGGCGAGGTCTGGATCAGCCCCGAGTGCCAGCGCCTCGTCGGCCCCTTCTTCGAGACGGAGCCGCGCGACCCGGTGGCGCAGCGCGGGCGGGAGCCGCCGCTCGTGCCGCGCCGCGTGCTGGGCGAGTCGGGCCTGCGGACCCGGATCGAGGCCGCGGAGAAGGTGGGGCTCACCGCGTACACCGGGCGCGACGCGGAGCTGGAGACGCTGGGCCGGTGCCTGGGCGAGGCACTGGACGGCGAAGGGCGCTTCGTGAGCATCGCCGGGGAGCCGGGCCTGGGCAAGAGCCGGCTCCTCTTCGAGTTCCGCCAGCGCGTCGACCACGGGCGCGCCCGGTCCCTCCACGGTCGTTGCCAGTCCCATGGCGGCAACACCGCGTATCTGCCGTTCATCGAGACCGTCCGCGGCATCCTCCAGATCGGCGCGGCCGAGGGAGCAGGGCGCGCGATGGACGACGTCGCCGCACGAATCCGGGAGATCGGCCCGGAGCTGGAGGAGTTCCTTCCCTTCTACCTGCACCTCCTCGCCCTGCCCGACGCCCGCTTCCCCGTGCCCGGGCACCTGCATCGGGAGCAGTTCCGGTTGGCGATGGAGGAGGCGCTCGCCGCGCTCTTCACCCTGAGCGCGCGACGGCAGCCGACGATCCTGCTCCTCGAGGACTGGCACTGGGCGGACGAGGCGTCGCACGCCGTCCTGCGGCAGGTGGCGGAGATGGTCACCGGCTATCCGCTGCTCGTCGTGGTCACGCTGCGCCCCGGGTACGGCATCGACTGGGGCAATCCCGGTCATCACACCCCGATCGTTCTGCGGCCGCTGGAGGCGGAGTCGTCGCTCGCCATGCTGCGCTCGATCCTGCGCGTGGCGGAGCCGCCGCGGGAGCTGGCGATGCTGCTGCATGAGCGCACGGGCGGCAATCCGTTCTTCCTGGAGGAGATCTGCCAGGCGCTGATGGAGGAGGGAGCGCTCCGGGTGGAGGAGGGGCGGGTGGCCCTGGCGGGCGCGCCGGAGTCGCTCGACCTGCCGGACACCGTGCAGGCGGTGATCCGCACCCGGCTCGACCGGCTCGACCGTGATGCCCGGCACACGCTCCGCGTGGCGTCGGTGGTGGGGCGGGAGTTCAGTCGAGGCGTGCTGGAGCGCGTCCTCGCGCCCGACGGCCGGCTCCCCCGGTCGTTGCAGACTCTGAAGACCGCCGGGCTGATCCAGCAGACCCGCGTCGTGCCGGACGCCGCGTACTGCTTCAAGCACGTCCTCACCCAGGAGGTCGCCTACGGGAGCCTGCTCGAGCGCCAGCGCAAGGAGCTCCACGGCAGCGTCGGCGAGGCCATCGAGCAGCTCCACCCGGACCGTCTCGGAGAGCATCTCGACCAGCTGGCGCGCCACTTCAGCCGCGCGGAGGCGTGGGAGAAGGCGGTCCGCTACGCAGTGCGGGCAGCCGAGCGGGCGGAGGCGCTGGCCCGCTTCCCCGAGGCGCTCGACCTCCTGGAGAGAGCGGAGTCGTGGCTCGGTCGTCTGCCGGACGATGCCTACCGGCGGGAGACACGCGCCGACGTCCTGCTCCTCCAGGAGCGCCTCTGCGAGACGCTCGGGCTGCGCGGACAGCAGCAGCGGATCGTGGACGAGCTGATCTCGCTCGTCGAGCCCGCCGGGGACCCGGCGCGGCTCGCGGAGGTCTACATCCGACAGGGCGACCTGTACACGCTCCTGCGGCGATTCGACGCCGCCGAGGCCGCTCTGACCCGCTCCCTGCACATCGTGCGCGAGCTGGGCGACGCGGTGGGCGAGCGGAACGCGCTCCGCAGCCTCGGTCTCCTGCGCTGGCACGAGGGCCGCAACCGCGAGGCGCGCACGTACATCGAGGAGGGCCTGGCGCTCGATCGCCGTCGTGGAGACCTCGCGGCGGTGCTCGGGGACCTCGCGAACCTGGGCCAGGTCCTGAAGAACGAAGGCGATCTCGATCGGGCGCGGAGCTGCCTGGAGGAGGCACTCTGGTTGATGGAGGACGCCTCGGCCGCCGGCGGACCCGGCGGGGATTCCCGCTCCTTCTCCTTCAAGGCGCAGTACGTCCTGCACAACCTGGCCAACATCCACCGGGAGCTCGGCGACAACGAGCGAGCGCTGGAATATCTCCACCGGGCGATGCGGCAGATGGCCGGCCAGCGGCACCCGATCCAGCTCGCCTTCCAGTACACCTCCGTCGCCCACATCTACCTGCAGCAGGGCCGCGTGGAGGAGAGCCTGGAGCACTACCGGGAGGCGGCGGACCTCACGCGTCGGGCCCGCTTCGCGCCGGGCCTCGCGCAGTCGCTGGGCATCATGGGCGAGGTGCTGATCGGCCTGGGCCGGGGGGCCGAGGCCCTGCCGCACGTGCAGGAGGCCGCGGGCATCTTCGCCCAGCTCAGGGACTGCGAGGCCGAGGCGCGGATGTGGGGCCGGATCGCCGGCATCCACGAGCGGGCGGGGAACCACCCGGACGCGCTGGCGGCGTGGGGTAGGGCGAGGGTGCTCCGCCACGAGGCCGCTGATGCCGCGGGCGAGATGGAGGCGCTGGAGGGGATCGCGCGGGTGACGCGCCGGCACGTCGCGGAGCCGTCGCTCGCTCTGGGCTACTACCGCGAGGCGCTCGACCTCGCCGAGGCCCTCGCCGATCGGGCGGCCGAGGGCAGGATCCGCAACACCATCGGCATCATCGAGTGGAGTCGGGGCGCGCACGCGGAGGCACTCGCGCACTACCAGAGCGCGCTCGGCATCTTCCGCGAGCTGGCCGACGAGGCGGGCGTCGGCCTCATGCTCAACAGCGTCGCCGTCACGCTGCGGTCGCTCGGCCGTCGGGAGGAAGCACGGGCCCGGCTCGAAGACGCAGTCGAGCACCATCGCCGGACCGGGCAGCCGCTCCTGGAGGGTCACGCCCTCGCCGCGCTCGGCGACCTCCTCGCCGAGCGCGGCGAGCCAGGTCGCGCGCTCGAGTGCTACGAGCGATCGCTCGCCATCCGCCGGCGCATCGGCGATCGGCGCGGCGAGGGATGGATGCTGCTCGGCCTGGCGCGCGTGGAGCTGCCGCGCGGGCTCGCGGAGCGGGCGCGCGGATGGATCGACGAGGCGGCGCGGATCGCCGGCGAGTGCGGCGACGCGGAGCTGGAGGAGGCGTGCGAGCGGCTACGCCGGGCACCGGGACTCTGAACTCTCTCGGAGGAGACCATGCCACGTTACCTGATCGAGCGGACCGTGGGCCGGCTCACGCGCGACGAGCTCGAGGCCGCGGCGCGCAGGTCCAACGAAGTCCTCGCGCGGATGCCGGGCGTGATCTGGATCCGGAGCTACGTCTCCGACGCGGAGGGCAAGATCTACTGCGAGTACGATGCGCCCAACGCCGAGGCCGTGCGAGAGCACGCCCGCCAGGCCGGCATTCCCGTGGACCGGATCGCCGAGATCGCGCTCGAGATCAGTCCGGCGATGTTCCGGTAGCCGCGGCCGGGGCTCGCTCACCGCGCTTCGAGCCCTTCCCGCACGATCTCCAGGAGCCGCTCGCGCGTGTTGAGCTCCGGCTCGTCGGTGACGCGCTCCAGCAGGTCTTTCAGGATCTCGCCATAGAGCGGGCCGGGCGGGATCCCGAGCGCGCGCAGCTCGGCGCCGCCTATGGCGAGGTCTCCCGGACCGAGAGCGGGCCCCTCGCGCAGGATGCGGCGCAGGCGGCGCCAGAGGTCGAGCAGGTCGGAGGCGTCGGCCGCGCGGGCGCGACGGTCGGCGAGGTGGAGGCGGAGGAGGTCGCGCCAGTAGTCGACGCCCACGCGCCGCACCCAGCGCCGCAGCGCGGCTTCGGGAGCATCCGCCGCCGGAAGGCCGCCGTACTGCGCGACGAGGTGGACGACGCGGTCGGTGTCTGCGTTCGAGGCCTTGAGCCGGCGCATGAGCCCGCGCGCGAGTGCGGCGCCCGCGTGGGCCTGGACGGGAGCACCGCGCCCGGCGTCGAGGGGCTCCGTCGCGCCGGGCCGGCCGCTCTCGTGCAGCAGCGCCGCGAGGCGGAGGAGAGGGCGGGTGGGCGGCAGGGCGTCCACGACGCGCAGGGTGTGCTCCCACACGTCGTCGAGCGGGATGCAGGCGGCCAGCTCGGGATAGAGGGCCGCGAGCACGCCGGAAGCGGCGTAGAGCCGCAGCGTGCGCGACGGCGCGCGCTGGCCGGCGAGCGTCTTCACCAGCTCCTCGCGGACGCGCTCCGCCGAGAGGTGATCGAGCCGGTCGGCGGACTCGCGGATCGCTCGCCACGTCCGCGGCTCGATCTCCAGCGAGAAGCGCCCGGCGAAGCGGAGCGCGCGCAGGACCCGGAGCCGGTCCTCGCGGAAGCGCTCGCGCGCGTCCCCGACGGTGCGCAGCAGGCCGGCGCGCAGGTCCTCCACGCCGCCGTGCGGATCGCGAATCTCGCCGGTGAGCGGGCTCCAGGCGACCGCGTTGATGGTGAAGTCGCGCCGGTCCAGGTCCTCGTCGAGTGAATCGGAGAAGCTCACGCGCGCATGGCGGCCGTCGGTCTCGACGTCGCGGCGGAAGGTCGTCACCTCGTAGAGAACGCCGTCCTTGCCGAGGACGCCGACGGTACCGTGCTCGATCCCGATCGGCACCGTGCGCTTGAAGAGGCGCCGCACCTCCGGTGGGCGCGCGGACGTGGTCAGATCCCAGTCGCCCACCGCCAGGCCGGCGAGCGCGTCACGGATCGCCCCGCCCACCGCCCACGCCTCGTAGCCCGCACCGGCCAGCCGCTCCGCGATGCGCCGCACCTCGCGCGGCGGATTCAGCTCCACCCGTCCTCCCTCATGCCGTCTCTCCATTCCCACGCCTGTTTCCGGATTCTCGGACGCCACCGGGAGTGGCACGCACCGGCCCGCGGGCACTTGGCCCGGGTCAAGATCCTGATTATCTTCCGATATGCAACCGATCCAGCATCCGGTCCCCCTCCACGAGCCGCTCTCGCGCTCGCGCGCCAGCGCCGAGTTCCGCGACGCGGTGGAGCGATTCCTCCGCACCGGGGCTCCCAACGATCGCATCGCGTTCGACACGTACTCGTCGCCGCCCGTCAAGGTGGCGCGCGCCCTGACGATGCTGCTGGTCTCGCACCCGGAGCTGGAGACGGAGCGGGTGGCGATCGACGGCGTGTCGGGATGCGAGTTCTACCGGGGCGAGCTCACCGCGCACACGGCCGGTGGCGCGCGCCGGGTGAGCTTCGAGTGGAACTGCAAGTGGAAAGCCCTCGAACAGGGCTGGACGGACCATTTCGGCTACCCCGACCAGATCCGCGCCGCGCAGGAGTTCGGCTACGACTGCTTCCGCGTCTGGCGCATGGAGTCCGAAGGCCGGCCGGTCCCGACGGATCAGCCGTCGTAGCGGCCCGACTCGATCAACCGCCGCACGCCCTCCAGATCGTCCCCGCAGGTGCCGAGCGCGAGCATGAGCTCGATGCGCGCCTGCTGACCCGTGACGTGGTCCGCGAAGATGACCCCCATCTCCCGCAGCTCGTGGCCGCCACCCTCGTAGGCGTAGGTGTCGAGCACGCGCCCGCGCAGCGAACGTGAGGTGACGACCACGGGCCGCCCAGCCTCCGTCCAGCGCCGTACGCCGGGCACGACCGCCGGCGGGACGTTTCCCCGCCCCAGCGCCTCGAGCACGATGCCGTGCGCACCCGTCGCGAGGCTCGCGTCGACGAGGCGTGAGTCCATTCCCGCCACCACCTTCACCAGGTCGACGGGCGTCACGGGCACGTCGGGGCAGAGCGTCGGCTTGCGGCGCGACCTCCGGTAGAAGAGCACCTGCCCGCGGTCGACGATCCCCAGCGGTCCCCAGTTCGGCGACTGGAAGGTGCCGAACTCCTCGGTGTGCGTCTTCACCACCTCCGCCCCCTGCACGACGCGCTCGTCCATCACCACCATCGCGCCGCGGCCACGGGCCTCGGGGGAGGCGGCGACCTGGAGGGCGGCCATGAGATTCGCGGGGCCGTCCCACGAGAGCTCGGAGGAGCTGCGCATGGCGCCCGTGACCGTCACGGGGACATCCGGTGGGAGGGAGCGATCGAGGAGATAGGCGGTCTCCTCGATGGTGTCGGTGCCGTGCGTCACCACCACCCCGTCCGCCCCGTCGCGCTCGGCGTCGAGGATGGCCGCGCGCAGCTCCCACATCCGCTCGATCGTCATGTGGGGACCCGGGAAGCGCCCGAACTCGCGCACCTCCACGCGGGCCACGTCGGCCCACCCGGGCACGGACGAGAGGATCTCCTCGCCCGAGAGCGCCGGCACCGCGCCGCCGCGCTCGGCGTTCTCCCGCATGGAGATGGTGCCGCCGGTGGCGAAGAGCACCAGGCGCGGGGAGCGATCGCCCACGTCAGCCACAGAGCACGCTCCCGCCGTTGACGTTCAGGACCTCGCCGGTGACGTGGCGAGCCAGAGCGGAGCAGAGGAAGAGGACCGGCCCGGCCACGTCCTCCGCGCTCGCGACCCGCCCGAGCGGGATCTGTCTGGCGTACCGCTCACGGCCCCCGTCGGCGAAGGGCCGCGCCACCATCTCCGTGTCGACCCACCCCGGGGCTACGCAGTTGACGGTGATGCCACGCGGCGCGAGCTCGACCGCGACGCTCTTCGTGAGCGCGATGAGCGCACCCTTGCTCGCGGCGTAGTCGCCGTGGAAGGGCTCGCCGCGCTGGCCGGCGGTGGACGAGATCAGGACCACCCGAGCGCCGTCGCTCAGCAGGCCCGCGGCGCGACGGAGGGACAGGAAGACGGAGGTGAGATTCACGTCGAGGGTGCGCCGCCACTGCTCGTCGCTCATTTCCGAGAGCGGGACCGCGTCCGGGGGCCAGATGCCGGCGTTGGCAACGAAGAGGTCGAGCCCGTCGAACTCCCGTCGGGCGCGCGCGAAGAGGCCGTCGACTCCCTCCGGGGTCGAGAGGTCCGCGGCCTGCGCCCAGCCGCGCACGCCCGAGGCACGGAGTCGTTCGACCACCTCGTCCGCCTCGGCGGCGCGAGACCGGTAGCCGATCCCCACGTCGGCACCGGCGCGAGCGAGGAGGAGAGCGACGGCGCACCCGACCCCGCGCGAACCGCCGGTCACGAGCGCGCGCCTGCCGCGCAACCCGAGGTCTACGCCAGCGTCCACTTCCCGGCCAGCTCCTCGGCATGGTGCTCCTCGACCGCGTGGATCTCGCGGACGAGGGCGCGCGTGGCGTCGTCGAGGTTCGCGGTGAGCAGCTCGCCGTAGCGGTCCACCTCGCGGAGCTCGCGCCGGCGCGCCTCCGCCGCCCAGGCCCCGAGCCCCGCGCCCGGCGAGGTGACGGCGTCCACGCTCGCCGGCCGGACCCCCAGCTCGACGAGGCGGGCGGTGAGCCGGGAGAGGTGATGCTGCTCGTCGGCGTGCAGGTCGTGGAAGCGCGAGGCCAGGGCCTCGTCGCCGCCGGCCTCGGCGGCCGCGGCGAGCGAGCGGTAGAAGAGCGCCTGCTCCTTCTCCGCGGCCCGGCAGCTCTCGAGGGCGGCCACCGTCTCGGGACTCATCGCGCAACCTCCCCCAGCCGCCCCGCCGCGCCCCAGCGCTCCGCCACCTCGCCCAGCCGGCCCGCATCGGTCCCGGCCTGGGCCTCGAAGGCGTGCGTGAAGAGAGCGTCGGCGGCGAGGAGCGGCAGCGCGTCCTCGCGCCCGCCACCGCTGTCGGAGATGCGGGCGTAGAGCGCGAGCGCCGCCGCGGCCAGCGCCTCGGGGATCGGCTCGTCGCCCGGCGGGAGCGCCGCGACCATCTCACGCACGAGCGCCTCCGGGGCGGAGCCCGTCCGGGCGCGGAGCCAGGCCTCGGCCGCCCTCACCCGGCCGCCCGCGCCAGGAGTCCACGCACGATCTCCTCGACGCGCGCGAGAGCGGCCGGGATCTTCTCCGGCTCGCCAACGCCGGCCTGAGCCATGTGCGGCCGGCCGCCTCCCTTCCCTCCCGCCACCGCCGCCGCCTCGCGCACCACCTGGTCGGCCCGCACCCCGCGCTGGATCAGGTCGTCGGTCGCCACGGCGAAGAGCGATGCCTTCCCACCCGCCTCCGCGGCGAGGACCGCCACACCGCTGCCGAGCCGCTCGCGCAGCCGATCGCCGAGCTGGCGCGCCTCGTCGACGTCCGCGACCTCCACGGGCGCGGCCACGACGCGCGCGCCGTCCACGGTCGCGGCACCGGCGAGCAGCCGGCCGACGACGTCCGCGCCGCCCTGGGCGCGGGCGCGCTCCAGCTGCTTCGCGAGATCCCGGGTCTCCTCCACCAGCGCGTGGGCGCGCGCGAGGACGTTGTCCTCGCGGGTCCGCAGCGTTTCCGCCAGCTCGCGCACGGTCTCGCGGTCCTGGAGCGAGCGGCGGTAGGCCTCGGGGCCGGTCACCGCCTCGACGCGCCGCACCCCGGCCGCCACTCCGCTCTCGGAGACGATGCGGAAGGCACCGATCTGGCCGGTCGTGCGCACGTGCGTGCCGCCGCAGAGCTCCATCGAGACGCCGGGGATGTCGATCACCCGCACCACGTCTCCGTACTTCTCGCTGAAGAGCGCCATCGCGCCTTTCCCGATCGCCTCCTGGTAGCCCATCTCGCGCGGGCAGACCTCGGTGTTGGCCCAGATCGCCTCGTTCACGAGTCGCTCCACCTCCGAGATCTGATCGGCGGTCATCGGCCCGCTGTGGGAGAAGTCGAAGCGCAGGCGCTCGGGCGTGACGAGCGAGCCCTGCTGGAAGACGTGCTCGCCCAGGACCCGCCGCAGCGCCGCCTGCAGGAGGTGCGTCGCGGTGTGGTTGCGCTCGGTGTCGCGGCGCGTGGGAGCCTCGACCACCGCGCGCACCGCTCCGGGCCGGAAGATGCCGTCGATGGGACCGACGACGGCGATGCGGCCACCGATCTTGCGCACCTCGTCGACGCGCATCGTCCAGCCCTCGCCGTGGACGTGGCCGCGATCGGAGACCTGGCCGCCGCTCTCCGCGTAGAAGGGATTCTCGCGCAGTTGCAGCGCGGTGCGCGCATCGTGGCCCTGCTGCATGTCGCGGTAGGCGATGACGTCGGTCTCGAGCTCGGTCGCGCGATAGGCCGCGAACTCCTGCTCCGCGCCCTCGTCCACCTGGACCCAACCGTCGGCGAGCGCGTCGTCCATGGCGATTCCGCTCGCGCGCCGGTCCTCGCGAGAGCGCTCGCGCTGCGCCTGCAGCTCGTCCTCGAAGCCCGCCACGTCCACCCCGTAGCCGCGCTCGGCGGCCATCAGCTCGGTGAGGTCGAGCGGGAAGCCGAAGGTGTCGTAGAGTCGGAAGGCGTCGCGGCCGGAGACGGAGCCGGTCCCGCCCTCGGGAGCGATCTCGTCGAAGCGCTTCATCCCCTCGTCGATCGTGGAGAAGAACCGCTCCTCCTCCGCGCGCGCCGTACGGAGGACGTGGTCGCGCCGCTGCCCCAGCTCGGGGTAGACGCCCTTCATTCGCTCGATCACCGCGTCGACGACGTGTACGAGCGTCGGCTCGCGGCGCCCCAGCAACCAGGCGTGACGCACCGCGCGGCGGATGATGCGCCGCAGCACGTAGCCGCGCCCCTCGTTGGAGGGGAAGACCCCGTCGGCCAGCAGGAAGGCCACCGCGCGCGCGTGGTCCGCGAGCACACGGAAGGAGGCGTAGTCCACCTGCAGCGTGACGCTCTCGCCGCCCACCGTGACGGGCACGGCGGCCGTGGCCATCTC
>DASSTO010000004.1:0-19092 GCA_035707865.1 Longimicrobiaceae bacterium | reverse complement strand
CCGGGGCGCCCTTCGCGTTCACCGTCACGTGGGGCGGATCACGCCGGGAGGACTCGGCGCCGCCGACCTCCTTACGCCCCCCGGCCGGGCCGCCGCTCGGGTTCTCGGTCGCGACGGTACCGACGTGCTGCGCCCCCCTGTCCGGCGTATCACCGGTCTCGTGGCTCTCGTTCATTCGCTCCGCTCCTCCTCTTCCCGGTCGCGCTGCGCGGACGCGGCGCGATTGGCCTCGGCGCTCGGCGCGGGCACGTCGGGAAGGAACGGCTGACCCTCGGCCTGCTGACGAGACCGGGCGAGGCGCTGCTTGTCGCCCTCCCTGGTGTCGAGGTCGCCGCCCTTCCCGTGGGAGCTCTCGGGGTTGAACTTGTAGTCCGTCGCGCCCGCCTCGCGGTGGGTGATCTGGTACTGATCGGGTCGTTTCCCTGCCATGGAGTCTCCTTGTGCAAGTGACGCTGTCGCAACGGGATCGCCGACCCGGTCACTGCTTCACGAAGCGTGCCGCGGGCGGGGCGGCGCGGGATGGAGGAGCGACAGCGCGCTGCCCACCGCAAAGGTGACGAGCGTACCGATCACGACGTCCCACGGCCACGCCACCGTGCCGACCGCCCGAAGGTGCGCCGCCAGGCCCGGCAGCCCCGCCGCGGCCAGCAGGGGGACGTACCAGTGGGCGAAGACGATGGCGCTCATCACGACGATGCCGGTCCCGATGCCCCACAGGGCGTCGCGCTGACGGGCGCGGCGGTTCAGGATGGCGAGGAAGAAGCCGCCGAGGAGGCCGCCGTACGTGAAGGACGCGATGGCGAGCCCGAGCTCCACTACCGGGGTGTCCTGGGAGCGGAAGAGGAGCGCGCCGCCCACCAGCACGGCGCCCCAGGCGAGTGTGGAGATGCGGCCCACGCGGAAGAGCTGCTCCTCCGTCCCGCCCCGCAGCGCGGCGTAGAAATCGTACGTCGAGGCCGAGGCGAGCGAGTTCACGGACGACGCCAGACTCGACATCGCCGCCGCGAAGATGGCGGCGATCACCAGCCCGGTGACCCCCGGCGGGAGCTGCTGGATGATGAAGGTGGCGAAGATCTCGTCGGTGCGGGCGAAGGTGCGGCCGCCGTAGAAGCTCCACAGCGCCAGCCCGATCACCAGGAAGAGAGCGAACTGCGCGATCACCATCACCCCCGAGCCGATGAGCGCGAGCTGGCTGTCGCGCAGGTTACGGCAGGTGAGCAGCCGCTGCACGATGAGCTGGTCGGCGCCGTGCGAGGCCATGGAGAGGAAGGCTCCGCCCAGCAGCCCGGCCCAGAGGGTGAAGGGCTCCGACCAGGTGAAGTGCATCTGGACGATCTGCAGCTTCCCCGCCGCCGCCGCCGCGGCCATCAGGCCCGTCCACCCGCCCGGCAGGCCGGCGACCAGCACCGCGAGCGCGCCGATGGCGCCGCCCAGGTAGACGAACATCTGGATGGCGTCCACCCAGACCACGGAGCGGATACCGCCGTGGTAGGTGTAGATGAGCGTGAAGACGCCCATCGCCAGGATGGAGGCGGGGTAGCTCCAGCCGGTGATGAGCGCGAGCGGGATGGCGGTGGCGAAGAGCCGCACGCCGTCCGCGAGCGCGCGGGTGAGCATGAAGATGCCCGAGGCGAAGCGCCGGGTGGTGAGCCCGAAGCGCTGCTCGAGCAGCCCGTAGGCGGTGGTCAGGTGGCCGCGGTAGTACGCGGGCAGCAGGACGAACGCCACGACCGTCCGCCCGATCAGGTAGCCGAAGGTGAGCTGCAGGAAGCCCAGGTCCGTGGCGTACGCCACGCCGGGGATGCTCAGGAACGTCAGCGTGCTCGTCTCCGTGGCGACGACGGAGAAGAGGACGGCCCCCCAGGGCAGGTTGCGCCCGCCGAGGAAGTAGTCCTTCGCTCCCTCCTGTCCCCGGCCCAGCCACATGCCGAAGCCCGTCACGCCGCCGACGTAGGCGATGACGACGAGGAGGTCGACCCAGGTGAATCCCCCGCTCACCACGGGGTTGGCGGCGGCGATCTCACACCCCCGCGATGCGGGCCTTGTAGGCCGAGAGCGCCTCGTCCAGCCGCTCTCGCGCCGTCGTGTCGCCCGGCACGTTGTGCGAGGGGTGGATGTGCAGCTTCACCCCGCGCTCGGCGAGGATCTCCGCCACGGTCGTGATCGTCATCCAGACCACCGTGACGAAGCCCATCGTGGAGAGAGGGCCGATCCTGTCGACGTGGTTCTTCAGCTCCACCGAGGCATCCACGGCGGGGACGCAGGTGTCGATGACGATATCGGCCACCTCGAAGATCGTCTTCCCGGAGGAGTGCCGGGTGGGCTTTCCCCGGAACTCGGCGGCCGAGCCCGCGACCACCACCTTCATCCCCAGCTCCTTCGCCCGGAGCGCCACGTCGATGTTGACGTTGTTGATGCCGGAGTGGGAGAAGAGCCACATCGTGTCGCGCTCGTCGAAGGTGTAGCCCTTCATGATCTCGCAGCCGTAGCCCTCGACGCGCTCCAGGAAGACGAACTGGTGCACCCCCATCTCCCCGGTGATGTGGGTGAAGAAGGAGAGCGGCAGCTCGATCATGGGGTGGAAGCCCACGAAGCCGCCGATGCGCGGGTACATCTCCTCGATCGGAAGCGTCGCGTGCCCGCACCCGAAGGTGTGCACCCAGCGCCCGGCCTCGACGGAGTCGGCCATCACCTCGGCCGCCTCGCGGATCCTCTCCATCTGCGTCTCTTCGATGCGGTCCATCACCTCGCGCGCGTTGTTCAGCCACTGCTTCGCCAGCATTGCGGTGCCTCGTGAGAGGAGGGGAGAAGGAGGCGCGCAGGGCGCGGCCGTCAGGCCCCGCCCTGGGCCGGGAGGGTGGTCACCGGAACGGCGGTCGAGCGACGCAGCACCACGACGAGCAGCGCCAGCTGCAGCACGAGGCACGCGGGGACCACCAGGAGCGAGCCGCGCATTCCGTACTCCGCGCCCAGGACGCCGGTGAGATAGGGAAGCAGAGAGCCCCCGGTGAGCGCCATCACGAAGACGATGCTGAACGCGGTGCCGGAGAGCGCCGTGTACCGGTCGCCCACCAGGCCGAGGACCACCGGGAAGGCCGCGGCGAACCCGGCGCCGATCAGGAAGGTGCCCGTCGCGGCGAGCGGCAGCGAGGGCGAGGCGATCATCGCGAGCGAGCCGAGGAACGCGAGCGCGATGAAACCCGGCAGCACCACCGTCCCGGGTACCCGGCTGAAGACGGTGCCGAGCAGGAGCCGCGCGAGCATCATCCCCAGCCAGAAGAGGGAGAGGAAGAAGAGCGCGCGGTTGCCGGCCATCCCCATCTGCTCCTGGTAGAAGGTGGTGGTCCAGCCGCCGACCGTGATCTCCATCCCGCTCTCCAGGAAGAGCATGAGGCCGAGCAGGAGGAGCATCCGGTCGCCGGTGAGCCGGAGCCCCTGGCGCAGAGGGAATCCCTGCGCCTGTTTCGGCTGCGGGAAGCGGAGCGCCGCGGTGAAGAGCAGCGGCCCCGCCACCACCGCTCCCAGCGCCGCCACCAGCGTCGGGTAGGAGACGACGTCGAGCAGGAAGCCCATGGCGAAGGGCACGCCCACGGCACCGACCCCGAAGAAGACGCCCAGCAGGCTGAGCCATGCGCCGCGCCCTTCGTCGCTGGTGTCGGAGACGACCGCGTTCGTGCCCCCGTTGATCACCCCACCGCCGAGACCCACCAGTACGATGGAGAGCCGCAGCCACGGAAGAGAGGGGGCGAAGGCGATCCCCTCCAGCCCCACCAGCACCAGGGCGAGCGAGAGCAGGAGGATTCCCTTGTAGCCGTAGCGGTCGGCGAGCGGACCGAAGAAGAGAGAGCCCACCAGGATGCCGACGCTCATCGTCGTCAACAGCGAGCCCGCGTTGGCCTTCCCGATTCCGAACCGCTCGATCAGCGACGGCAGCAGCGCGCCCAGCGAGGTGAGGACCACCCCGAAGACCAGCATCCCCAGGCACGCCGCGGCGAAGACGAGCTTCCGGTTGAACATGACGGGATTCGGGGTCCGGGATCCGGGGGTCTGGGGGACGGCAGCCGCTAGCGGCTGGCGGCCAGCGGCTGCGGTTTCGCAAGCTGCCCGGCGCCATGGAGCCCAGCGTCGCCGCCGAGCGAGGAGACGCCGAAGCGAACCTGCGGGGTGCTGATGGGCTGGCCCCAGCGCCGCGCCTCCGCTTCGATGCGCTCCAGGAAGCGCGCGGCCGGGCCGAAGACGCCGCCGCCGAAGACCACCATCTCCGGGTCGAAGAGGCTCACCAGGTTGGCCGCGGCCATTCCCCACAGCTCCACCGCGTTGTCGATCGCGCGCGTGGCGATCGCGTCGCCCGAGCCGTAGAGCGAGAAGAGGCGCGCCGTGGTCACCTCGCCGTCGCGCAAGGGTCCGGCGTACGCCGCGCCGGCGGCGAGCAGGTCCTTCGCCTGGCGCACCAGCCCCGCGCCGGACGCCTGGTACTCGAAGCAGCCGTAACTATCGTACCCGGCGCGATACGGCCGGTCGAGCGCGAGCCAGCCGATGGCGCCGGCGATGTCGCGCGCGCCGCGCAGCACCCGCCCGTCCACCAGAATCCCCGCGCCGATGCCGGTCCCCACGGCCACGAAGACGGCGTTGCGGCAGCCGCGCGCCGTACCGCGCCACGTCTCGCCGAGGATGTAGGCGGCGCGGTCACTGTCGACCGCCACCCGTACTCCCCGCCCCACCACCGCCTCCAGCTCCTCGCGCAGCGGGTAGTCGTCCCAGCCGGGGAGATTGGGCGCCCACACCCGCCCGCTCCCCGCGTGGGCGATGCCCGGCACCGCCGCCCCCACCCCCCGCACCGCGTCGCCCGCCGCCTCCGCCGCGCCGAGCAGCGCGCAGACCCGCTCCGTCACGAGCGCGCCCACCTCCCCGCCCTCGCGCCCCTCCACCGCCGCCACCTCCCGACGCAGGATCCCGCCGCCCTCCGAGAAGAGCGCCAGCGCCACCTTCGTCCCGCCGATGTCGATGCCGATGACGGACATGGAAGAGTGCCGAATTCCGAGTGCCAAGTGCCAAGTGCCGAGTGCGGGAGCGGCGTAGCCCGACCCCCGAATCCCGACTCCCGAGGGCTATCCTCCCAGCGCGCTCAGCAGGTACTCCAGGCTCGCCGTCCCGTCCATGATCGGCTCGTTCGTCGAGTAGTCGCCGAAGTCGTCGTGGTAGACGATGAAGCCGGTGTTGAAGGGCGCGTACTCGTCCGGGTCGACGAGCTGGATGCCCTTCAAGTTGTGATAGATGGAGCGGTAGACCGGCCCGTCGAGGAGCCCGCCGGTGATCGACTTCACGCCGAGCTGGTGGGCCACGACCGAGTGCGGCGTCTGCGCCGTCGTGCCGCCGGCCGGGTAACCGACGACCATGCTCACGCCCCAGGGGTTCGTGCCGAAGAGCCAGTCGAGAGCCGCCTGCTCGTACTCCCGGAAGCGCTCGTCTCCCGTCATCGTCCGGTAGAGGTAGGCCTGGGTGGCGAAGCTCGTCATCAGGTTGTTCGAGCACCAGATGAAGGGGATGCCGACGCGGAAGCCGTTCTTCGCCCGCGCGACGACGCGCTCCAGCCCCTCGCGGTAGTCGTCGGCCATCTGGCGCTTCGCCGCCTCGTCCCCCTGCCGCCACACCTCGTAGTGGCCGCGGTTGTGCCACGGGTAGAACTCGTAGTGGCGCGCGGTGTCCCGGCCCATCCACGGCGTCACCGGCTCCTTCGCCGCGTACGCGACGGCCTGCGAGAGGAAGCTCCCGTCTCCCGTCAGCGCGTGCAGCTCCGCCGCCCCCAGCTCCATGTCGTCGACCCAGCTCGCCTCCTCGTAGAAGTACGGCTGGGTGCCCGGCGCGGTCTGGCAGACGCCCGGGTACTTCCGCCCCAGCGCGTACGCCGCCCGCGCCTTTCTCCCGAGGACCGCCGCGAAGGCGGGGTCGCGCCCGGCGAAGAGCCGGGCGCCGAGCGCCAGCGCCGAGGCGAACTTGCCCGCCGTCGACGCGTAGCCGTCCGAGCGGTTCTCGTTGCCGAAGAGACCCTGGGGCTTCCCCGTGCAGGGATAGACCGCGCGGTAGCGGCCCCGGCCCCAGCCGTAATCGGACGTATCGGTGGGCGGCAGGTCGAGGAACGCGTGGTCGCGGTCGTCCCCGAGCTGGTTCAGCATGAGGTCGTCCTCCGGGTACATCTTCACCAGCCACTCGAGCCCGTGGCGCGCCTCGTCGAGCACGTCCGGCACACCGTTCGCGCCCGGCAGCCCGTCCACGTCGACGCTGTCTGCGAAGGCCGCCGGGTGGTCGCGGTAGGAGGCGAGCAGGTCGAAGGTGGCCGTGGCGCTCGTGGTGACGTACTGCAGGTAGTCGGAGGCGTCGGCCCAGCCGCCCGCCACCGGGATGTAGCGGCCGGCGTCCGGGTGGTCCACCAGGATGCCGTCGGTGTGCGTGTGGACGGGCACGCCGAAGAAGGGATTGAACCCCGAGCGCTGCTCGCGCATGTAGCGCAGCAGCACGTCCGCCGCGCCCGCGTAGGCGTCGCGCGCGATGCGCACCGGCGGAGACTGGACGTTCCCGGCCACCAGACGGTACACCCCCTCGGTGCGCAGCCCGGAGAAGTCCAGCCGGTAGGTGGAGGCGCAGGGGCCGAAGGGCTCCGCCGCCCGGGCACGCGCCGGCCCGAAGGCGACGCGGCCGCTGCCGTCCTCGACCTCGAAGCGGCGGAAGCGCGCGGGCTGGAGCGAACAGATCACCGCCACCTTCGGCGCGTCGGGCAGGTAGCCGACCTGGTTCACGCGGATGAAGCTCCCGGCCGGCGCCTGCGCGGAGACGGGCGCGGCGGTCACGGCGGTCACGGCGACGGCCAGCATCGGAAGCAGGCGCGGCAGGCGCATGGGGCGGACGTTCGTGCGGGGAGCGTGCGCCGGGACGCGGCACGGTGGGCGACTATAGTTGAACGCGAGGAGCCGTCCGGCGCAAGAGCGCGGAAGGGCGAGACCGGCCGCGGCAGGGTGGCGCCCCCGCCGCCGCGCGCCTACCTTTCCGCACCCACTTCGCACCCTCAACCGAGACTGGCAGCCGTGGACACGACCCCTCTCCGCGTCGTTCGCGCACCGCGCGTCACGCTCATCGCCCGGCAGGAGTTCGTCTACCCCGAGCACATCCACTGGGAGAGCGATTCGGAGGTGCCGGGGGAGGTGGTGACCGAGTTCTCAGGGAGGCTCTGTTACCTCTCCTTCGGAACCGATGCGGGGCTGGAGGGGGGCCACAGGACGATCGCCGGCCGGACGACCAACGAGTCATACCTGGCCAACATCCTGAGGACGAAGCACGGCAGCGTCCTCGAGCACGCCGTCTGGTCGCTGCTCCTGGAGGGCGTGAGCCGGGCGCTCACGCACGAACTGGTGCGACACAGGGCCGGCTTCGGATTTTCACAGCTGAGCCAGCGCTACGTCGACGAGTCCGAGATCGCCTTCGTCCTCCCGCCGGAGATCGAGGAGGGCAGCGTCGCCTTCCAGACGTGGAGCGGCGCGTGCGAGGGCGCGCTCCAGGCCTACCGCGAGCTGCTACAGGAGCTCACCGAGCAGATCGGCGACGAGGGCACCGCGACGATGCGTCGGAAGCGGGCGCGGCAGGCCTCCCGCTCGGTCCTTCCCAACGCCGCGGAGACCAAGATCGTCGTCACCGGCAACGCCCGCGCCTGGCGCCACTTCGTGGAGATGCGCGGCAGCACCGGCGCGGACGTCGAGATCCGCCGCCTCGCCATCGCAGTGCTGCGCGTCCTGAAGGCCGAGGCGCCGCACATCTTCGGCGACATGGAGATCGTCCCCCAGCCCGACGGCACCGAGGTGGTGGAGACGGTGAACAGCAAGGTGTGAGGGAGCTATCAGCTATCAGCTATCAGCTATCGGTAAACAGATAGCTGATAACCATGCTACCCGAGCAACCCCCGGTGCGGCTGCGAGAAGGCCGCCGCGTAGGTGCCCAGGACCGCGATCCAGATCGCCACGTAGATGGGCACGAAGTAGTAGCGCACCCGCAGCATGTGCGGGTGGAGGATGGGCTTGCCGGCGAACTTGCCCCGCGGCTTGTTGGGGAAGAAGAAGGTCTTGTACGTTTCGATCGTGGCGACGCTGTAGCCCGCGCCCGCGACCGCGATGAAGAGCCAGCTGGGCGTGAAGAAGGCGACGATGATCGCCCAGAAGAGCGAGATCGCGGGGCTGCGGAAGAACTTGAAGGTCTCGAATCCCTCCACCGGCGCATCCTTCCACGCGCCGCCGAACGCCGTCAGCCACCCGCCGAGGCTCCCGATCGTCACCAGAACCAGCCACGACGGCAGCTCGGGATACGCCGCCTGCAACGCGATCGTGGCCCAGACGAAGAGAGCGATCACCACCACCACCGCCGCTCCCACGCCCCACCGGATCCGGTCGTTCATCACCGGCTTGCCACGGATGCCGAAGCGCATGGGGATGAAATACTTCGACTGATCCTCCACGCGCAGGAAGCTCTTCCACAGCTCCAGCAGCAGGCGCTCCGTGGCGTAGACGAGGCCGAAGAAGACGACCCAGCCGGCGGCGCGGGAGAGGTCGACGTGGAAGATCGCCTCGAGGACGAGCCCCACCAGCGCACCGATCACGATGCTGCGGAAGTATTTGGGCCAGGTGAAGCCCTCGTGGATGGCATCCTTGTACATCCCCCAGGTGGAGACGTGGGTGCCCGCGATGAGGCCGATGACGACTGCGACGATCAGGTCCAAGCGCCTGCTCCGTGCTGAGTTGGGGAAAGAGGTCGCCCGGGGTGGGCGAAGCGCACCAGAATAGCGGGTGAGGGCCCCCGCCGCCACGTCATCGCGCCTCCATCGACGTGTAAGCCGCCTCGACCAGCTCCAGGTCGCGGCGGGCGGCGGCGAGGTCGAAGCGCGGCGCGGCGCCGGTGCGGATCGAGTGGAAGAAGTCCTCGAACATGGCGCCGTAGCCGAGCAGGTCGCGCGGGTTCGGCATCCGGATCCCGCGGCGGCGGCCGCGGACGAAGAGGCCCAGGCCGTTCGTCTCGAAGGTGGCCGTGCCCGCGGTGCCGTACACGGCGGAGAGGTGGAGGCCCTTGAGCGGCGAGCCGATCTCCCACGAGTAGAAGAGCGTGCCGACCGCACCGCCCTCGTACTCGAAGACGAGCACCGCGGTGCGCTCGGGCCCCTCCGCCGCACCCGGCCGCCAGCCGTGCACCCGGGCGACGCGCGGTCCCAGGTTGGCGAGGAAGTTCACCCAGTGGATGCCTCCCTCGAAGAGCGCGCCGCCGCCCGCGAGATCCTCGCGGTCCCGCCAGTCTCCGGTGGTCTGCGCCTTCAGCGCGTTGACGTGCACGATGCGCGGCTCGCCGATCTCGCCGGCCGACAGCACGCCGCGCAGCGCCTCGGCCATCGGCTTGTAGTAGTAGTTCTCCGCCACGAAGACGCGCCGCCCCGCCGCCTCCGCCGCCCGCGCCACGGCGTCGAAGTCGGAGGAGCGCAGGAAGGGCGGCTTCTCCACGATCACGTGCTTCCCGGCCGCGAGTGCCGCGAGCGCCAGCTCCAGGTGCGACCGCGGCGGCGTGGCCACGAGCGCCACGTCCACCCGCTCGTCCGCGAGCGCGGCCTCGTAGGAGCCGAAAGAGCCCGCGCCACCGTACTTGCGGGCGTACGCCTCGGCCCGCCCGGCGTCCCGGCTCGCGTAGAAGCGCTCCACGCCCGGGAAGCGGCGCAGCGTGCGGCTGTGCAGCCGGGTGGCGAAGCCGCAGCCCAGGAAGGCGAGGCGGAGCGAGCGCTCGCTCATCGCGCCATCGCCTCCCCGACGCGCAGCGCGTTGGCGGCGATCGTGAGGCTCGGGTTCACGCCGCCCGAGGTCGGCATGAAGCTGCCGTCCACGACGAAGAGGCCCTCGACGCCGCGGAAGCGGCAGTGCTCGTCGAGCGCGGAGGTACGCGGGTCCGCGCCCATCCGCACCGTCCCCACCGCGTGGGAGAAGGTGGAGACGGGGTACTCGTAGATCCAGGGAAGCGCGCCCGCCTCGCGCAGGATCGAGCGCGCGTGGCGGATCAGCTCCGCGCGCGCCGCCAGGTCGCGGCGTGTGTAGTCGTGCACGATGCGCAGCCGCGGCAGCCCGTCCGGATCCGCCGGGCCGGTCTGGATCTCGACGCGGTTGCTCGCCTGCGGCTCGTCCTCGGCGATCACCTGCAGGCCCGTCATCCGGCGCGCGATCGGCGCCAGGCCGCGGGCGAGCGCCCGTGCCGTGGTACGCCCCGCCAGCCCCGCGCGCCGCAGCGACCTCGCGGGCCGTCGCAGGATCCCGCCGAGCTGCGGGTGCATCACCTGCTGGATGTTTCCGAGCGTGCGCACCGTCCCGTCCCCGCCGGACACCCGGTAGAAGTCGTTGACGGCCATCTCCTTGTGGTGCCGGCCGGGCTCCGGGAGGCCGGGGAATACACCGTAGACGAAGGCGTTGCAGTGCCGCATGAGGTAGCGCCCCACCACCCGTCCGCCCGGGTTCAGCCGATCCAGGCCCGAGGCGAGCAGAAGCTGCGGTGTCGCCAGCGCGCCCGCGGCGACCACCACCCGGTCCGCGGCGATCGACGACCGCGCGCCGTCGCGCCGGTCGACGCACTCCACGCCCGTCACTCGCCCGCCGGCCGCGTTCAGCCGGGTCACCGCGGTGTGCGTCCGCAGCTCCAGCCCGCTCGCGAGCGGCGGCTCGCGGAGCAGACGGCCCAGGCCCGCCGACGCGTAGCCGTCGCAGCTCGTGCACTCCACGCACGACTCGTCGAGCGCGGTGGGGATGCGGAAGGGGTGGAGCCCGAGGCGGCGCGCCGCGTCCGCGATCCGCACCGAGATGGGAGCCGGCGGACCCGGCGGGCGGGGGTACGGAGCGCTCCGCGCGGGCTCCGTCGGGTCCCGGCCCGCCTCGCCGGCGACGTTCAGCAGCCCCTCCGCGCGGGTGTAGAAGGGCTCGAGGTCCGCGTAGCCGATCGGCCACGACGCACCGGAGCCCTCCACGATCTCGGGACGGGCCTCGAAGTCCTCCGCGCGCAGGCGGAAGGAGACCCCGCCGTAGACGATCGAGGCGCCTCCCACGCACGAGAGGACCCCCTCGGACGCGGTCCGGCCGTCGTGCTCCACGCGGTGCGGCGCCCGCGTATCGAAGGCCGGGCCGAGCTGGAAGAAGTCCCAGAGCGGATCGACCGCGCCGGAGCGCTCCAGCCAGCCGCCGCGCTCGATCATCAGCACGCGCTGGCCGGCGGAGACGAGTGCGTGCGCGCACAGCACGCCGCCGAACCCGCTTCCCACGATGAGGGTGTCGTACGCCGTCGCGGAGGGTGCGCTCATGCGAGATCGGCCGGGGTTCGCCAGGCGCCGCGACCGCGGCGGCCGGGCGGGAACGTACCAGCCGCCCGGCCGGGGTTCAAGTGCAGATGTTTCGCGCCGCGTGCGCGAGCGCGAGGGTGGAGCGGCCGATATTATGGACGGAACCGTACGTCACGCCCCTCACTCCGGCACGCCGGCCTCCCGCAATGCCGCACCACTTCGAGCTCATGCACCCGCTCTCCATCCGCAGAGCGGACATCGGGCAAGCGTACTGGCTCGTCAGTCTGATCATCGATTTCGTGGAGGGAAAGGAGCTGGTGGTCGGCGTTCCGCTCGACCAGGGGAAGGAAGTGCGCCTCGAGCCGGGCACCCGGGTGGACGTCGAGGTACCGCACCCGGATGGACTGCGGCGCTACACCGCCGTCGTCCAGAGCCGCAGCGCCAGCGCCCCTCCCTCACTCCGACTCAGCTGGCCGGGCGGCATGCAGCGCATCCAGCGCCGCAATGCCGTGCGCGTACCCACCACCTTCCACGTGGACGCGGGAGTTCCGGGCGAGACCGGCGCACACCCGACGCGCGTGCGCGGACTCACGAACGACCTCAGCAGCGGCGGTGCGCGGATCTCCGTCCCATGCGAGATCCCGCTGCGCGCCAACCTCGATATCCAGCTCCACCTGCCGGATATCGGCTGCCGCGCGGTCGAGGCGCGCGTCGTCCGCCGCGGCGAGACCCGCCTCCCTCAGGCCGAGTACCCGCACTGGATCGCGGTGGAGTTCACCGCCGTGACGGAGTCCGTGCGCCGCGACATCACCAACTACGTCTTCGACGTGCAGCGCGAGCAGCTCCGGAAGGGCCTGGGCTGACGCTCCGCCCACGCGCCCTCACCCCTGCGCCCGCTCCCCCCCGCCGCTCAGCCGCCGGATCTCGGCCCTGGCGTGGATCAACGCCAGGCGCAGCTCCTCGCGGTCCCGCCGCGCGACGTCCAGGCTGAGCCGGAGCTGATCCAGGTCGTGCTGCTGTGCCCGGATGGTACGTACCAGCTCCGGGATCGAAGCGGGATCGCGCCGCTCCTCGATGGCGGTGAGCTGAGACTCCTGCAGCGGATCTTCCTCCATGCCGACCTCCCGGCCCTCGGTGATGCGCTCGCCCCTGCGGGCAGCCCGGAGCGAGTCTTGCCACGAGCCGGGACGCGGTGCGAGATTTGGTGGCTAACCCCGTTCCCACCCTCTCCTTGCCCATGGCCTCGACGGATCAGCCCCGACGCGCGAAGCCCACCCCGGCAGCGGTTGTCTCCGGCCCGGCCTCCATCACGCCCCTCTTCCCTCTCCTCCTGCTGGAGACGATGCGGGACATGGACCTGCCGGAGGAGGTGCTGGAGGACGAGGACGTCTCGATCAGTCTGCCGCGGCGCCTCGGCCTGAGCGACGTCATCGGCGGCCAGATCCGGCGTCTCCAGGGAGAGGTCCGTGCGAAGCGGCCGCAATCGCCCGCGTACGTCGCGGACCTGATCCGCCTCGTGATCCGCCGCCCCGACGCGCAGCGGATCTTCGAGGAGGCCGGTCGGCGCGTCGCGCGGCACTTCTGGGAGCGCCGCGCCGGGACGACGCGCCGGCTCGTGCGCATCCTGCCCGGGCCCTTCGCGCGCGTGGCGGCCAATCGCGCCCTCCGGCGGATGTTCCAGCAGCTGGTGGGCGACCGCGATTTCTCCGTGCGGCGCTGGCCCGCGGACCTGCGCATCAGCCGGTCGCTGAGCGTGGAGGCCGACCCCGGCGGGGCCGCCTGCGCCATCTATGCCGGTGCCTTCGGAGAGCTCCTCCACTCCTACACCGGCCGCGAGTACCGCATCCGCCACCACGAGTGCCTCGCCCACGGCGGCGCCGCGTGCCGCTGGACGGTCGAGGTCATGAGCTGACGCTATTTCTTCCGCCCCTGCAGCAGCCATCCCCGGTGGATGGAGCGCGGCTCCGCGACGGTGACGAAGGCCTCGGGCGCCCAGATCTTCAGCTCCTCGAAGACGATCGGAAGGTCCCGCCGCCTCACCACGGCATCCACGACCTCCACGCTCCCTTCGCGGCCCTGTCCCCCGAACTCGGTGACGCCGAAACCGCGCGCCCGCAGCGCCTCGGCGAACTCCACCCCGCCCACGCGCGCCACCGCCCTCACGCTCGCCATCCCCAGCGCCATGTACTCCTCGATCTGCAGCCCCACGAAGACGCCGGCGGCGAAGCCCGCCGCGTAACCGATGAGGTGGAGCGGTGAATCCAGGTGCTTGATCGCCGTTCCCACCGCCACCACCCACGTCAGCACCTCGAAGAAGCCGATCACCGGCGCGATGTTCTTGAAGCCGCGCACGGCGAGGAGCATGCGGATCGTGGAGAGCGGGACGTCGATGAGGCGCAGGCAGAAGATGATCAGCGGCCCCCAGTGAGAGGCGAGGAGTGCGTCGAGCGGCATGGGCGTCCGGGATGGGCGGAGGTCCGAAATCAGCGCGCCCGCCCCCGCCTTCGGTAACACCGGGTGCGGCGGGGGCGGGCGTCGTCGGCTGCTCTGTATGCCGATCGCGGGAACATGTTCCCGCGGCCGACCGGCTACTCCCGGCCCTCTCCCTTGTCGCTGTCCAGGCCGGCAGCCGAGAAGAGACGGCGTCGGATCTGCCGGTCGAAGAGCGTCCACTTGCTCTCGTGCTCCTCCGGGTCGTCGCCACCCGCGGCCAGGAACCCCAGGTCGATCTCGAAGCCGCCGGCCCGCATGCGGCCGCCCCCGAACGGTTTCCCCCGCAGGTCCCTCCCCAGCGCCTTCTTGAGATACCCGTCCACCCCCATCGTCGCGCTGCTCGTCCGCAGGCTGCCCGAGATCGCCTCCCGCCCGTCCTCGCCCGTCATCAGCCCGTAGACGATCGCGGTGTGCACGTTCTCCTCGGTCAACAGGAAGTCCGCGGCCTGGGGGATGGTGTCCCGGTCGCTCCAGCGCACGTAGCCCACGCCGGCCACCGAGAGCCCGCCCCGGATGATGCGGCGCGCCAGTGCGATCTCGATCACGTCCATCGCCCCGCGGGACTTCTTCACGCAGAGCACCTTCTCCAGCAACGCGTCATCCACGAAGCCGCAGAGGTACCCGGCGGCGAGGTACTCCGCCCGCCCCGCGCGCACGAAGCCGTTGGTCTCGCTGTGCAGCCCGTGCATCAGCGCGGTCGCGAGCTGCTGGTGGACGGGGTTGGTCGCGTCCATCGCCAGGAAGACGCCGCTCTCCAGGTACTCCGTCATGATCGTCGCCGCGGCGCCCACGGGGCGGATGTCGGCGAAGATCGGGTCCAGCAGCTCCTGCGGGTCGTGGTGGTCGATCACCGCCAGCGTCGGCACGCCCGCGCTCTGCAGCCGGCCCGTCAGCCGCGTCGTCGAGCCCTGATTGTCGACGAAGACTGCCGCGTCGTACTCGTCGAGCGGCATTCCCTCCTTGAAGGCCGATACGTCGATCTCCAGCAGGTTGACGAGCGCCAGGTTCTCCGGATGGCTGATCGTCCCCTCGTAGAGGATGTCGGCGTCGATCTCGAAGCAGCGGGCGATCTCGCGGTAGGCGAGCGCCGACGAGATGGCGTCGGGGTCCGGAAAGTCCTGGATCGCCACCGCGTGCCGCTCCCCTCGCCGCTGCGAGAGGAGGTCGCGGAGCACCTCCGCGGGCCGACGGTCGGCGGGGCGCGGCGCGGCCCCGGGTGCGCTCGGGGTCTCCGGCAGAATGGGCGGTTCGATGGCTCTCACCTGGGCTCCTCCCGTGGACGGAACACGACGGAGACGCGCACGATGCCAGCGCTGTGCCACAGCTCAGCCACGCGCCCGGCCCGCGGGGGGAATCCAGCCGCGCGGCTGATGGAAGAAGAATCCCTGCGTGAGGTGCACGCCGAGCGACCGGACGGTCTCGTATTCGTCCTCTCGCTCCACGCCCTCCGCGATCACCTGGATGCCATGGTCGTTCGCGAAGTTGACCATCGTCTCCACGAGGTTCTGCTTCATGAAGTTGGTGTCGATGCCGGAGATGAGCGAGATGTCCAGCTTGATGAAGTCGGGTGCCAGGTTCGCGATGCTCCCCAGCCCCGCGTAGCCGGAGCCCGCGTCGTCGACGGCGAAGCGGAAGCCCTGCTCGCGAAAGGCGCGCAGGTACTCCTGGAAGGCCGGGTAGTCCGTGATCGCGATGCGCTCGGTGATCTCGAGCACGATGCGGTCGGGGTGCTCCACGCCGAGCTTCTCCACGTCCAGGTAGCGGAAGGTGGGGTCGCGGAAGTCGTGGGGGTCGATGTTGAGAAAGAGCAGCTGGTCCGCCTTGAGGTGGGTGGGGATGCCCTCGATCGCCTTGCGGCGGCAGAGGCGCGACAGCTCCCAGATCAGATTGGCCTCCTCGGCCACGCCGAACATCACCTCGGGTGAGCGGAGCCCGCGCAACCCACCCCGGGCCAGCGCCTCGAAGCCGTAGACCTCCGCGGTCTCGGTCACCACGATGGGGTGGTACTCGATCTCGACCGCCTCCTCGCGCAGCAGCTCCTTGAGATCGGCCACCTTCCGCGTGCGCTCCCGGTTCTCCACGCTGCGCGCGGCGTGCGCCGCCTCCCGGATGCCCCGGTAGATCATCCGCTCCGTGCGGATCTTCGGGTTGCGGAAGATCGTCGTCGCGCCGATGTAGATGTCGAAGAGCCCGGCGATGTCGTCGCCGTACACCTCGTCGAGCCGCGCCCGGATGTGCTCCTCCAGCGCCCGGGCGACCTCGTTGATCCGCATCTCCGCGCGGTCCGCCGGCTCCGGCAGCTCGGTGAAGAAGATGAAATCGTCGTCCCCCGTATGCGAGACCATCATCAGGTTCCGCTGCTCCTCGTGCTGGCTGTCGTAGAAGGTGCGCACGGCGTTCGCGGTCGTCTGCAGCACCTCGTCGAGCTTCTGCCAGCCGTAGATCTCCTCGAGCTTGGAGTAGCGCACGAACTCCAGGTAGAGGATGGTGAGCCGGCCCGTCCGCTCAAGCATCTCGCGCGCACGCTCCAGCATCACGGGGAGGGTGGGGAAGCCGGTGAAGCGATCGTAGAGCAGCTCCTCGTAGCGCAGGTGCTCGGCGATCCGGGCCGCCTTCTCCGGTCGCTCCGCGTCGCCGCGCCGCCGCATCGCGCTGCGGATCCGGCCGCTCAGCTCCGCGGTGCCGGAGGGGACCAGCACCCACTCGTCCACCTGGGCGTCGATGGCGCGCTCCACCTCTTCCTCCGTGTCGCACGCGACCAGCAGGGCCGCACCGCGCGCGCGCGTCTCGGCCCGCAAGCGCGCCAGGCGCTCCGCGCCGACGCTCGCGTCCACGACCGCGAGCGCGGGATGCGAGCGGAGGGCGTCCAGAAACTGCTGCTCTCCCTCCTCGCCGTCGTGGGCGCCCACCACGATGAGCTCGGCGCCGAGCTCGTTGGCGGCACCCGACACGCTCTCCAGCAACCCGGCCTCGAGCACCCGCGCAAGGATCTTCACGTGCGCGGCTCCGCCGCCTCTAGGTTGCGCTCGACCTTCTCGCCCAGCTCCCGGAGGTCGATGGGCTTCACCACGTAGTCGTCCGCGCCGGAGCGCATGCCCTCGAACTTGTCCTCGAAGCCAGCCTTCGCCGTGACCATGATCACGCGCGTGCCACCATAATCGGGGTGGTTCTTGATGGTGCGGCAGACCTGCCAGCCGTCCATGCCCGGCATCATGACGTCGAGCAGCACCAGCGCAGGACGAAGCTCGTCGACCTTCGCCAGCGCGCTCTTCCCGTCCTCCGCGGCCGCGACGCGGTAACCGCGAGACTCCAGGAACGCCCGCAGGATCTCGACGTTGTCGCGGTTGTCGTCCACGACCAGGATGGTCTGTTGCGTTGCCAAGATAAGCCTCCCGAGGAGCGCCGATGCGCGGGAACCGCTGCACCGCCGGCGCGAGCGGCCTGGAGCCTTCCTGGCGGCAAGAAGCAAGCCATCGACGGCTAACGTCCACTCCCTCAACGCGTTGCCCTCCACCCGAGATCCACCTCCGGCCGCCGAGCACGCCCGTCCGGGGCAAGCAACTTGCGGCGCCTGGTATATTGTCGCGCTTCGCGACGACCGTTCGCTTCCACGCCCGATGACGACATGGCTTCTTTCGACGATCTGGGTCTCCGGCCCGAGCTGCTCCACGTACTCGAGGAGGAGGGCCTCGAGCGCCCCACGGCGCTGCAGGAGGCGGTGATCCCGGCGCTCCGGCGCGGCGGTAACCTCGTCGCCCGGGCGAGCTCGGGCGCGGGAAAGACGCTCGCCTTCGGTCTCGGGGTTCTCGACGCACGCCGCCAGGGCCGGGGCGAGTCGGAAGAGGAGGAGCAGCGCCTCCGTATCCTGGTCGTCGAGCCGACGCTGGCAGAAGCCGAGCGGGTGGCGCTCTCACTCTTCCCGTATGCCCAGGCCGCGGGCCTTAGCGTCACCGTGCCCGGCGGCGGGTGGGGCACGACGCCGGCCGACGCGGATCTCCTCGTCTCGCCGATCGAGGAGGTGATGCAGTCGGTGCGTGGCTCCGCCGTGAAGCTCGGCGCGCTCGAGACGGTGGTGGTCGACGGCGCCTCCGCCATCGCGCAGCTCGGCGGCTGGGATCGCGTGGACACGCTCCTGGACCTCGTCCCGCGCGACGCGCAGCGCGTGGTGGTCTCCGCCGCCTTCCCGGAGGAGGTGAACGACCTGATCGAGCGGCGGGTGAAGCGCGCGCTGCGCTATCCGCCCGAGGCGGCGCTCCCCGAGGAGCGCGAGGTGCCGGCGGAGGGGCAGGTCGGATACGTGCTCGTCTCCGAGCAGGAGAAGCTCGACGTCCTGGGCCGGCAGCTGGCGGGCAAGGAGCCCGGCGCTCCGCCGCCCGTGCTCTTCGCGCGCGACGACGAACGGGCGGCGGAGCTCGCCGAGCATCTCTCGGTGCGGGGCTTCGTCGTCGGCCCGGCGGGTGATCTGGAGGCGGACGTGGCGGTGGCCACCTCCGATACCACGCGCGCCGACCTGCTCGACGAAGCGGACGAGGACGAAGGGCTCGGGCAGACGATCAGCTTCGACGTGCCCGCCGACGCCGACACCTTGCGCGCGCGGCACGCCGGCGACGACGATGCGGTGGTCGTGGTGACGCCCCGCGAGCTACCCCACATGAAGGAGATCGCCCGGCTCGCTCATCTGAAAGCGCGGGCGCTCCCGCTCCCGGTAGCGGCCGGAGAGGCCGCGTCGGAGCTGCGCGGCTTCCGGGAAGGGGTGCGACGGGCCATTCGCGAGGAGGACCTTGCGGCGCAGATGCTCGTCCTCGAACCGCTCTTCGAGGAGTTCAGCGCATCGGAGGTCGCGGCTGCGCTCGGCGCGCTCCTGCGGCGCCGGCCGACCGCCGCCCCCGCACCCTCTCCGGCCCCCGCCGCCGCACCCCTCGCCCGCGCCACGGAGACGGGCCCGGCGCCCGCCGCCTGGACGCGCCTCTACGTCGGGATCGGCGCCCGCGACGACGTGCGCCCGGGCGACCTCGTCGGCGCCATCGCCGGCGAGTCGAACATCAAGGGCAGCCAGATCGGCAAGATCGACATCCGCGACAATTTCTCCGTCGTGGAGGTCGAAGCCGACGTGGCGGAGCGCGTCATCCAGGCCGTGAACGGAACCACGGTGAAGGGGCGCAGCGTCCGCGTCGACTACGACAGGGGCCAGAGCCGCCGCCCCGCCCCGGACCGGCGCGCCGGCGGCCGCCCGGGCGGAGCGCCCCGCGGCGAGGGGACGGGCG
>DASSTO010000003.1:0-25795 GCA_035707865.1 Longimicrobiaceae bacterium | reverse complement strand
GCCGAGCTCCTCCTGACGAGCGTGGAATGAGCGAAGCCGTTGCCGCCGGCTCAGATACACCGGAAGCTCACACCACCGCCCGGCACGAGCCCGCCCGTTGGAGCACAATCTTTGCAAAGCCTGTTTCGTTGCGTGGTACTCTGCCCCTCAACCAGGAAGGAAGACTCAATGGCGCGAGAAACCGGAACCGTGGCCCGGTTCATGGACGACAAGGGATTCGGCTTCATTCAGCCCGACCGCGGCGGTAAGGACGTCTTCGTCCACCACTCCGCGATCGAGGGCACGGGCTTCAAGTCACTCGCCCAGGGCGAGCGGGTGGAGTTCGACCTCGTCCAGGACCCGAAGGGTCCCCGGGCCGAGAACGTCGTCCGGCTGGGCTGACTTCCGGCGCCGGACGCCCGAGTGGTCCCCCGCCACCGGGCGGGGGACCCGTTTGTCTCTCGCCGGTCGGGGCGAGACTCACGATGCCCGCCCGAACCAGCGCTCGATGAGATCGGCCGCGGAATCGCCGATCTCGTCGGGCCGGGCCTCGCTCCGCTCCAGCTCCTCCTGCCGGAACTTCCCGGTGCGCACCAGCGCGCCCCCCAACCCAGCACGCTGCGCCCCGCCCACGTCGGCTTCCACGTCGTCGCCGACCACCACGATCCGGCCCGCGTCGGGCCCGAACGACGAGGCGGCGAGGCGGAAGAACTCGGGTGCGGGCTTGCCGACCACGACGGCGCTCGTGCGCGCGGCGAACTCCAGCGCCGCGACGAAGGGCCCCGCATCGAGGCTGAGCCCACCGGGCGTCATCCAGTAGCGGTTCCTCTGGAGCGCCACCAGCCGGGCGCCGTCGAGTAGCGCGCGGAAGGCGCGGTTCAGCCGCTCGAAGCTCCACTCCTCCCCGAGATCCCCCACCACGACGGCTTCGGGCGCATCCTCCACCCGGTCGAAGGACACGAACTCGTCCCAGCTACCCCGGGGCAGGCAGAGCGAGACCCGCCGGATGCCGTGGGCCTCCAGCCACCGGACCGCGGCCACGGGGGCGGTGAAGAGCTCCGCGTCGGCGACGGAGAAACCCATCCGCCGCAGGCGTCCGGCCAGTTCGCGGCGGGAGAAGCGGGTGGTGTTCGTCAGGAAGCGCCGCGGCACACCGAGAGCGTCGAGCCTACGGAGCGCGTCGACGGCGCCGGGGAGCGCCGCGTCGCCCTGGTAGAGCGTGCCGTCGAGATCGAAGAGGAGCGCGTCGGGTCGCATGGACGGGTCGGAGTGCCGGGACGTAAGAGTGACGGCGCGGGAGCGGCGGTGCAACTTGTGCTCCGGGGTGGTGCGACCGGCGACGGCGTCGTATTCATCGGCCGGTGCGCCGCCGCTCCTCACCCGAACCCGTGGATCCCGTGATCTTCCTCTGGCTGCTCGTGCTCGTTCCGATCTCGCTCTCGTTGGAATACCTCTTCCACGCGCCGGCGATCTGGGTGTTCGGGGCCGCGGTGCTGGCCATCGTGCCGCTCGCGGAATGGATCCGGCGCGCGACGGAGAACGTGGGCGAGCGGGCGGGCTCCGCGATCGGCGGGCTGCTCAACGTCACCTTCGGAAACGTCGCGGAGCTGATCCTGGCGATCTTCGTTCTCCTGGCCGGGCGCCAGGCGGTGGTGAAGGCGCAGATCACCGGCTCGATCATCGGCAACGGGCTCCTGGGCCTGGGCCTCGCGGTGCTGGCGGGGAGCTGGGGCCGCACGGAGCAGCGCTTCAACCGGGAACGCGTGAGCCTGCTGTCGAACCTGCTGCTGATCTCCGTCATCGCGCTGCTCGTTCCCGCCCTCTTCGACTACACGGAGCGCGCGAGCCTCCCGCCGCTGCACGCCCGGCTACAGGACGAGCGCTTCAGCCTGGGCGCGGCGGTCATCCTCATCCTCGTCTACGTCGGAAATCTCGTACTGACGCTGGTGACGCACCGCGACGTCTACTCGATGGACGAAGCGAAGCCGGACGGCAGTCCGCCGGTCGCGGCTCCGGCCGGTGGGGGCCACGCCGGCTCGGGGGCGCGGGAGCCCTGGCCGATGCGCCGATCCCTGGCGGTGCTGGTCGCCGGCACGGCGGCGATCGCCTGGGAATCCGAGCTCGTGGCGGGCGCGCTGGAGAGCACCGCCGAGAGCCTGGGGATCACGACCTTCTTCCTCGGCGTGACGGTGCTCGCGGTGATCGGGAACGCGGCGGAGTACATCGCCGCCATCTTCTACGCCCGCCGGGACGACATGAGCACGGCGATGGCGGTGACGGTCGGCTCGTCGATCCAGGTCGCGCTCTTCGCGGCCCCGGTCCTGGTGCTGGTCTCGTTCTTCATCGGGCACCCGATGAACCTGGTCTTCGACAACGCGATCGAGCTGATCGCCGTGGCGAGCACCGCCTTCATCGTGCGCTCGGTCGCCCAGGACGGCACGACGAACTGGTTCGAGGGCGCTCTTCTGGTCGCGACCTACCTGCTGCTGGGGCTCGCCTTCTTCTACGTGGTGCCGCCTCCGGGAGCGGGCTGACGGTCCGGCACGTGCGTACAGGCCGCCGGTCATCACTCGGCACGCGGACAGAGAACCCGATGCGGGACGAAGAGGAGCGCGCCCCGGACCAGCGGCGGGGCCGGCGGTTGAGGTTGTTGCGACGGTTCACGAGAGGGCAGCGCGCGGTCGCGGCCGTAGCCGTCGCGGCGTTCCTGGTCTCCCTCGTCTACTCCTTCTACTACGTACCTCGGCTACGGTACGCCTTCACCCGCGTGCCGGTGATCCACCGCACGGGCGCGGCCGGTGCGCGCGCGGGCGTCTCGGCGGTCCGGCTGGACAGCCTCGTCGAGCTCGTCGTCGACGGGGTGAGGCGCGGCGCCTTCCCCGGCGGCGCGCTCGCGATCGGACAGCGAGCGCAGACGCTGCTCGAGGTGGGCATCGGTCGCACGACGTGGTCGCGCCTCGGCGAGCCCGTCGATCCGGAGGAGACGCTGTACGACCTGGCATCGCTCACGAAGGTGCTCGGAACGACGACGGCCGTCATGGCGCTGGTGGAGGATGGCCGGCTCCATCTGGATGACCGGGTGGTGGAGTGGCTGCCCGAGTTCACGGGCGGCGGGCGGGACAGCGTGACGGTCCGACAGCTGCTCACGCACACCTCGGGGCTTCCCGCGGGCCACGACCTGCACGGATCCACCCCGCGGGAGCGGTTGCAGTACCTGATCTCGCACGTGGACCTGATCGCCAGGCCCGGCGAGCAGGTGCTCTACTCGGACATCGGCTTCATCATCCTCGCGGAGGTGGCGAAGCGAGCGGCGGGCGAGGACCTCCCGGACTTCCTGCGCCGCCGCGTCTGGGGGCCGCTGGGAATGGACTCCACGCGCTATGAGCCGGGGGCGGGCTGCGACGAGTGCGCCCCGACGCTGACGGTGGACAGCGCGGGGATCACCAACGACCCGACGGCGCGCGAGCTGGGCCGCGTGGTCGGCAACGCGAGCCTCTTCTCCACGGGCCACGATGTGGGCCGCTTCGTCGCGATGCTCGCCAACGGCGGCATACTCGACGGGGTGCGCATCTTCCGCCCCGAGACCATCCGGGAGTTCACCCGACCCCAGCCGGGAGCGGGCACGCGCGGCCTCGGCTTCGAGGTCTTCTGCCGCGAGGGCACGGTGCCGGACGCGCTGGGATGCCTGCATCCGTTCGCCTACGGTCACACCGGATACACCGGCACCTCCTTCTGGGTCGGCCCGCTGCGCGGCATCTGGGTGGTCCTGCTCACCAACCGCACCTTCCACCCGCGAGCTCCCAACCACCTCCTGCTCCTGCGGCGCCTGCTCTTTCTGGTGGCCACGGCCGACGCCTATCGGCCACCCGAGCTGTGGAACGATACCCTGCTCGTCAACGCGGAGTAGCCGGGGGCCGACGGGGCTCCGAGCGTCGCCCCCTCCCCGTTGCACCCGGGGCGCGCAGGCGCGACATTCCCCGCTGTCCCACGCGCCACCCACCCCCGTACTCCGCCGGCCATCTCCCGAGGAGCATGAGCGCAAGCATTCAGGAAACGGCCTTCCGGCACCGCTACGTCATCGCGTTCACCGTCACGCTGGCCTCGATGCTCGAGCTGCTGGACACGAGCATCGTGAACGTCGCTCTACCCGACATGATGGGCAACCTGGGCGCATCTCTCGACGAGATCGCCTGGGTGCTCACCGGTTACGTGGTCGCGAACGCCATCGTCATCCCCGCCTCTGGCTGGCTCTCCGGGCTGCTGGGGCGGAAGCGCTACTTCGCGAGCTCGGTGGCGCTCTTCACCGTCTCGTCGTTCTTCTGCGGGAATGCGCATTCGCTGACGGCGCTGGTGCTCTGGCGCATCCTGCAGGGACTCGGCGGGGGCGCCTTCCTGGCCACCGCCCAGGCCACGCTCTACGAGGTCTTCCCGCCGGAGGAGTTCGGTGTCGCGCAGGCGATCTTCGGGATGGGCGTGGTGGTGGGGCCGACGCTCGGGCCGACGCTCGGCGGCTACATCACGGACACCGCCTCGTGGCACTGGATCTTCTTCATCAACGTCCCGCTCGGAATCGCCGCGTTCGTGCTCACCCTCGTCTACGTCCCCGATTCGCCGTTCGTGCAGCGGAAGGCGCGGGTGGACCTGTGGGGTCTCGCGCTGCTGGTGATCGGCATCGGAACGCTGCAGATGATGCTCGACCGGGGCGAGCGGCAGGACTGGTTCAACTCGGCCGAGATCACGGCGTACGCGGTGCTCGCGGCGACAGCGCTCATCGCGCTCGTCTGGCACGAGCTGACCACGGAGCACCCGATCGTGGACTTCCGGGTGCTGAAGAACCCGCAGCTCGCCGCCGGCGTGATGCTGGCATTCCTGCTGGGAGTCTCGCTCTACGCGACGATCTTCGTGCTCCCCGTATACCTGCAGACACTGCTCGGCTACAGCGCCTGGCAGACCGGGCTGGTGCTGCTGCCGGGCGCGCTCGCCACCGCGGCGATGAACGGAACGATGGCGAAGCTGACGAGGAGGGTGGACAACCGCCTGCTGGTGGGCACCGGGATCGTGATCTTCGCCATCTCCATGCACTCGTGGTCGCTCTTCACCACCGAGAGCGGAATGAGCGACTTCTTCTGGCCGCTGATCGTCCGGGGAATCGGGCTCGGGTTCATCTTCGTACCGCTCTCGAACCTCGCGCTCGCGGCGCTCCCGAAGACCGAGCTGAACCAGGGCAGCGGCCTCTACAATCTCACGCGGCAGCTGGGCGGCAGCCTGGGGATCGCGGTCGCGGCCACGCTGCTGACGCGCTTCCGGGTGATCGACAAGGCGCGGCTGGCGGAGCACATCACCCTCTTCGACGCCGGCACGACGGAGCGCCTGGCCGCCATCGCCCGCGGCATGATGGCGCGCGGAATGCCCGAAGGCAGCGCGCGCCAGGCCGCGGTCGCGGCGCTCGACGGCATCGTCACCCGACAGGCCGCGATGATCGCCATCGAGCGGGTCTTCCTGCTCTTCGGCGTCGCGTTCCTGATCGCGCTGCCGCTGCTGTTGATGATGCGCAAGACGCGGGGCGGCGCGGGGGCCGGCGCGGCGCACTGACCGCGGGCGTCGTTCTTGCGCCCCGTACCCGCCTCTCTCCGCACCATTCTCTCGACGATGGGAGGTTCACGATGGCGGCAGCAAAGGCAGGAGATACGGTCCGGGTGCACTATACCGGCACGCTCGACGACGGCACGGTGTTCGACTCCTCGCGCGGTCGCGATCCCCTCGAGTTCACCCTCGGTCGGGGCCAGGTGATCGCCGGCTTCGACGACGCGATCGAGGGCATGGGGCCGGGCGAGAGCAAGACCGTGCACATCCCCGCGGAGCAGGCCTACGGCCCCCGCCGCGAGGAGATGACGATCACCGTGGGTCGGAGCGAGTTCCCGCCCCAGATCACTCCCGAGGTGGGCATGCGGCTCCAGATGCAGCAGCCGGGCGGGCCACCGATGCCCGTCACCATCACCGACGTCTCCGACGAGAGCGTATCGCTCGACGCCAACCACCCGCTCGCCGGGCAGGCGCTCAACTTCGACCTGGAGCTGGTGGGAATCGGTTGACATTCCGCCGTTCATCCGCATATACTGATGCACGGCCGCGCGGTGCGCCGCGGGTCGCTTGACATCATCGAATCCGGCCCGCGCAGGCGCGGGTGGAGCGTGCGCTTTGAACGACAGCTTGGCGGGCGCGCTCCGAGCACGGAACCCCGTCTAAAGCGTCGTGAGGGCCCGCCCGTCCACGCGACGGCGGGCCCTCGGCTCTTCGCGCCGGGGCCGCCGGCGCCACACCCGCACCATACAGGGACATGAGCACTCTCGAGAACGCGGTGAACGCGCCCGCAGCGACCGCTTACACCTTCACGTCCGAGTCGGTCGCCGAGGGGCACCCGGACAAGGTGTGCGACTACATCGCGGACACGATCCTGGACGCCCATCTGGAGCAGGACGCTGCGAGCCGGGTCGCGTGCGAGGTGCTCTGTAAGGAGGACCGGGTGGTACTGGCGGGCGAGATCACGTCGAACGCCGTGGTCGACCTCGACGCGCTGGTACGCGGCGCGATCCGTGAGATCGGCTACGTGGACGCCGACCAGCCGTTTCGCGCCGACGCGGTGCAGATCCTGCCCTTCCTGTCGAAGCAGGCGGGCGAGATCTCGCAGGGGGTGACGGCGGAGACCTCGCTCTCGGGGGAGCAGGGCGCGGGCGACCAGGGCATCATGTTCGGCTACGCCACGGACGAGACGCCCGAGCTGATGCCGCTGCCGATCCTGCTCGCGCACCGGCTGGCGAACGTGCTGGCGCGCCACCGGAAGGGCGGCACGGTGGACTGGCTGCGGCCGGACGCGAAGACGCAGGTCTCGGTGGTGTACGAGGAGAACAAGCCGGTGCGGGTGACCGACGTGCTCATCTCGACGCAGCACACGGCGAACGCCGACCGCGACACCATCCGCCACTTCCTCGCCACCACCATCATCCCCGAGGGGCTGGAGGGCTGGTACCACGACGGGCTGAACGTGATGGTCAACCCGACCGGCTCGTTCGTGCAGGGCGGTCCCTCCGCGGACGCGGGGGTGACGGGCCGGAAGATCATCGTCGACACCTACGGCGGGATGGGACGGCACGGGGGCGGCGCCTTCTCCGGCAAGGATCCTTCGAAGGTCGACCGCTCGGGCGCCTACTTCTGCCGCCACGTCGCGCGGCAGGTGGTGAAGCAGGGGCTGGCGAAGAAGGCCGAGGTACAGGTGGCCTACGCGATCGGCGTCGCCCAGCCGGTCTCCGTGAAGGTCGACACCTTCGGTACCGGAGACGAGCGCGCGGCCGCGGCGTTCGTGCGGGGCTTCGACTTCCGCCCGCGCGCCATCATCGAGCAGCTGGACCTCCTGCGGCCGATCTACCGCAGCACCACCAACTACGGGCACTTCGGCAGACCGGGGCTGCCGTGGGAATCGTGAATTCTACTGCGCCAGCTTCGGCCGGTAACGGTCGACCGCGGCGAGCGCGACGTCGTCGTGCACCTGGCGGCGCAGCGACTGGATCTGGTTGCTCGCCCGCGGATCGAAGGTGCGGTTGGTGAGCAGCACCGTCCAGGTGTGACGATCCGGGTCCACCCAGAGGGAGGTGCCGGTATAGCCGGTGTGGCCGAAGGCGTCGGGCGAGATCCGGAGACCCGCCGCGCCGACACCCTTCGGGTCCGGGGTCTCCCAGCCGAGCGCGCGGTTCTTCGCACCGGGCTGGCGCTGCGTGAAGAGGCGGATCGTCTCGGGCTTCAGGATGCGCACGCCGTTCAGCTCACCGCCGCTGGCGAGCATGGCGGCGAACCGGGACAGGTCGGCGGCGGTGGAGAAGAGGCCGGCGTTCCCCGTCACACCTCCGAGCTGGCGCGCGGTGGGGTCGTTCACGCCGCCGCGGAAGGGTCGCCCGTCGTTCAGGATGAGCGTCGGCGCGCAGCGCGGGCAGTTACCCTCGCCGGGGGTGTAGAAGGTGGAGGTCATGCCCAGCGGCCCGAAGACGCGGCGCTGGAGCAGCCGCGGCACGGTCTCGCCCGCCGCGCGCTGCGCCGCCTCGAAGAGCACGATCATGCTCAGGTCCGAGTAGACGACGGCCTCGCCCGGCTGGTTGATGAGCGGCGTGCGGTAGATCTTCATCAGCGCCTGGGCGGGCGTCAGCCCGTCCACCCCCACCCCCGCGGGCAGGCCGGAGGTGTGCGTGAGGAGCATTCGCACCGTCACCAGCGACTTGGCCCCGCCGGAGAACTCCGGCAGATAGAGCTGGACCGGCGCGTCGAGGGACATCTTCCCGTCCTCGACCAGCAGCATCACCGCCGTGGTGGTCGCGACGACCTTGGTGAGCGAGGCGAGGTCGTAGACGGTGCTGTCGGGCGAGACGTCCGGGCCGCTCCACGTCACCCCTCCGATCCCCTTCAGCAGCGCGATGTCCGAGCCGCGCCCGATGGCCAGGGCCGCACCGGGGAAGGCGCCGCGACGGATCTCCCGCCGCACCGCCGCCACCGCGTCGTCCAGCCGGCCGGGGCTTAGCCCCACGGTCGCGGGGTCCACCTCCATGATGGGCGCCGCCTTCATCGGCAGGGACACCCGCGGCGCGGGTGCGGTGGCGGCAACCGCCCCGGCGCGCGCGCGGGTCGTGGACTCGGCACTCCGGGCCAGGCGCAGCGCGCCCGAGAGCGCGGTGAGGCTCACCAGCCCCACCAGCCCGAGCGCCTTCAACTGACGCCCCGATGTCGCGAGCGACCGCTCGCCCAGATGCACCCGTCGAGTCCCGCTGTATCGCATCATCCCTCGCTTCTTCGTCACCGCGTTGCTTCCACCACCGCCCCGGCGGCATGAATGGATTGTCGGCAGGTTCGGGCGGGTCGCCCGTTCGGGGCCGCGGAGCGGCCGGGGGAGGAGGAGTGGAGAGGACCGGTATCCAGTCGCTCTAACCCGGTACGCAAGTGAAAGTTCCATGCCCACTGACAAACAGACGGCGCCGTTCGGGGAGACGTGAGACGGCGGCGCGAGGAGGGCGGCAAGAGAGACGCGGCGGGTGCGTCTCTTGCACCGGAGGGGTCTCGACGAAACCCGGTCCAGGAGGACGCAGATGGCACGCTACGACCGATACGACGTGAGCCTTCGCGCGGAGCGGGGGCAGGTGATCTCGGGGATGAGCCCGAACTACAACGACTACCGCGCGAGCTACGGCTACGACCGCGACCTCGACCCGAGAGAGGTCGTCTACTGGCGGCGACCGAGCGACCTGCGGGGGGACGTGCGCGGCGGGGCCGCGTTCACGTACGGCTACGGGAACGATTACGACCGGGTCTACCGGATGCCACACAACCGGCTGCACACCCCGCACCCGATGCGGGACCGGGTGCACGCCATCCGAAACCCGTACTTCGACCGCTACGACCGGATCTACGACTTCGCGCGGGGCTACGACCTGGGGAGGCGGTACGACTGAACGGACGAGCGGGTGAGGGGTGAACGGGTGAGCACCGGGGCCCGAGCATCGGCGTGATGCTCGGGCCCCGGTTGCTGGAGGCCAGCTGCCAGCGGCTGGCGGCGGCCGTTCACCCCGTGCTCTGCATGGCGGCGGCGACGCCGTTGATGCTGAGGAAGAGCGCGCGACGGATCGGCTCTCGTTCCTCCTCCTTCTCCGTGCTCCGGTAGCGGCGCATGAGCTCGAGCTGCACCAGGTTCAGCACGTCGGTATAGGGGTTCCGCAGCGCGACCGACTTGCGGATGACGGGGCTATCGAGAAGCGCCTTCTGACCGGTGATGCGCACGAGGGCGTCGCGGGCGCGCTGAAAGTCTCCGGCAATGCGCTCATGGTAGTCGCCGCCGAAGCCGGCGTCCTCGGCGAGCCGGGCGTAGCGTCGGGCGATGGGGAGGCGGGCGCGGGCCATCTCGTTCTGCGCGTTGTCCACCACTGCGCGGAAGAAGCGCCAGCTCCGGTAGAGAGATTGGAAGCGCTCCGTATCGGCCTCGTCGCCCAGGGCGGCGCCCACGCCGTACCAGCCGGGGACGATGTAGCGCGTCTGCATCCAGGAGAAGCTCCAGGGGATGGCGCGCAGCCCCTCGAAGTCCACTTCGGAGGCGGAGCCGCGGGAGACGGGACGCGACGCGATGGGGAGCCGGCTGATCTGCTCGATGGGCGTCGCGTGGATGTACCAGGGCCATAGCCCGGGGTCGTCGATCAGGGCGCGATAGGCGTCCATGGAGCGCGCGGCCGTCCGGTCCATGAGCTCGGCCGCCTCGGGGCCGCCCTCCGTGCCTTCGCCCTCCTCGCTGGCGTGCGTGGCGACGATCATGGCGCTCACGATCTGCTCCAGGTGGCGCCGGGCGATGTCCGGGAGGGCGTAGCGGAAGGAGATGATCTCCCCCTGCTCGGTGAAGCGAATGCGTCCGTTGTTGGCGACGGCGGGAAGGGCGAGGATGGCGCGGTTCGCCCGTCCGCCACCGCGCCCCACGGTGCCGCCGCGGCCGTGGAAGAGACGGAAGTCCACGTCGTGATCGACGCAGACCTGGCTGAGGGAGGCCTGGGCGCGGTGGAGCGCCCAGTTGGCCATCCAGTACCCACCGTCCTTGTTGCTGTCGGAGTAGCCGAGCATGATCTCCTGGAAGCGGCCGCGCGACTCCAGGTGGGGGCGATAGGCGGGGTGGTCGAACAACCGCGCCATGTATCCCGCGCCCGCCTCCAGATCGTCGATGGTCTCGAAGAGGGGAACGAAGTCCAGCTCGGTGCCCCCTCCGAGGGCGCCGACCTCCTTGGCGAGGAGCATGGGCTCGAGCATGTCGCTGACCGCGTGCGTCATGCTCACGATGTAGCAGCGCACGCTCTGCGGTTCGGCGGCCACCGCCTCGCGGATGACGGAGAAGACATCGAGCGTGCGTGCCGCGGTCTCGGGGAGCTCGGCACCGGGGGGGAGGAGGGGGCGGGGGTTCGCCAGCTCGGCGGAGAGGATCTTCACCTTCTCCTCCTCCGAGAGCGCGGTGTAGTCGTCGGTCACGCCGGCGAGGCGAAGGATCTCGGTGAGCGCCTGCTCGTGCACGCGCGAATGCTGGCGCACGTCGAGGGTCGCCAGGTGGAAGCCGAAGCTCTCGGCGAGCACGAGGGCGCGGGCGAGCCGGGTGTTCTCGGCCACCTCCGGGAGCCCGCTCTCGCGAAGGCAGCGGTCCAGGAGCCGCAGGTCGGCCAGGTAGCGCCGAGCGGTGTACGCCCCCGCCCCGCCACTGGCGGCGTCGCCCTCCCGCAACGCCTCCAGGCGGGCGATCACGTAGGCGAGCTTCAGCCGGTACGGCTCCATCTGGTAGCGGCGCCGCTGCGCCTCGTCCAGATCCACCTCTCGCGCGTCCTCCTCCAGGGAGCGGTAGAGGGCTTCGCAGATCTGCGCGCGGTTGGCGGCGATGCTGAGCTCGCCCTGGAGGGCGCGCATCTCCGCCAGGTGGCCGGCGAGGGCGGCGCGGCGCTGCACCTGGAGCGTCCAGCGGGTGACGTCGGAGGTGACGTTCGGGTTGCCGTCGCGGTCGCTCCCGATCCAGGAACGGTAGCGGAGGAAGACGGGTACCGAATCCTCGACGCCGTAGTGGCGGCGCAGCGCGTGCACGACGTCGGCGTGCACGCGCGGCACCGCCTCCCAGATGCTCCCCTGGAGGAAATAGAGCCCCTGCTCCACCTCTTCGCGCACGGTGGGGCGCTCCACGCGCACCTCGGCGGTGGCGAGGAGGAGAGCGATCTGGGCATAGAGCCGATCGAGCGCCTCGTCACGCTCCTCGGGCGTGGGGTCGCGGCGGAGGCGAGTGAGCAGCTCGGCGATGCGCTTCTGCTTGTCGAGGATGCTGCGCCGCCGCGCCTCGGTGGGATGGGCGGTGAGGGTGGGCTGGATGTCGAGCCGACCCAGCGTCTCCAGCACATCCGCCAGCGGCACCCCGTTTTCCTTCATCCGGGCGAAGGCCTCGTCGATGGAGTCGGGGCGCGGTGAGCCCGCCGCCGCCGCGCGGCTGCGCTCGCGGTTGATGCGCACGATCTCCTGCTGCTCCGCCTGGTTCACCAGGTGGAAGAAGGCCGTGTAAGCGCGCAGGAGCCAGACGATCTGGTTCTCGTCCAGCGAGGCGATGATCTCCGCGGCGCGGTCGCGCGCCGCGTCGTCGTCCTCCGCCGCGGCGCGCTTACAGAGCAGGCGTAATTCCTCGACGAGACCGAAGATGCGCTCCCCGGCCTCCTCGCGGATGGCGTGGCCGAGCATCTCGCCCAGGAGGTTCACCTGTTCGGAGAGGGGCTGCGAGATGCCCGTACCCTCCGTCTCTATGTGCAGACCGTGCCAGCGGCTCATGTGTCCTGCCTTTCTCGTCGATCGTGTGCGGAGTGCTCTGCTGGCGGATGCGGCCGCAGCGACACCCGCGCCCTCGCAATCTGCACCATTGTGGCCGCTCGGGCCAGAGCGTGCCGCCATTCACGCCGCGATTGTGCGTGGCGACTCTCTCCGCTAACCTTCGTGGGACGCACAACATTCCCGAACGACATGGCCGCCTTCCTCCTCGACGCTCTCCTCTTTCTCCTGCTCCTGGCGCTGCTCGCCGCGGTCGTCCAGCGGCTCCTGGCGCTCACTCCGCTCGGGCTGCGCTGGCGACAGGCGCGAAACCGGAAGCGTATCGAAGAGCGTACTACCGCGATGTGCCCGCTGCACGGCGGCCACACCGAGGACGAGCTCGTCCGGCTCCCGTCGGGCGAGACGATCTGCCCCCAATGCTACGAGGAGATCCGACATGCCGACTTCGACCTCTGAGCCCAGCGCATCGATCCGGATGCCGAGACGCGGGATCTTCGGCGGCGGGGGGAATCCGGCCGGCCGCGTCGGGCGATTCCTGGTCCTGGTGGTCGCGCTGGGCGCGGTGCTGCTCCTCTCCACCAACCTCTTCACCTACATCGAGCCCGGGCACGTGGGAATCGTGATCCACCGCATGGGCGGCGGGGTGGACTCGCACCCGCTCGGGCCGGGCCTGCACATCCGCAACCCGCTGACGACGCAGATCGAGGAGTACCCGACGTTCATGCAGACGCTGGTGCTGACGCGCAACGCCGAGGAAGGCTCTCAGGGCAACGACGAGATCAACGTGAACAGCATCGAAGGCCAGCCGGTCTCGCTGGACGTCTCGATGTCGTTCGAGATGGACCCGGCGCGCGTGCCCGCCCTCTACACCACCTTCCGGACGGACATCGGCACGATCCAGCGGACGTACGTGAAGCAATCGATCCGCCAGGCGCTGCAGGAGGTGGTGGGCGGAGAGGAGGTCGCGGAGTTGATCGGCCCGAAGAAGGCCGAGGTCGTTACGCGCGTGGAGGCGCTCCTGCGCGAGCGGCTGGCGCCGTACGGCATCGTGGTGAAGCAGTTCACGATCAACGAGCTGCGGGCTCCGCAGGCGGTGGTCGACGCCATCAACACGAAGAACGTGATGCAGCAGCAGGCGCTGACGGCGCAGAACGAGCTGCAGAAGAACACCTTCCAGGCGCAGGGCGACAGCATCAAGGCCGCGGGCCGCGCGAAGGCGATCCTCGCCGAAGCGGAGGCGCAGGCGAAGGCCAACCAGCTGCTCGCGCAGAGCCTGACGCCCACGCTGGTCCAGTACGAGATGGCGAAGCGGTGGGACGGCAAGATGCCGCAGGTCTCGGGCAGCGCGATCCCCATGCTGCAGCTGCCGAAGCAGTAAGCGTCACGGAGGCGGAGGGCGCGACCGCGCCCTCCGCCTCACTCCCCTCCCTGCCCGCGCTCCGGCTCGAACGCCGCCAGGCCGGGCGAGAAACCGCGCTCCTCCAGGGACGGCGCCGGCCGCCGCGGGAAGACCCGGTCGGTGATCGCGGGCGCGTAGCGCAGGCTGAGCGTGCCCACGAGTGAGAGCGCCAGCACCAGGAGCGCGATCAGGGCGCCCAGTCGATCGAGCCCCACCGAGACCGCGATCCCGGCCAGGATGATCGAGAACTCGCCGCGCGCGACGAGGGTGAGGCCGAGCGTGAGCGCGCCGCGCGGATCGAGGCCGTTCGCCCGACCGGCGAACCAGCCGCCGCCCACCTTCACGACCACGGCGAGGGTGGTGAGCGCGAGCGCGGGCAGCCAGACGACGCCGAAGCTGCCGGGATCGATGGAGAGGCCGAAGGCGAAGAAGAAGATCGCCGCGAAGACTCCCTGCAGGGGGGCGAAGAGGCGCTCCGCGCGCTCCTTGTGGCGCGTCTCGGCGAGGGCGAGGCCCGCCAGGAAGCCGCCCAGCGCCTCCGAGAGCCCGGCGCGCAGCGCCGCCCAGGAGAGCAGCAGCACCAGCCCGCCGACGAGCAGCAGGAAGAGGTCGTCGTTCTCGAGGTCGAAGATCCGGTCGAGGAGCGCGCGGCCGCGCAGCGCGAGGAGGACGACGACTCCGAAGAAGAGCAGGGCCCTTCCCACCCCCCAGGCCGCGCCCGGGATGCTCGGCTCGGCGACCAGGACCGCGCCGGAGAGGACGGCCAGGTAGAGGGCGATGCCGACGTCCTCGAATACGAGGATCCCGAGTGCGGCCTCGGTTTCCGGGTCGGCGGCGCGGCGGAGCTCGATGATGCTCTTGGCGATGATGGCGCTGGAGGAGACGTAGAAAGCGCCCGCGAAGAGGAGCGCCCCCGCCCAGCCCTCGCCGAGCGCGAGGCCGGCCACCACGCCGATGGGGAGGCACGCCAGGAGATCGATCCCGCCGGCGCGCGTGATCTGGTGCCGGTTGCGCAGGAGGGCGCCCAGCGAGAACTCCAGCCCCATCGAGAAGAGGAGGAGCACCACGCCCACGGTGGCGATGGTCTGCACCAGGCGCGGCTCCAGGTGCTCCGGGCGGGCCACGACGCCCAGCAGGATGAAGGCGGGGATGATCGACTGGCGCAGGCGCAGGAAGAGAACGCCCGCGAGCGCCAGCGCCGCCAGCACCAGCCCCGCACCCAGCAGAAAGGAATCGTGCATGGGCGCCTAATCCTGCCTCGGCGCTCCCTTGCACACCGCGGCGAAACGCTCCACCTGCTCGCGCTCGCCGATCACCATGAGCGTGTCCCCTGCCTCGATCCGGTCACCAGGCTGCGGGTTCGGGTGCGCGATGCCGTCGCGCAGGATGGCGATGACGCTCGCCCCCGTCCGCTGGCGGATCGCCGCCTCCTCCAGGCTGCGACCGGCCAGCGGCGACTCCGGCCCCACCCGCAGCCACTCGATGGAGAGCTGCTCCAGAACCAGGTCCATCGATTCGGCGAGGGGCGGCTGGAAGTAGGCGCCGCCCAGGATGGCGCCGAGCTTCCGCGCCTCGACGTCCTGCAAGCGGATGGCATGGAAGGGATGGCTCTCCCCCTGGCGGAAGAAGTACAGCTCGCGGTGACCGGTGTTGTAGATGATCACCGTCATCCGGTCACCCTCCTGGGTGTAGATGGCGTACTTCTTCCCGACGCCGGGCAGATCGTGCTCTTGGACGTCCATGGTGCTCGGGGCTGGGGTGGGGGGTGCGTGGCGCCCCTGGGTTATAGCTGTTGACACCGTGCTCCGCCACGTCGAGAATGTTCCACGGCCCGGCGAATTCGATGCCGCGTCACCACGCCCCAGGCATGACCCGATGATCCTCCGACTCCCCAGCTCCTCCGTGCGCGCCCGCGCGGCGTTGCTCGTGCTCGTGGCGCTCGCGGCGTGCGACAGAGCGACCTCGCTTCCCGACGAGAACGAAAACGGCGGTGCCGGCGGAGGGCAGGACCCGGTCCACGTCGTCGGCGAGGCGGACGTCTCGATCAACACGGCGCAGGAGCGCTCGGCGATCAGCCCGTACATCTACGGCTCGAACCAGGATGCCGGCGACAACGCCTGGACGGTGCGGCGCTACGGCGGGAACCGGACGACGGGCTACAACTGGGAGAACAACTTCTCCAATGCCGGCAGCGACTACCAGCAGTCGAGCGATCTCTACGCGATCACCAGCGCCGGAATTCCGACGAGTCAGGCGTCCGTACCCGGCATCGCGATCACCCATTTCGTGGACCGGTCGAACGCGATGGGATCCGCGTCCATCGTGACGCTCCAGATGGCGGGCTACGTCGCGGCGGACGGAAACGGGACGGTCACGCCGGCCGAGACGGCGCCCTCGCCGCGGTGGACGAGGGTCGTCGCGAGGAAGGGGGCTCCCTTCGCGACTACGCCGGACACCTCGGACGACGCCGTCTACATGGACGAGTTCGTGAACTTCCTGGTTCAGAGGTACGGGCCGGCGAGCTCCGCGACCGGCGTGCGCTGGTACAGCCTGGACAACGAGCCGGCGCTGTGGCCGAGCACGCATCCGAGGATCCACCCGGACACGACGGGCGCGAGGGAGCTGATCGACCGCTCCGTGGCCCTCGCCTCGGCGGTGAAGGCGGTCGACCCGAGCGCCGGGATCATGGGGCCGGCGCTCTACGGCATGGCGGCGTACGTCACCCTCCAGGACGCGCCGGACTGGGACGCCGTGAAAGGCGGCGACGGCTGGTTCATCGACTACTACCTGGACCGGATGAAGGAGGCGGCGCAGACGAGCGGCGAGCGGCTGCTCGACGTCCTGGACCTCCACTGGTACCCCGAGGCGAGGGGCGATCACCGGATCACGGACGCCGCGGCGACGACGCCGAAGGACGTGGAGGCGCGCCTCCAGGCGCCGCGCACGCTGTGGGACTCCACCTACACGGAGGACAGCTGGATCGGGCAGTACCTGTCCGGCTATCTGCCGCTCCTCCCGACGTTGGAGAGGTCGATCGAGCAGCACTACCCGGGTACGAAGCTGAGCTTCAGCGAGTACAACTACGGGGGCGGCGACGCGGCCTCCGGCGGCCTGGCGCAGGCGGACGTGCTGGGGATCTTCGGAAAGTACGGCGTCTACATGGCCACGATCTGGGGGATCGGCCCGAGCGACACCTACACTTCGGCGGCGTTCAAGCTCTATCGCGATTACGACGGGAAGCACAGCACGTTCGGCGACACGAGCGTCCGTGCGTCGACGAGCGACGTGGCGAACACCTCCGTCTACGCGTCGATCGACGGCCAGAGCCCGGAGGTCCTGCACGTGATCCTGCTGAACAAGAACACGGCCGGCGCCGTGCGGGTGAAGTTCACGATCGCGGGCGGCACGACGTACACGAGAGGCGACGCGTGGGGCTTCGACGCGACGAGCCCGCAGATCACGCAGCGGAGCGGAGTCACCGCGATCTCGGGGAACACCTTCGAGTACGTGGTGCCGGCGCTGTCGGCGGTGCACCTGGTGCTGCGGTGAACGCCAGTTGCCAGCGGCCGGGGTTCACAACAGTCCGTGCTCCCGCAACCCGGCCTCCAGCGCCTCCGGCCCGGTGTAATGGAGAGTCTGGAGGCCGAGGGCGTGGGCGGGGGAGAGGTTCTGCGGCCGGTCGTCGACGAAGAGGATGTCGCCGGGGGGCGCCTGTACGATGCCGATGGCGCGGTGGAAGATGCGCCGCGAGGGCTTGCGCGCGCCGAGCCAGCAGGAAGTGAGGAAGGCGTCGAAGACGTCGCAGAGGCCGAAGCGCTCGATGCGGTACGTGTTGAGCTCCTCGGCCTCGTTGTTCAGCGTCATCAGCTCCAGGCCGCGCCTCTCCCGCAGGCGGCGGACGATCTCCAGGCTCTCCGGGAAGGGCTGGCTCTGCTCCTTCATGAATTCGACGAACTCGGAGCGTGAGAAGGACCTCGGCTCGTAGAAGACGGTGATGCCGAGGTACTCGGCGAGCGAGACGAGGCCCATCTCCCAGTCGCCCACCACCTCGTGGTGGCGCGGCTCGAAGTCGCTGTCGAGCCCGAAGTGCTCGGCCGCGGCGGCGCGCTGCTCGTGGTCCCAGCCGTTGGTGCCCAGCACACCGCCGATGTCGAAGAACACGTGCGTGATGCTCACCCGCTCCTCCCGTGATCGTGGTTCTCTCCGCCGCCCCCACGCCATGCCAGATGCCTGCCAGGCGCCGCGGCGATTCGCCCGCCCGCCGAGCGAGCATTGTACTTGCGCCGAAGCGGGGCGTCCACCACCAACGGGAAGCGAGGGGGAGCGATGCGTTGGAGAGGCCTGCGAAGCAGCAGCAACGTGGAAGATCGGCGGGGCATGGGACCCGGTGTGGCCATCGGAGGCGGCCTGGGCGCCGTCGTGATCGCGATCGTGGCGCTCCTCTTCGGAGTCGACCCCGGCACGATCCTGCAGCAGCAGCCCTCGGGGGGCCCGGCCGTCACCAGCCCCGCGCCCGCGCCGCCGGCGAGCGACGAGGACGCCCTCTTCGTCAGCAAGGTGCTCGGGAGCACGGAGGACGTGTGGTCGGGCATCTTCCAGCAGCGCGGGCTGCAGTACACCGATCCCAAGCTGGACCTCTTCACGGGCGCCGTCCAGACCGGCTGCGGCTTCAGCCAGGCCGCCGTCGGCCCCTTCTACTGCCCGCGCGACGAGAAGGTCTACCTGGACCTGGACTTCCTCCACCAGCTGCAGAGCCGCCTGGGCGCGGGAGGCGACTTCGCCGAGGCGTACATCATCGCGCACGAGGTCGGTCACCACGTGCAGGACCTGCTGGGCATCACACGGCAGGTGGAGGCCGCGTCGGGCGGGCGGAGCGAGACGGGGGCGGGCGGGCTCTCGGTACGTGTCGAGCTGCAGGCCGACTGTTTCGCCGGGGTCTGGGCGACGCACGCCGAGGCGCGCTGGAAGGTCCTGGAGCCGGGCGATCTGGAGGAGGCGATCGACGCCGCGGGCGCGGTCGGAGACGACGCGCTCCAGCGCCAGGGCCAGGGCTACGTGGTGCCCGACTCCTTCACGCACGGCACCTCCGCCCAGCGGGTCCGCTGGTTCCGTCGCGGTTACGACCAGGGGACGATCGACGCCTGCGACACCTTCAACGCGGCGGAACTGTAATCGAAATGAACGCCAGCCGGAGCACCGGCCCTATTCTCCATTCCCGTTGAGGCGGGCGGCGATCCTGCGGGTGAGGGAGAGCGGCGCGGCGCGGGAAAGGGCGGCGACGGTGCGGTGGAGGATGCCGGGCACGACCAGCGCGCGGCCGGCGCGGAAGCCGCGGTGACCGGCGCGGGCCACCTCCGCCGCGCCCATGGTGCCGGGGCGGAAGAGGTTGCTGCCCTCCATGCCGGCGGCGCGGGAGAAGCCGGTTCGGGTGGTGCCTGGAGCGAGGCAGGTCGCGGTGACGCCCGTACCGGCCAGCTCCCCCGCGAGGCCCTCGGTGAAGGAGAGGACGTACGCCTTGGTGGCGTAGTAGACGGCCATGTAGGGACCCGGTTGGAAGCCCGCCGTGGAGCCGACGTTGAGGATGCCGCCGCGCCTCCGCGCGAGCATCTCCGGAAGGAAGAGGCGGCTGAGGGCGGTGAGCGCGGCCACGTTCAGCTGCACCATCTCCACCTGACGCTCCAGGGGGAGCTGCGCGAAGGGCCCGTGCGCGCCGAAGCCCGCGTCGTTGACGAGCACGTCCACGTGTGTGCCGGAATCGCGGAGCTCGCCGGCGAGGGCGAGCGGGGCGGCCGGATCGGTGAGGTCGTGCGGGAGGACGCGGGCATCGGTGCCGTAGCGGGCGCGCAGCTCGTCCGCGAGATCCCGCAGCGCCGGCTCGCCGCGCGCCACGAGGACGAGGTCGCTCCCATCGGCGGCGAAGAGCTTCGCGAGCTCGCGCCCGATGCCGGAGGAGGCGCCGGTTATCAGGACGGTTTCGGCCATGGCGGGTGAAGGCGTGAAGGGGTGAAGGGGTGAAGGGGTGAAGGGGACGGTAGTGTAGCGGGTCGCGGCCCGGCAAGGAGGGCGTCACACGGCGCGGGCGTAGAGCTCGAACCAGGGCGAGGCGGACGCGGGGGCGAGCGCGCGCAGCAGGGCCTTGAGCGCGCGCTCCTCGCGCGCGGCCCAGGGCCGCGTCCACGCGTCGGCGGTGGGGACGAGCGCATCGCCCACGACGCCGACGACCGACAGCCCTTCCTCGCGCAGCAGGCGCGCGAGGGAGGCCGGGGTGAAGCCGAAGCGGTAGGGGAAGGCGAGGAGGTTGTTGTGCGCGAGGAGGACGCGGGCGAGCGGGGCGAGAGGACCGCGGAGCGCGGGGCGGAGGGCGGCGTAGAAGCCGCCGTTCGGCACGCGCAGGGCGAGCAGACCGCCGGGGCGCAGGAGGCGGCGCGCGGCGGCCGCGGCGGCGCGGGGGTGGGGGAGCTGATCGAAGCAGTTCCAGATGGCGACGGCGTCGTAGCGGGCCTCCCGATCCGAGAGGTCCGCGAGTGAGCCGGTGCGCACGCGAAAGCCACGCTCCCGCGCGAGACGGTTCGCCGCCTCGTTGACGTCGACGCCCTCGAAGTCCCAACCGGCGACGCGCGCGGCGGCGAGGAAGGCGCCCACGTAGCTTCCGACCTCCACCCCGCGGCCCGCGCCGCCGGCGAAGCGGGTGAGCCGACGGGCCTGCGTTCGGCAGGCCGCGCCCTGGGAGTCGGCCAGGCCACGCAGCACGTCGGCGTCCACGCTCTCCGCACCGTAGGCGCGGGCCAGCTCGCGACCGCGCTCGCGCGGGTTGCGGAAGAGCGTTCCACACCCGGCGCAACGCTCCAGCCGCAGCGGTGGCGGCTGCGAGAAGAAGACGCGGTCGGCGAGGAAGCGCGTCGGCGTTCCGGGTCGCAGGCGCCGCAGGTGGAACTCCCAGAGCCACTCGGCCTCGCGGCGCAGCTCAGCGGCGTCGGCGACCTCCTCCCCCGCCCCATCGCAGACGGGGCAGCGCGCGAGCTCGTAGGCGGTCTCCATGCCCGGGGCGGAGGCAGGGGGCGTGCCGCATCTCCGGTCACGTCCCCTTGTGCGAGGCCGCCCGCCGCAGTACGTATGCAGAGTTCTCGGATCGCAGGGCAGGCTCTTTCCAACGTGAGGCGGAATGGCAGAGCGAAACGACGAGGTGGCTGCGCGGGTGCAGGCGATTCTGAGCAGGGACCGGGATGCGTCGACCACGGATCTCATGCGCGCGGCCTCCGAGGTGGATCCGACGGTGGACTCGCTCTCGAAGCGGCAGTTCAACGCGAGCTACGTCCTGCCGGCGAAGCGGCTCCTGGGTCACACGGCGAAGAGGGGGGCCGGGAAGAAGTCCCCTCGTGCGAAGGCACCGGCGGGGCATCGGCGGAGCGACGCCGCGCGGGTGCGCGGAGGTGGGAGCGAGCGGCACGAGCAGGTCCGCGCCGTTCTGCTGGAGTTCGCGCGCGATTTCTCCGCGGCGGAGAGCCGCTCGCAGATCGTGGACGTACTGAGCCACGTGGACCGCTACGTCGAGAAGATCGTCCGGGCGAAGGGCTGACGGCAGCGGTACGAACGGCCGAGACTATTGCGGGAGGCGGAGCGGATGCTCCGCCTCCCGCACCCGCTTCATCCCGCCATGAACAAGCTCTTCAACGGCATCGGCGCGTTCGTCGGCAGCTGGGCCGGCTGGGCCGTCGGCGCCCAGGTCTCGATGATGACCGCCTTCGTGCTCAGCACCCTGGGCATGGGCGTGGGAATGTTCGCCGCCCGCTGGCTGCTGCGGGAGTACTTCTAGGGGACAGGTTCCGGGGGACAGCCTGCACGGAAACGGGGGCCCGAGCATCCCGCACTGGCTCGGGCCCCCGTCGTGGTCGGCCGTAACCTGTAACCTGTCCGCTATCCCAACTCCCCCACGTTCTCGATGATCTTCCCGACGAGTCCGTACTCGACCGCGTCGGGGGCCGACAGCCAGAAGTTGCGGCGCGTGTCCTCCTCGATGCGCTCGATCGGCTGACCGGTCTGCCGGGCGAAGATCTGGTTGAGGCGCTCGCGCATGCGGAGGATCTCGCGCGCCTCGATGTCGATGTCCGCCGCCGTGCCGCCGACGCCGCCCGCGGGCTGGTGCAGGAGGAAGCGGGTGTGAGGGAGGCAGAAGCGGTCCTCACGCGGCACGGAGACGTAGATGAGCGCGCCCGCGCTCGCCACCCACCCGGTCCCCACGATCCGGACGCGCGGCTTCACGAAGCGGATCATGTCGTGGATGGTGTCGCCCGACTCGACGTGGCCCCCCTGCGAGTTGATGAAGAGGGTGATCGGCTCGTCCGATTCCGCCGACATGGCCAGGAGCTGCGCCATGATGCTGGAGGCGAGGCGCTGATTCACCTCGCCGCTGATGATGATGTTGCGGTTCTTGAAGAGCCGCTCGCGCACGGGGTCGGAGAGCGGAGTCGTGGGCATGTCCGTCTTGGGAGACGGCTGCTCGGGCTGCTCGGGCTGCTCGTCGGGGGTCTCGCCCCAATCTTCTTCTCGCATGACTCCTCTGGCAGTGCTCGGGTCGTGGTCCGGCGCTCGTGGTGCAAGCCGTATTCCTCGCCTATTCTCGCGTCGCCCCGTCGCCGGGACAAGGGCGGAGCGCGCGCGGCCGGCCCGGCGGCGGTGAAGAGGCGCGGAGCAGCGGACGATACTCAGGGGGACCGATGCGGAGGGCGCGCGGGCAGGGATCCCCGCGCGCCGTACGGGAATACGGACGGGCACCGCCCCAACCGAACAGGTGCGTGATGAAGACGATCCTCGTGGTGGACGACTCGGCGACGATCCGGGCCGCGATCCGCAGAATCCTGGAGCCGATGGGCTACCAGGTGCGGGAAGCGAGCGACGGCGCACAGGCGCTCGAATACTGCCGGGCACATCAGGATCTGGACGCCATCCTGCTGGACATCGACATGCCGGTCCTCGACGGCATCGGCTTCCTCGCGCAGCTTCGCGAGAGCGGTGGGGCGCAGCCGCCAGTCGTGATGTGCACGGCGCACAACTCCATCGGCCAGATCGAGCGGGCGCTCAGCGCGGGCGCCAGCGAGTACATCATGAAGCCGTTCGACGCGGACATCCTGGGCCTGAAGCTGGCGGAAATCGGGATCGCGTGATCGCCGCGGTCGAGCCGATCCGGGTGATGGTCGTAGATGATTCGACCGTCATCCGTGGGCTACTCGCTAGAATCATCGAGAGCCAACCCGACCTGCGCGTGGTCGCCTCCGTCGCCAACGGTCGTACGGCGGTGGAGATGCTCCGGCTTCGCCCGGTGGACGTGGTGCTCCTGGACATCGAGATGCCGGAGATGGACGGGCTGACCGCGCTCCCGCTGCTGCTGGCCGAACGGCCGGGGCTGCGGGTGATCATGGCGAGCAGCCTGACGCACAAGGGCGCGCAGGTCACGATGCGCGCCCTGGCGCTGGGCGCGTCCGACTACATCCCGAAGCCGAGCGCGATGACGGGCGTCGGGGGGCTGGCGACGATCAGCGACGAGCTGGTGCGGAAGATCCGCGCACTCGGCCGGACGCAGGAGCGGCCGAAGGACGCGCCGGCGCTGCGCGTGACCGAGCGCCCGTCCGCGCCACCGCGCGCAGAGGCGCCGGGCGGCGCACCGGAGGCGCCCCAGGTGCTGGCGATCGCCGCGAGCACCGGCGGGCCGAACGCGCTCGCGCAGCTGCTCTCGGGCCTGCCGCGCGACTTCCCGCTGCCGACGATCATCGTCCAGCACATGCCGCCGTTCTTCACCGCGGCGCTCGCCGAGCGCCTGCAGCGCGAGACGGGGCGGCCGTGCCGGGAGGCGGTCCACGGGGAGGTGATCGAGGGTGGACGCACGTACATCGCTCCGGGGGACCACCACATGACGGTGATGACCGACGAGGGCCGCCCCGTCCTGCGGCTGGACCAGGGACCGCACGTGAACTACTGCCGGCCGGCCGCCGACCCGATGCTCTGCTCCGTGGCGCACGTCTACGGCCGCGGTGCGCTGGCCGTCGTGCTGACGGGCATGGGAGAGGACGGGCTCGGCGGCTGCCGGGAGATCTTCCGCCACGGGGGCCGGATCGTGGTTCAGGATCAGGCGAGCAGCACGGTGTGGGGAATGCCCGGTGCGGTGTGGCGCGCCGGGCTCGCCGGAGCGGCGCTCCCCCTCTCCGAGCTCGCGGACCGCGTGCTGCAGATGGCGGCGGCCAGCGGGAGCCCGGTATGATCAGCCCGGCCGACTACCAGTTCATCAGCGACGTGCTGTTGCGCAACAGCGGGCTCAACCTGGGGCCGGGCAAGGAGTACCTCCTGGAGAGCCGGCTGATGCCGGTCGCAACGGTGCTCGGCTTGCACGGCCTGGACGGACTCGTGCAGCGCCTCCGCACCCACGGCGACGCATCGACGATCCGCTCCGTTTGTGAGGCGATGACGACCAACGAATCGCTGTTCTTCCGCGACTCCACGCCGTTCCGCATGATCCAGGAGACGCTCCTCGCCGAGCTGATGGAGAAGCGGCGCGCGACGCGACGGCTGCGCATCTGGTGCTCGGCCGCCTCCACCGGTCAGGAGCCGTATTCGGTGGCGATGATCCTGCGAGAGCGGGCCCCGCTGCTGCAGGGCTGGAGCGTGGAGATCCTGGCGACGGACTACTCGCGCCCGGCGATCGATCGAGCGCGCGCGGGCCGCTACAACCACTTCGAGGTCCAGCGCGGGCTGCCGATCCAGATGCTGACGCGCTACTTCCGGCGTACGGGCGAGGACTGGCAGGTCGTGGACGAGATCCGCAGCGCGGTGTGCTTCCGCGAGCTGAACCTGATCGAGCCCTTCGGCCATCTCGGCCAGTTCGACCTCATACTCTGCCGGAACGTCCTGATCTACTTCGACATGGCGACGAAGGCCCAGGTCCTGGAGTGCATCGCCCAGGCAATGGCGCCGGACGGCTACCTCTTCCTGGGCGGCTCCGAGACGGCGATGGGCATCACCAGCCGGCTGGAGCGGGTCGCGAACGCGCCCACGAGCCTGTACCGGCTCTCCCCGACGCGCGCGGCGCTCGGCCTGGCTTCCTGAGCGACCCCCTCTCGCCGCTCCCCCGCGCCCGGCACCTCTGGTGCCGGGCGCTTTCGTCTGCGGCTTGTCCGCCGCCGGAACGGGCATTATCGTCAACCTCAGCGCCGGGGCCCCCGGCGCGCCCCCACCCCCGCGCGGAGCACTCGCCAATGAACGTGCAACCCATCGACCTCACCGCGATCGTCGCGATCGTGATGGGGTCGCTCACGATCCTGATCCCGGTCGCGGGGATCACGGCCCGGTTCGCCCTGAAGCCCGTCGCCGAGTCCATCGCCCGCATGCGCGAGGGCCAGGCCGCCAGCCAGACGACCGCGCTGCTGGAGCGGCGCGTGGCGCTTCTGGAGCAGCAGCTCCAGGGCATGGAGAGCACCGTGGGCCGGCTCGAGGACGAGCACGACTTCCAGCGCCAGCTCGACGCCCCGCGCTGAGACGCCGGCGGCTGCACGCACGAGAGCGGGGCCGGCGTCTCGGAGATGCCGGCCCCGCTCTCGTTCCTGCCCGGACCGTCGGCCGCTACACCTTGAAGCTGCCGACGAGCTGCTCCAGTTCCACCGCGACGCTGCTGAGCTGCTCGCTGGCCGTGAGGCTCTGGCTGGCGCCGCTGGCCGTATCGCCGGCAGCGCTGCTCACGTAGGTGATGCTGCGCGCCACCTCCTCCGTCCCGCGCGCCGCCTCCGTCACGTTGCGCGCGATCTCCCCCGTGGCCGCGCTCTGCTCCTCCATCGCCGCCGCCACGCGGGTGCTGATGTCGTGGATGTGCGTGATCACCTGATTGATCTCGCGGATCTGCGACACCGCGCCGCCCGTGTTCATCTGGACGTTCTGGATCTTGCCGGCGATCTCCTCCGTGGCCGCGGCCGTCTGGCTGGCCAGCTGCTTGACCTCCTGGGCGACCACCGCGAAGCCCTTGCCCGCCTCCCCCGCGCGCGCCGCCTCGATGGTGGCGTTGAGCGCCAGCAGGTTCGT
>DASSTO010000002.1:0-13758 GCA_035707865.1 Longimicrobiaceae bacterium | reverse complement strand
ATCGCCGGCTCGTAGTCCGAGTCGCGGATCCTGTCGAAGGGCGGCGCCTGGAACGGCAGCGTGCTGGCCTGGAAGAAGGGATTCTCACGGCCCGGACTCGCGCTCTGCGCGGTGCCCGTCTTCGGGGCGAGCAGGATACCGATGCCCACCGCGAGCGCCGCGACGAGCGGGTGTGCACGGAAGGGGGTCATGTCGAGCGGGGTTGACGAGAACGTGGCCGGCCGCGGGGGCCGGGGTGGTTGCCGGTAAGATACCACGGCCACTGCCTCTGTGCGACCCGCACCCTCGCCGGTCCTCCGCTCCCGCCGCCGACGGTCCCGGCGGCCGGGCCACCCGGTCGGGTGCGGGTTACCGTCCTGCGGCGCTCGGGCGCGGACGATCACGCCTTTCGTGGCAGCGTCAGCGTGAAGGTGCTGCCCGCCCCCGGTGCCGCGCGCGGCGTCGGCGGCTGGTCTGGCCGGGGTCTCCGCCCGGCCCCGGGGTCGGGACGAGAGAAGCGAGCCCACGGCCACTGGATCGCGCGCCGGCGCGGCCCGGCTTGACACGGTCGTCCCCCACGCGCTACCGTGTGGACCATGAGCATGCGTCAGAGCTACTACGCCTACACCTACTACGCGACCCGTGCCACGGGCCGTGGGTGGAGGCGTTCGCGCGCCTGACGCGCTCGATACGCTGACGACCGGCGGCGGCCCGTGGAGATTCCACGGGCCGCCTTTTTCTTTTCCCTCGCACAGGAGCCGGAACGATGCCCTCCCCTCTCGACGCCGCCACCGACGCAGCGGGCGTAGCCCCGCCCGATCCCTCGATCTTCACCACGCAGGACTGGGACGCCTACACGCCCGAGCAGCACGACGTCTGGGGGATCCTGTACGACAAGCGGATGCGCGAGCTGGCGCACACCGCGAGCCGCGTCTACCTGCGGGGAGCCGCGGCGATCGGCCTCCGCGCGGACGAGGTCCCCCGGCTCGCCGACGTGAACGCGCGCCTCGACCGGCTCACCGGCTGGAACGCCGTCCCGGTCACCGGGTTCATCGAGCCGCGGCAGTTCTTCCGGTGCCTCGCGGCGCGGCGTTTCCCCACCACGGTCATCGTCCGCCCCAGGGAACGGATCGACTACCTTCCCGAGCCGGACATCTTCCACGACGTCTTCGGCCACGTGCCGCTCCACGCCGATCCCGTCTTCGCCCGCTTCCTCGAGGGCTTCGGCGAGGTGGCCGCGCGGGCGCGCACCCCCGAGCAGCTGCGCCGGATGGCCGCGCTCTTCTGGTTCACCGTCGAGTTCGGCCTCTGCCGCGAGGACGGCGAGGTCAAGGTCTATGGTAGCGGCCTCATCTCCTCCGCGGGCGACGCCGCCAACGCTCTCGGCCCCGACTGCGACCGTCGCCCGTTCTCACTCGATGCGGTCTTCGCCCAGCCGTACGAGATCGACCGCTTCCAGGATGTGCTCTTCGTCGTCGACTCCTTCGACCAGCTCTTCGAGGCCGTCGAGGAGGCGAAGCGCCGCATCGAGGCGTGACTGCGCTGCGTCGAGCGCATGAATCTTGCGTCCGAGTCGTGGGTTTTCCCGACAGTCTTCGAAGCAGCCCGCCGCCCGTAGTGGGGCGCCGGCACGCGGCGGCCCGCCACGGGCGCGCCCTCCGCGCACGACGCCGCGTGCCGGCGCGGGCCAGACGAAATATTCTCGAACCCTGCGCAGGTGTACGATGGCGAATGCGGCAGTCGCGCTCTCCCGTCGGGTCGCTCGGAGGGCCGACGCTCCGCTCGCCGCCTTCGATACCCAGGGGCGGGTGGTTCGATCACGGGGCCGGGTCGGCGGCTTCCACAACCGTACCGCAGTGGCTTGTACGATCCCACGCTAGGAATGGACGTGCCGAGTCAACAGCTCCTCGGCCTCGTCGGCGGCCTCTCGGACCCGGGCAGGCGGCAACAGGCCGCGGATGCTCTCGCCCGTCTCCTCGGCGGTGACACGCTGGTCTTCTTCGCCCCGGACCCGGAGCTGGGGGCGCTGCTCCCCGCGCCGGGTCTCCCGCAGACCCGGCCGGATACGGGCGAGTGGCGTGCGTTCCTCGATCGCTGCGTCCGCGAAGGCGAGCACGAGGGTGCCCTTCCGGGTCCGGCCGGGCAGCCCGTACCGGCGTGGGGCTGCGCGCTGCAGGACGGCAGCGCGGCCGTGCTGCTGGGGCCGAACCGCTCGACGCTCCGTCCGGGCCCGCTCCGCGCGCTCCTCCCGCTGCTGGGCGCGCTCTTCCGCAACGAGCGCAAGGTCGCCGCCGTCGAGGCCCGCGCCCGCTCGGCCGCCGAGGCTCTCGCGGTGGAGCTTCAGGAGCAGGCGTCCCGGCTACGGGAGCAGGCGACGGAACTGGAGCTGCTGAACGAGGAGGTGGTGGAGCGAACGGAGGAGGCCGAGCGGGCCCGCGAGGCCGCGGAGCGGGCCAACCGAGCCAAGAGCGACTTCCTCGCCAGCATGAGCCACGAGCTGCGCACCCCCATCAACGCCGTGATCGGCTATGCCGAGCTGCTCAACCTGGGCATCACCGGCCCCGTGACCCCGGATCAGCAGGCCCAGCTGGCGAGAATCCGCGAGAGCAGCGCGCACCTGCTCTCGCTCGTCAACGACGTGCTGGACCTGGCGAAGGTCGAGGCAGGTCAGATGGCCGTCGAACACCAGCGCGAGAGCGTGGTGAGCGTCGCCGCCGAGGCGGTGGATCTCGCCCGGGCCGGGGCCGCCGCGCGGGAGATCGAGCTCGTCGACCAGTGCGACGACCCGCGCGCCGTCTACTTCGGCGACCGCGACCGCGTGCGTCAGATCCTCGTGAATCTCCTCTCCAACGCCATCAAGTTCACCGAGCCGGGCGGCTCGGTCACGCTCCGCTGCAGCGTGCAGGGGCAGGCCGCGGACGACGCGGAGGTGACGGGGCCCGGGCCATGGACGTGCGTCTCGGTCGAGGACACGGGGATCGGGCTCGACGAGCAGGATCTCGCCCGGGTCTTCCAGCCCTTCGTCCAGGCCGAGTCCGGGCACACGCGTCGCCAGGGCGGTACCGGCCTGGGGCTCACCATCAGCCGCCAGTTCGCGCGCCTCATGGGCGGCGACCTCACCGTGGAGAGCCGCCCGGGAGAGGGCTCCCGGTTCACCCTCTGGCTTCCCGCGTCCTCGCCGGTCGTGGGCACGCTCGACCCGCGGATCCGCGTCGGTGCCGTCGACCGCGTCGAGCCCTGGCCCGAGGGACTCGCCGAGGTGGGGCGGATCCTCCAGGCCCGCCTGGCCTCCATCGTCGCCTCGTTCGCGCGGCGCCTGCGCGGCGACCCGCAGACGCCGCTCGCCGCGGCTATGAGCGACGCCGCCCTCCTCGACCACGCACCCGTCTTCGTCGCCGACCTCGCCGGCATCATGATGAAGCTGGATCGCTCCGCCGGCGACTCCGCGGTCCTCCGCGAGGCCGGAGACCTCCAGCGGATCATCGCAGCCAAGCACGGCGCCGATCGCGCGCGCCGCGGGTGGACGGCCTCCGCGCTCCGGCGCGAGTTCGACGTCCTGCAGAGGGAGATCGCCCGCGTCGTCCGGGAGTCGACGCCCGCCGCGGACCTGGGCGGCGTGCTCGGCATCCTCGACAGTCTCATCGAGGGCGCGCGGCGCGCGAGCCTGCGGAGCCTCCGCGCCGCGTCGGCCGGCGACGCGCCGGCAGCGTCCTGATCCCTGGACTCGCGCCGCCAATCCCTGTCCTCCGGCTGTAAACACTCGTACTTTGTCCGGCGGTCGGCCCGGTACGGGCCTCGCCGAGCCGCCTTCTGATCCTCTGCCACGAGTCGCGCAATGTCGGACCTGAGGCTCGATCGTCTCCAGGAGGAGACCTCGCTCTTCCATCTTCTCGTCGACAGCGTCCAGGATTACGCCATCTTCGCGCTCGACGCCGACGGCCACATCGCGAGCTGGAATCGCGGAGCGGAGAAGATCAAGGGCTACAGCGCGGCCGAGGTGATCGGCCGGCACTTCTCGCTCTTCTACACGGAGGAGGCCCGGGAGGCCGGGAGGCCCGCCGCCAACCTCCGCGCCGCGGCGGCGGAAGGCCGGGTGGAGGACGAGGGGTGGAGGGTGCGCAAGGACGGCGCCCGCTTCTGGGCCAGCGTGGTGATCACCGCGCTGCGCTCGGCCGACGGTGAGCTCCTCGGCTTCGCGAAGGTGACCCGTGACCTCACCGAGCGGAAGCAGGCGGAGGCGCAGGCGATCGAGCTGGTTCGCGAGCAGGCGGCGCGGAGCGCGGCCGAGCAGGCCAACCGCTCCAAGTCCGAGTTCCTGGCGGCCATGAGCCACGACCTGCGGACGCCCCTGAATGCCATCTTCGGCCACGCGGACCTGATCGACCTCGGGGTCCACGGGCCGGTGACCGAGGCCCAGCACGAGGCGCTCGACCGGATCAAGCGCAACCAGCGCGTACTGCTCGCCCTCGTCAACGACGTCCTGAACTTCGCCAGGCTCGAAGCGGGCAAGCTCGAGCTCCACGTCTCCGACGTCGCGATCGACCGGCTCGCCTCCGACCTCGAGGCCATGATCGGGCCGCAGCTCCACGAGAAGGGACTCACCTACACCTGCTGTGCCGGCGCCTCGGGGGCCCAGGTGCGCGGAGACCCCGAGCGCATCGAGCAGATCCTCCTCAACCTCCTCTCCAACGCCGTCAAGTTCACCCCCGGCGGCGGCTCGGTCACGCTCTCCATCCGCGCCGAGCCGCACGACGTCCGGCTCTCCGTGCGGGACACCGGGCCCGGGATCCCGCCCGATCGGCAGGAATCGATCTTCGATCCCTTCGTCCAGATCGACCGCGAGCCCGCCCATCCGGCGAGCGGCGTCGGGCTCGGGCTCGCCATCAGCCGCGACCTCGCCAGGGCGATGGGCGGCACGCTCAGCGTCGAGAGCACTCCCGGCGAGGGCTCCACCTTCACGCTCACGCTCCCGCGCGGCAACGACGCCTGAAGAGCGCCTCGCCCGAGGCACGCGACGTCGTCCGATCGCCCGGTTGACGGTGTGTGTGCAAACACATATATTCCTCGGCATGGGCGTGCGACTGGGCGACGAGATCCGGCAGACGAAGCCGTTCGGCAGCGCCGAGCAGGAGGCGCACCTCAGCATCGGGCGCACGGCGGCGGCGCTGGAGCATGCCGTTTCCGAGGCTCTCCGGCCGTACGGCATCACGCCGACGCAGTACAACGTGCTGCGAATCCTCCGGGGCGCGGGCGAGAACGGGCTCTGCCGCCGCGAGGTGACCGAGCGGATGGTCGCCCAGGTCCCGGACGCCACCCGGCTCCTCGACCGCATGGAGGCGGCCGGACTGATCCAGCGCTCGCGCGACGCCACCGACCGGCGCTTCGTCACCACGCGGATCAGCGAGGAGGGTCTGAAGCTCGTCGGAGAGCTCGACGAGCCGATGCAGGCGCTCCACCGGCGCCACCTCGGGCACCTGAGCGAGCGCGACCTGCGGACGCTCATCGACCTGCTGGGCCGCATCCGCCAGGAGCTGTAGCGGAGTCGGAGTAAACAAGTGTTGTAACACAGGGTGTGTGACCCTGGAACCACTCAACCGGAAAGGGAACCATGACCGCCAACACCAGCGTTCTTCCGTCGTCGGAGCGGCTCAGCGTCGGGCTCGGCGTACTCCGCGTGATCGTCGGGACGATCTTCGTCGCGCACGGTGCGCAGAAGGTCTTCGTCTTCGGCCTCGCCGGGGTGTCCGGCGCGTTCGGGGGGATGGGGATCCCGCTGCCGGGGCTGACCGGCCCCGCCGTCGCGCTGCTGGAGTTCTTCGGCGGGCTGGCGCTGATCTTCGGGCTCTTCACCCGCCTGGCGGCGCTGGGTCTGGCGATCGACATGCTCGGGGCGATCGCGCTGGTGCACTTCGCGGGCGGCTTCTTCCTTCCGACCGGCTGGGAGTATGCGTTCACGCTGCTGGCGGCGTCGGTCGCGCTGGGGCTGACCGGTCCCGGTGCATTCTCGGCGGACGCGGCGCTCGCGCGGCGCCGGTCGCACGCCTGAGGGGTGGCAGGGGCGGAGGGGGAGGGGAACCCGCTCGATGAGGAGGACAGGATGACGACACACACGACGGACCGCACGGATGCGCCCTACGGCGTCGCGCCCACGGGATACCGGCTGCCGGCCGAGGCCCGGCCGGGCCGGGTGCGGCTCCAGGTGGCGGACCTCGACCGCTCGCTCGCGTACTACGAGGGGGTGCTGGGCTTCCGCGTGCTGCGCCGCGGAGAGGGTCACGCGGCGCTCGGGGCGCACGGCGACGAGCGGACGCTCGTCGAGCTCCACGAGCGGAAGGGCGCGGCGCCCGTCCCGCGGCGCGGGGCGCTGGGGCTCTACCACTTCGCGATCCTGCTCCCCGACCGCGCCGCGCTCGGGCGGTTCCTGGTGCACCTGGCGCAGCTCGGCGCGCGCGCCGGCTCGGCGGACCACCTGGTGAGCGAGGCGATCTACCTCCAGGACCCGGACGGGCTGGGGATCGAGGTCTACGCCGACCGGCCGCGCTCGGAGTGGCGGCACCGGGACGGCGAGCTGGCGATGGCGACCGAGCCGCTCGACGCGGGTGATCTGGCGCGCGCGGCGGGCGGCGAGCCGTGGACCGGGATGCCTGCGGGCACGGTGGTCGGGCACGTGCACCTGCACGTCGGCGACCTCGCCGGAGCGGAGGCCTTCTACCACCGGGGGCTCGGTCTGGACAAGGTGGTCTGGAGCTATCCGGGCGCTCTCTTCCTCTCGGCGGGGGGCTATCACCACCATCTCGGGGTGAACACCTGGGCCGCGGGCGCGCCGCCGGCCGGCGAGGGCGACGCCCGGCTGCTCGACTGGGAGCTGCTCGTGCCCGACGCCGACGAGGCGCGGAGCGTGCTGCGCAGCCTGGCGGCCGCGGGGTACGCGGCCGAGCACGAGGAGCAGGACGATGGCGGCGTGGTGCGCGATCCGTGGGGGACCGCGCTCCGCGTCCGCCCGGAGCGGACATCAGAGGGGGAGTGAGGCCATGAAGATAGTACTCTTCGGCGCGACGGGGCTGGTCGGTCGGCGCATCGCGCACGAGGCCGTGCAGCGGGGCCACGAGGTGGTGGGCGTGGTCCGCGACCCGGCGCGCGCGCAGGCGCCCGACCCGCGCGTCCACCTGGTGAAGGGCGACGCCACCGACGCGGCGAGCGTCGCCGCCGTCTCGCGCGGCGCGGACGCCGTGGTGAGCGCCATCTCGCCCCGGCCGGGCACGACCGGCAGCGCGCCGTCGCTCGTCGACGCGGCGCACGCGCTGATCGCGGGCGTGAGGGAGGCCGGGGTGAAGCGCCTGCTGGTGGTGGGCGGCGCGGGGAGCCTGGAGGTGGAGCCGGGGGTGATGCTGATGGACGCGCCCGGCTTCCCCGCGGCCTACATGGGCGAGGCGATCGAGGGCCGCGACGCGCTCGCCGTCTACCGCGCGGAGGGCGACGGCCTCGACTGGACGTTCCTCAGCCCCGCCGCCGAGATCGGCCCGGGCGAGCGGACCGGCCGCTACCGCACCACCCTCGACCGCTTCCTCGCGGACGAGCACGGGAAGAGCTTCATCACCTACGAGGACTACGCCGTCGCGGTCGTCGACGAGCTGGAGCGCCCGAGGCACGCGGGCCAGCGCTTCGGCGTCGCGTACTGACGCTCACGTGGGCTCCTGCGGCAGCCGGAAGACGGGCAGCCGCAGGCCCCGGGCGATGGCGAAGAGCCGCAGCACGAAGACCGCGAACATCCCCAGGGAGCTCGCGACGGGCCGCGGCGTGCCGAGCGACTTCAGGACGAGGTAGAGGGCGATCCCCGCGATCGCCGCGGTCGCGTAGATGTCGCGCCGCAGGATCAGCGGTACCTCCGCGCTGAGCACGTCGCGCAGCACCCCGCCCGCAACGCCGGTCATCGTTCCCATGACGATGACGATCATCGCCCCCAGCCCGGCCGCCTCGGCCACCTGCGCGCCGGAGATGGCGAAGAGAGCCAGGCCCAGCGCGTCGGCGATCAGCAGCGCGCGCAGGGGCGCCGGGCGCAGGCGCACGTAGGCCAGGGTCAGCAACGCCGCGACGATGATGACCGCCAGGTAGGACGGGTCGCGGATCCAGAAGATGGGGTGGCGGTCCAGAAGCAGGTCGCGCAGCGTGCCCCCGCCCACCGCCGTGATCGCGGCGATCACCGCCACCCCGAAGATGTCCAGCCCCTTGCGCCCCGCCGCGAGCGCGCCGCTGACGGCGTACACACCCACCCCCAGCAGCTCGAAGACGTAGTGGAGCATGGCGAAGGGCAGGGGAGAGGACATTCCGGACGCGGTCGCGACGATGTCCGTGTCCTCAGCCCTGCTGCTCGGTCGGCCGGATGAGGATCTCGTTGATCGCCACCCGTCGCGGACGCGTCACGAGGTAGGTGATGGCGTCCGCGACGTCCTCCGACTCGAGCTTCTCCACGCTGGCGAAGCGCGGCGCCGTCGCCTCCTGGATCTCGGGGCGCATGTGTGAGATCAGCTCCGTCGCCACGGCGCCCGGCTCCACGAGCGAGACGCGCACGTGCCGCTGCGTGACCTCCTGGCGCAGCGACTCGCTGAAGGCGCCCACGCCGAACTTGGTCAGGTTGTAGACGCCCGACCCCTGGCGCGCGATGCGGCCCGCGACCGAGCTGACGTTGACCAGGTCCGCCACGCGGCGCGGCGAGTCCGCCGCGGCCTGGAGCAGGTGCGGCAGCGCCGCGTGCGCGACGTAGAGCAGGCCCAGGACGTTGAGGCTCACCATCCGCTCCCACTCCTCGACCGGCGCGCCCTCGATGGGGCCCAGGAGCATCACGCCCGCGTTGTTGATCACCGTGTCGAGCCGGCCGAGCTCGGCGACGGTGCGCTCCACGGCGCCCACGGCCTGCACCTGGTCGGTGACGTCCGTCTCGAGCGGCAGCGCCGTCCCGCCCGCCTCCGTGATTTCCTCCGCGAGCCGGTCCAGCCGCTCCTCGCGCCGGGCGGCGAGCGCCACCGCGGCGCCCTCCTCCGCGAGCGCGCGCGCCGTGGCCTCCCCGATCCCGCTGCTGGCGCCCGTCACCAGCGCCACCGTGCCCTCCAGACGTCGTGCCATGTCGCCTCTCTCGTCTCTCTCCCCTGTCGTTGCCTTTGCGCGGTCCGCGTGATCGCTGGCCGGTTCGAATGTGCTCACCCCCCGAGCGCGACGGGCCTCACCCGGCCCTCGAGCGCCTCCGGATACCGCTCCACGAGCGACGGCGGCGCGGGCGGTTCCGGCCCGCCCTCCTCCAGCATGGACTTCGCCATCAGCGCGTTCGCGACCGCCTGGCCGTGGTAGTGGTTGTTGGTGACGACGAAGACGTTCTCCGTCTCCGGCGCCTGCGCGATCTCCTCCGTGCGCTCCACCCAGGGCCGCAGCTCGTCGGCGCTGTAGAGGTAGTCGTAGCGCGCCTCCACGCCCGCGTCCTTGCGCCACCAGTCGTGGTAGTTGCGCCCGTGCACCCGCACGTAGCCGACGGGGCCGGTGGCGATGGCGGTCGGCCCCACCGAGTCCGCGAACTGCGGCTGGTCGATGTTCACGAAGCCGACGCCCGCCTCGGAGAGCTCGTGCAGGAACGCCGCCGAGAGCCACGAGTCGTGCCGCACCTCCACCACCAGCGGGTACTCTTTGAAGGCGCCCATCACGTCGCGCAGCCACTCCTCGTTCTCCTCCGTGTTCCGGAACGACCAGGGGAACTGCACGAGCACCGCGCCGAGCTTTCCAGCCTCCGCCATCGGGTCGAAGGCGTCCCGGACCGCGCCGACCTCCTCCGGCGTCCAGGCGGTCTCCCGCTCGTGCGTGAAGCGCTTCCAGAGCTTGGCCGTGAAGCGAAAGTCCGCGTTCTCGTCCACCCGCTCCACCCACGAGCGCGCGCTCGTCGCCGCGGCCGGGCGGTAGAAGGTGCTGTTGACCTCGATCGTGTCCAGGTACCGGGAGAGGTAGCGGAGGGGATCGAAGCCCTTCGGCTTCGGCGCGGGGTAGACGATCCCCGCCCAGTCGTTGTAATCCCAGCCCGCGGTTCCGACGCGGATCATGACGTCCTCCTGGATCTCCGGGGCGAAGCGGTTCGTCGCGGTCGGGAGCCGGCGCCTCCGGTGCTCCGCCGTAGTCTGCGCGGGCGATGCCCCAGCGTCAACGCCAGGCCCCGGCGTGGGCTACCGCGTACCCCGCGCGCGGCCTACATTGAACCGCGAGCGCGGTGCCACGACGCACCGCGATTCACCTCCTCCTCCGCCTTCCCGAGACGCAAGCATGGACTATCCCGTCGCCCGCGTGATCAACCTGGTCCGCCCCGAATCGCAGGAGCTCTGGACGCTGAGCGCCGCCGAGGCCGAGCGCCGGCTCCTGGAGACCGACCCGGACGCCGTGCTCGAGATCGACGGCTCCTTCGCCCTGGTGGCGCAGGAGGGCCAGCGGGTGATGCTCGCGCGCAGCCTCGACCGCCCGCTGCGCTACTTCCTGGCCAAGGCCGCCGCCGGCCCCGTCCTGATCGTCGCCGAGCGGATCGACGAGATCGCGCACGAGCTCGCGCGCCACGGCTGGGCCGACCAGTTCCACCCGAGCTACACGCGCATGGTGCCGGCGCACCACGTGACGACGCTGCGGCTCGTCGGCTGCCCCGACCCCAACCCCGTGCACCGTCGCTTCTTCGACCCGCCGCGCGGGACGCTGCCCGCCGACCCGGAGCGCATCGGCCGCCACTACATCGAGGCCGTGTACGAGGAGCTGCGCCGCTGGCTCGCCACGCAGGACCCCGCCGCTCCGATCGGCGTGCCCTTCTCGGGCGGCATCGACAGCGGCGCCGTGCTGCTCTGCCTCTACAAGCTGCTGCTGAACGAGGGCCAGTCGCCCGCCCGGCTCAAGGCCCTGACCCTCTCCGTCGACGGCGAGGGCGACGACGCGCGGCAGGCGCGGGAGTTCCTCGCCCGCACCGGCCTCGAGATGCTCGGTGAGGCGATCGACGTGCCGGAGAGCGCGCTCGACCCGCTGCGCGCCGTGGCGGTGATCGAGGACTACAAGCCGCTCGACGTGGAGTGCGCCGCCGTGAACCTCGCCCTGCTGAAGGCGGTCCGGGAGCGCTACCCCGAGTGGCGCCTCCTGGTGGACGGCGACGGGGGCGACGAGAACCTGAAGGACTATCCGATCGAGGAGAACAGCGAGCTGACGATCCGCAGCGTCGTCAACAACCGCATGCTCTACCAGGAGGGGTGGGGCGTGGAGTCGATCAAGCACTCGCTCACCTACTCGGGCGGCTACAGCCGCGGCTGCGTCCGTGCCCACGCCTGCGCGCGAGAGTACGGCTTCGCGCGCTTCAGCCCCTACGCGCGCCCCTCCGTCATCGCGGTGGCCGAGGCGATCCCGTTCGCCGAGCTGACGCAGGGCTCGCACGAGCGCCTCTACGCGCTCAAGGGGGAGGTCGTGGGGAGCGGCGTGCGCCAGGTGCTCGGGCTGGAGATGCCCGTCTTCCCCAAGCGCCGCTTCCAGCACGGCTCCGTCGCCGCCGAGCAGGTGCCGCGGCTCTTCCCGACGAGCGAGGCACGCTACCGGCGGCACTTCGAGGCGCTCCACGCGGCGATGGCGTGAGCGCGGGGTTCGGGTGATCCGTTCACCTCGGGGGCCACTCCAGAGTCCGCTAAACTCGCTGCGCTCAGACAGACCGGACTCCTCCGTGGCCCCCGAGACACACACCTCACCCGAACCTGGTATGGGCTCTTCGACTGCCGACAACCGCATCCGGAGCCTGCGGCCGCCGAAGCCGCACGTCGACCCGTACGCGGCCCACGGCTGGCTGGTGGAGGAGGAGCGCCGGCCCGGCGGCGTGACCGAGCGCGCGCTCACCGTCTTCCTCGCCGGCGCGGAGTGTCCCTTCACCTGCTCCTTCTGCGACCTCTGGCGCTGGACGATCGACGGCCCCACCCCGCCCGGCGCCCTCCCCGCGCAGCTGCGCACGGTCGTGGGTGCCGCCGCATCGGAGGGTCCGGCGCCCGCGCGGCTCAAGCTCTACAACGCCAGCAACTTCTTCGACCGCCGCGCGGTGCCCGCCGCCGACCTCCCGGAGATCGCCGCGCTCGCCGCGCCCTTCACGGGCGTCACCGTGGAGTCGCACGCGAACACCGTCGGCCCCGCGACGCTCGAGTTCGCGCGGCTGATCCCCGGCCGCCTGGAAGTGGCGATGGGGCTGGAGACGATCCACCCCGTCGCGGCGGCGCACCTCAACAAGCGCCTCGACCTGCCGCGCTTCGACCGGGCGGCGCGCTTCCTCGCCGACCACGGGATGGACCTCCGGGTCTTCGTGCTGCTCGGCGCGCCGTACACCCCGCCCGGCGAATCGGTGGAGTGGGCGGTGCGCACGGCGGAGTACGCGGTGGAGAGGGGCGCGGCGGTCGTCTCGATCATCCCGGTGCGCGGTGGCAACGGCGAGCTGGAGCGGCTGGCGGCGCTGGGGCACTTCACGCAGCCCACGCTCGCGGAGCTGGAGGAAGCGCTGGAGCGCTGCTTCGGCCTCGCGCCCGCGGTCGTCACCGCGGACCTCTGGGACGTGGAGCGGCTGCCGGGGAACGAGGCCTGCCGCGCGGAGCGCGTGGAGCGGCTGCGGCGGATGAACGCGAGCGGGCGGGTGGAGGCGGCGGTGGGGTGCGGGGGGGTGAACGGGTGAACGGGTGAACGGGTGAACGGGTGAACGGGTGAACGGGTGAGGGAAGTGCCAAGTGCCAAGTGCCAAGTGCCAAGTGCCAAGTGCCAAGTGCAAGGGGGCCCAGGTCCCGGTGCACTGCTCTGGTCCTGGCGCAGGGCCCTCACCCGGCGGCCTTAGAGCCGCCACCCTCGCCCGCTTGCGGGCGAGGGGACGGGTGTGGAGCGAGGCCCGGATTTGCAGTCCGCGAAGGCGGACTTCGTGTAGTCCTTGCAGCGGCTTCAGCCGCCCGGCGCGGAACTGCTCCTCCCGCCCGGGCCTTGACTTTGCGCCCACCCTCCGGACTCTTGTCGCCGTAACTCGTAACTCGTAACTCGTAACTCGTAACTCGTAACTCGCACCCCCATGCCCCTCCACCACACCCGCATCGTCTCCGACACCCGCACCCCCGCGCGCTGGCTCCTGGTGCTCCACGGCATCTACGGCAGTGGGCGCAACTGGGGCACCGTCGCCCGGCGCCTGGTGGACGCGCGGCCGGAGTGGGGCGTGATCCTCGTCGACCTGCGCCTGCACGGCGGGTCGCAGGGTTTCCCGCCGCCCCACACCCTCGCCACCGCCGCCGGCGACGTCGAGGCCCTCGCGGAGGAACTCGGCATCCGCCCCACGGCCATTCTCGGGCACTCCTTCGGCGGCAAGGTGGCGCTCGTCTACGCCGCGGCGCACGCCGAAGGTCTGCACCAGGTGTGGGTGATGGATTCCACGATCGGGGCCGAGCGGGCCGGCGGCAGCACCTGGCGCATCATGGAGATCGTGCGAAGCATGCCCGAGGCGTTCGGCTCGCGCGAGGAGATGGTCGACCGGCTCGCCGAGCACGGATACCCGAAGCCTCTGGGGAACTGGCTCGCCATGAACCTGGAGCGCCACGGCGACCGCTTCCGCTGGCGGCTCGATTGGGAGGGAGTGGCGGCGCTGCTGCGCGACTATTACCGCCGCGACCTTTGGCAGACGATCGAGAACCCGCCCGACGCGGCGGAGATCCACGTCGTGAAGGCGACCGACTCCGGCGCCATCAGCGCGGCGGACGAAGCGCGCATCGAGGCCGC
>DASSTO010000001.1:0-9485 GCA_035707865.1 Longimicrobiaceae bacterium | reverse complement strand
CCGTTGCTGTAGTCGCTGAGCCACGCGGGCACGCTGCCGCCGACGGCCGGCCACTCGTTCGTGGTGCGCTGGCCGTAGCCGTGGATCATCAGCACCCGGTCGTTCAGGTAGACCATCCCGTCGTGGAAGGCGGTCTTGCGGAAGCCGGTGCGGGTGACGACCTCGTCCACCACCTTTCCGTCGACGATCAGCCGCGTGTGGACGTCGTAGAGGGCGCCGTATCCCCAGCTCCAGAAGCGCAGGTTCCTCACGTCCGCCGAGGCGCGCGCGGTGACCGTGTCGCCGGGGGCGAGCGTGTACTCGTCGCCCTGGAAGGCGGCGACGGGCCGGCCGTCGGGGTCGCGGATCTCGACGTCGTAGCGGAAGGTGCGCGCCGCCGGGTACTCGTTGCGCACCTGCGACTCGGCCGTGATCCGCGCCCTCCTCCGGGCCACGTCGAAGCTGTCCGCGTAGACGTAGACGCCCGTGGTCCCCAGCGTGGAGAAGAGCGGCAGCGTCTGGTAGAGCTTGCCCGTCAGGTGCAGCTTCACGTTCTTGGTGATGCCGCCGTAGTTCGCGTTGAAGTTCCGGTCGGCCCACTGGAAGCGCTGGCCGGTCGCGCGCTCGCGGTAGTCCCAGTCGTTGTCGGTGCGCACGGCCAGCACGTTCACCGCCGGGGCGGGGCGGACGAGCTTCGAGACGTCGAATCCGAAGGCCATCACCCCGTTCTCGCTGCGGCCGACCCACTCCCCGTTCAGGTAGACCTCGGCGGCCTGGCGCACGCCCTCGAACTCCAGGAAGACCTTGCCGCCTTCCGCGCCCGCCGGGAGCGTGAAGCGCTTGCGGTACCAGGCGACCCCCGTCGGCAGCTGGTGGATGTCGACGCGGAAGGCCGAGTCCTCGTTCCAGGCATAGGGAACGCTGACGCGCTTCCAGCCGCTGTCGTCGAACCCCGGCGCCTGCGCCCCCTCCACGTCGCCGACCTTCACCCGCCAATCGGGGTTCATGCTGTAGGTCGCCCGCTGCGCCCGGAGCGGGGGCGCGGCGAGGGCCAGGAGGAAGACCGACACCGCTGCCGTATGGAGAACTGACTGTCTCATCACCTTGTTGTTTCGAGAAAGCGTCATCATGGATTCGGGGAGATGCTGAACTCACCGACGAACGGCTGCCCGGTCCCGGCGTTCAGCTGCTGCGCCGGATCTTCCGGCCCGCGCCCTTTCGCCTTCCGCCCGGCCACGGTGGACAGGACGCGAAGCTGACGGGGATGCTCCGCGTCGGAGCTGATGTAGCCGTGATTCACGATCCGAGCGCCGGTGCCGGGGGAACCGGTGAGCTCGACCCAGCGCGTTGCCTTGACCCCGGTGACGTCGTCGCTGCCGACCGCGCCCGACCAGACGCCGAGGATCGCGGCGGCCTTCTTGTTCGGGTAGGAGTCGTACGGACCGAGGCCGAGCCAGCGAAGCTGCTCGAGCGCCGGGGCCAGGCTGACGCTCATCCCGACGAACGGCAGCCGCTCGACCTGGACACTCGGCGAGATGCTGTAGTGGACCTTCAGCCTGCCGCTCGCGTCGACGGCGTAGTCGTACACCGTCCTGAAGCGGTTCCTGGCGTCGACGACGTAGTCCACGACCGCGTGGAGGGTGACCGTGTCCGGGCCAGCCTTCACCCGCCACTCCGAGACGGAGGGCGTGTACCGATTCAGGTCCGGCGCATCCTTCCCGCTCTTGCTACTGAGCCAGATCGTCGGCCGGGCGTCGCTGATCAGGGGAGTCCCCTTCCGGCCGGCGGAGACGAGCTGCCCCGAGCGCGGATCGAAGGTGTAGGCGACGTCGCCGACCCTCACCGACACGTCGTCGCCCTTCTGCACGCTCAGCGTTCCGATCGCATGGACGGGCACCGCCCGACTCGTCGGGTCGACCAGCTCCACCGCCCGTCGGGTGATCTCCGAGCCGTCGGCGCGCGAGAAGGTGAGCCAGGCGTAGTAGGTCGCGCCCGGCCGGGTCTCCTCGATCGCGCTGACCGGAAGGTTGAACAGCGCGGATGCGTGCGGCTGTCCCTCGATCGACGCCGTGCCCGCCGCGAGCTGCCGGGCGTCCTCCATCAAGGCCCAGCCGATCTTCACGGCGCTCAGATCGGTGAAGTCGAAGTCGTTCTGGATCGGGATCTCCACGGAGGCCTGACCGGGGACGAACGACACCCGGTCGACGGCGGGATACACCTGGGCGTACACCGCCTTGGTCTCCCAGTAGTCCCGCGTCGGATGACGGTAGGAGTCCACGATGCCGTCCCACCCACCGTCCACCACCTTGAGCGACTTTTCGACGCTCCCGTCGGGCTTCCGCGTCGTGACCACGAGGCCCTGGTCCGCCCACATCCAGATCGCGGCACCGGCGCCGGCCGGGTGTCGTGTCAGGGCCTTCCACCGGTCTTCCAGGCCGCCGAAGCGGTCCGTGCCGTAGGAGTGCGAATACTCGGTGCTGACGATGGGGCGCGATGATCGGCCCGCGAGCTCGTCGTAGCCCTCGGCCGTGTAGTAGTGCGGCGCGAGGATGTCGATCTCCGGTGGCAGCCATTCGTCCGCACGCCAGGGCATAAGCACGGGGCGCGTCGGGTCGAGGCCCTTCACGGTGCGGATCGCGGCCATGTGCAGCGTCGTCAGCGGATCCTCGTTCCCGATCGACCAGAGGATGATCGAGGGGTGGTCGATGTCCCGCGCGACGGTCTCGTACGACCGCAGCATGATCGCACCGTCGTACGCGGGATCGTTCAGGTGATTCCCGCCCGAGCCCATGGGCACTTCGTCGTCCACGTACAGGCCCAGCGAGTCGCACAGGTCGAGGAAGCCCGCGGCCGGCGGATAGTGCGAGGTGCGGACGAAGTTGATGTTGGCGGCCTTCATCAGGGTGATGTCCTGAAGCCACTGAGCGCGCGTGGTCGCCCGGCCGACGTCCGGATACTCGTCGTGCCGGTTGACGCCGCGCAGCTTGACCGCCTGTCCGTTCACCCGGAAGACACCGCCCTCGGTGGAGATCTGGCGGAAGCCGACTCTCAACTCCCGCTCGTGGGAGACCTTTCCCTTTTCCAGCAGATCCACGCGGAGCGTGTACAGGTTGGGCGTCTCCGCCGTCCAGTGCAGAGGGCTCTCCACGTGCAGCGTCGCACGGGTCTCGCGGTCGGTCGCATAGTGCGGGGGGACGGCGATCCGCCGGCTCTGCACCTCCTTGCCATCCTCGTCGAGGAGGGTCAGCCGCAGCTCGTACGGCTCGTCGCCGCCGACGTAGTTGCCGGGAACGGGGCTCTTGTGCGCGTCGCCGACCATGACGCGGACCTTGAGGTCCGCATCCCGGAACTGATCGTCGAAGGTCGTCTGTGCGTCGACGCGGTCGAGCCACCGGTACTTCGGCATGGCCTCCAGCGACACGTCGCGGTAGATGCCGCCCAGGGACCAGTCGTCGTTCGCGTCGAATTCGTAGTCGTGCTGCGTCTGGCGTACCCGGACGGCCAGCACGTTCTCCGCGCCGGGCTTCAGCTCGGACGTGACGTCGTAGGCGAAGCTCGTGAAGCCGCTGTCGTGGCGGCCGAGCCGCTTCCCGTTCAGCCAGACCTCCGCCGACGACCACACCCCGCCGAAGTGCAGGAGCACCCTCTTTTCAGTCCAGCCGGCGGGTACGGTGAAGTGCTTGAGGTAGAAGCCCTCGCTGGCGTTCCCCTCGAAGAGCTTGTACTGCGGCTGCTCGTATCCCTCCAGCGCCCAGTTCGACGGTACGGGCGTCTCCCGGAAGCTGGAGGTGTCGAAGCCCGGTCCGTAGAAGCCCGCCAGCGCATCGGCGTCGCGCTCCGTCGGCGCCAGCGCGAACTGCCACGTACCGTCCAGCGACAGGCTCGTCTGCGACTGGGCCCGGAGCGGCTGCGCCGCGAGACCCAGGAGAAAGACCGATACTGCTGCCTTCTGGAGAACGGACTGTCTCATATCGTGCTCGCTCGATTGTTTCGAGTTTGTCATCCTGAGCTTGCGAAGGATCTACTCGCCTCCGGAGCGAAGTCCGCTCGGAACGCCGGCTAGATCCTTCGCTCGTTCCTCGCTCAGGATGACATTCGGGGTGGGCGCCGATGTTCAGGTCCCCAGTCCGCGGAGGCGGACTTCCTGTAGTTCCAGCCGCGGCTTCAGCCGCCCGGCGCCGGGGCCGCGGCGCCCCCCACCCCATCAGCTCCCCGCTGGCTTCTCCGTGGAAGTGAACGGGCTCCGCGGCACGTCGAAGCTCGCCACCGGGTCGGGGTGCGAGGGTTCGAAGGGCGTCACGTCGTCCTTGAGGTACCGCGCGAGGAAGTGGTGCTGGTCGCGGAGCGCCTGGACGACCATCCTCGCCACCTCGTAGGCGCCGTAGTCGTTGAAGTGCGTGTCGTCCTTGAGGTCCTGCGTCTGGCCGGGGAAGGTCCCGGCCGGGTAGTGGACGAAGGCCTTCTTCGAGTCCTCCGGCCCCAGCGCCTCGTAGAAGGCGCTCGTCATGGCGGTCAGGTCGATGAGCGGGAGGTGCTCCTCCGCGGCGAGCTGCCGCATGGCGGCCGGGTAGTCGCCCAGCGTGTTCACCACCTTCCCGTTCGCGTCGAAGTTCCGGCGCTGAGTCGAGGTCACCAGCACCGGATTGGCCCCGTGCGCCCGCGCCGCGTCGATGAAGTGCCGGATCATCTCCTGGTAGGTGGTGAACGGCTCCACGTGGTTGCGCCCCGGCTTCTGGTCGTTGTGCGCGAACTCCACGAAGAGGTAGTCGCCCGGCTGGATGACGCTCAGGATCTTCTCCAGCCGCCGCTCGCCCACGAAGGACTTCAGCGTCTCGCCCGACTCCGCGTGGTTGGCGACCACCACGTCGTCGGGGCGGAAGAAGCGTGGGACCATCTGGCCCCACGCCGCCCAGGGCTCCTCCTGCTGGTCCACCACCGTCGAGTTCCCGGCCAGGTAGATGGCGATCGGGTTGCGCGCCGGGCGGATGGAGATGGCCTGTACCGCCGGGTGCTCGCCGTTGAACTCGAGCGTCAGCCGGTCGTCCCAGGTGAAGCTCCTCATCTCGCGCGGCTTGCGCCGCACCGAGTCGCCGCCGGCGATGTGGTAGCGATGCACGTCCACCGTGAAGCGCCGTGTGACGGAGTCACCGGGCCGGGTGGGTACCGCCTCCAGCATCAGCCGCCGCGACTCGGCCTTCACCGTGGTCGTGGTCGGGCGCGCCGGGTCGCCGAGTGTGACCTCGACGTCGTACCGGCCCTCGGGCACGTCCACGGCGAAGAGGAAGGGCTTGTCGCTCGCGCACGCCCCGGCGCCCTCGGTCGGCTCGAACGAGCGCAGGAAGCCGTACCCGCGCGCGGCCGTGTAGACCGTCTTCGGCCCGATCCGCTGCGCCCCCGCGGAGAGGGCACCGCGCGTGCACTCGAAGCGGCGCGTCGTCGCCTGTGCGCGCGCCGCGGGGGCGAGCGCGCAGGAGAGGAGGAGAGTGGAAAGCGCCAGGAGCTCGGCTTTGCGTACGATCATGGTGCCTTTATGTGGGTCCGTCTGCTGAATCGGTTGTCGATGGTTCGGGCGCGAGCCGAACGGGCCCTCACCCGGCGCGCTGAGACGCGCCACCCTCTCCCGCAAGCGGGCGAGGGGACGGGTGTGACGCCGAGGCTCGGGCTCCCAGTCCGCGAAGGCGGACTTCGTGCTGTTCTTGCAGCGGTTTCAACCGCCCGGTGAGGGGCGGGTTCTGCGCGCCATCACCTGGATTCCCGCGTGCGCGGGAATGACGAACCGCCCCGATGCCCGGGCTCCCCCATTCCCCTCGCCCGCTTGCGGGAGAGGGTGGCGGCTCTGAGGCCGCCGGGTGAGGGCCCGTGCGCCGATGTCCCCCCTTCACACCAGCCCCCGCACCTTTTCCGCGCCCACCGTCCACCCGTCGCGCGGGAAGCCGGGGGCGTGCGTAGTGGGCGCGCCACCCCAGCCCGCGGCCATCATAGCGATCGCGGAGAGGAGGCCGCCGTTACCCGGGAGGTAGATCGTCAGCCCCGGGCGCTGGTAGTTGTGCCCGTTGGGGAGATAGCGGTTCTTCGGCGTGTCCTTCAGGAGCGCGTCGATGGCGATCTCGGGCTCGCCGAGGCGCGCGGCGGTCATCGCCACGAGGGGGTAGTCCCAGCCCCACGTGTCGTCCCACTGCCAGTCGGACATCACCCGGCGCAGCGTGCGTCGCATCGCCACCGGGTCGATGCGTGGCGACGCGACGAAGCCGTAGGCGCCCAGGAGCGTCGGGTGGTCGCGCCGCATCTCCGGGTCGCGGAAGGTGTTCAGGTCCGACCCCGCGTTGGTGTAGAGGCCGTCGCGCATGGGGAAGTCGGCGAGGCCGCGCTTCACCCGCTCCCACCGCGGCTCGCGCGCGAGCCCCAGCCGCTCGCGCCAGCGCTGCGCCGTCTCCAGGCCGAAGGCCCAGTAGGCGAGCTCGAACGTCGGGTCGAAGGTCGTCCGCGCGGGGTGGATCTCCTGCGCGGGGATGAGCGGGGGGCCGAGCACGTAGCGCCCCGCCTTCTCGTCCCACCAGGCGTAGGAGGCCATGAACTCCGCCGTCTCGAAGACGACGTCGCGCATGCGCTCCAGTAGCGCGCGGCTGGGGTGCGCGCGGTAGACGAGCTCGGCGAGGTAGATCGGGTGCGGCTGCTGCCAGATGAGGAACGCGCCCACGCCGGAGGGGCTGTCGCGCCCCTCCGGCCCCACCATCTTCGGCCAGCGCACCCCCGCGTACCCCTGCCGCTGCGCGATCGCCCGCGCGGCCGGGAGGATCGAGGCGTACCACGGGAGGCTGCGCTCCAGCAGCGCGGCGCGGTCCCAGAGGGCGAAGTGCGCCGTGTGCCACCAGTACATCTCCAGGTGGAACTTGCCGTACCAGCTGTTGAAGGTCAGCCCCGTCTCCTGGGGCGGCATCGACCCGGCGCAGTTGACGGCGGTGAGATACTCCGAGAGGACGATGCGGCGCTCCAGCTCGTCGGCGCGCGGGTCGCGGCTCCCGGAGAGGTCCACCACCCCGCCGTCCATCCAGAAGCGCTCCCAGTGCTCCGCACTCGCCCGCTGTACCTCGCCGACCGTCGGCAGCGGCGTCGTCTCCGCCGCCGGCGAGAAGCCCACGACGAGCTCGAAGCGCGCGGCGCCCGGCCGGGGCGTGAGCAGGAAGGAGTGCTCGGCTTCGCGCCGCAGCGCGGCGGAGCCCGCCCAGGCGGCGCGCGCGAAGTAGAGGTCCGCGTCGAGCTCCCTCCGCCAGGAGACGCCGTTCGCCGACTGCCCCACGACGACGGTGTGGTGCAGCTCCGGGTGCGTCCAGTCGGCCGGGTCGCCGGTGTGGGTGTGGGAGCCGTAGGGGAAGGCGATGCGGATCGCCAGGCGGCCCGCGGGGAGGTCCGGGGCTTCCACTCGCACCGCCATCGCGTCGTGCTCGGGGTGCGCCCACGTCCACACCCGGACCGGCCGCCCGTCCAGCTCGAACCGGCTCGCCAGGGTGCCGCTCCAGAGGTCGAGCTCCTGACGGATCGCCCGGACGTCGTCCGGCCCGGCCACGGTGCCGTCCGCCCGGCGCAGCTCGAAGCCGATGCGCGCGAGCGAGAGGCGGTGCGGGTTCTCGCGGAGCCACTGCCCCGCCGGCGACTTCTGCTCGCTGTCGTAGAGCACCTGCCGGCCGTGCGCGTCGTAGGGCGCCAGCGCGTCCTTCAGCGTGTAGCCGTGCGGGTTCGGGAAGCTGTGCCAGCCCCAGTCCGACTGCGTCGCGAGCGGGATCTCCCGGTACGCGTCGGGGAAGCTCTGCAGCCCCGTCACGTCCGCGGTGAAGGCGAAGCCGCCGTTCCCGACGCTGAGCGGCGCCCACGGATCCACCGAGCGGACGACGGGGCAGTGGCGCGCCACCCGCGCGCGCCGGTCGACGCCCGTCGCCCCGAGGGAGGCGAGCGGCGAGTCGGCGAGCGCGGTGCGCGGCAGGAGGCCGCCGACGGCGAAGGCCGCCAGCGCCTCGGAGACGGACTGCAGGAAGACTCGGCGATCCATCATGCGGGGGTCACTGCTCCCCCGCGCGGGCCACCTCCACCGCGTAGATCTCCGCCGGGCCACCCTCGAAGTCCGCGCGGAAGATCACCCAGCGGCCATCCGGCGAGAAGTGGACGTTCGGCTCCAGCGGCCGGTAGCCGTGCCGGCTCATGTTCACCAGGTGCTCCGCCGCGAAGTGGTCGCCCTCGGGGCGGAAGAGGTAGATCCAGCGCCCGTCCTTCGCGTGCGCTACCTGCGTGGAGTCGCCGCCGTCGCCGGCGAAGAGCCGGTGGTCGGACGAATGCGTGAAGTGGATCGACCACTGGTCGCGCGTCAGCTGGTACTTCCTCGTCCGCCCGGTCTTCACGTCCGTCCCGGCCACGAAGAAGGTCACGCTGCGCGGCACCTGCAGGTCGTACCAGATGGTGTCGCCGGCGGGGCCCCACCACTCGTGGCCCGCGATCTCGTTCTCCACCGTGCGCTTGTGCATCAGCTTCGGCGCGGAGCCGCCGCGCACGTCGATCGTCCAGATGCGGTCGACCTTCTGCCAGGGGCCCTCGTGGCAGAACATCAGCAGGTTCGGGTCGGTGGGGGAGAACTGCACGTGCCCCAGCCAGGTGTCCTCGTGGTGGATCAGCCGCGGCGCGCCGCCCTTCTTCAGGTCCACCACGAAGAGGTCGTACGGCGGGTGCGCATCGTAGATGCGGTTGAAGAACTGAGACTTCTGCGGGTACTTCCGCAGGATCTCCCGCACGATCGGCCCCGCCTTGGCGCCGGCGAGCATCGTCCCGTCGGCGTTCATGGTGGAGATCTGCGCGTCGAAACCGGCGGGGAAGACGTAGAGCAGCCGCGTCGCGCCGTCGTCCACCCGGGTGGCGAAGACGCTGTCGCCCGCCTGGTAGACCGCCTCACGCAGCTTCGGGTTGACGATCTCACCGCGAACCCCGTGCGGACGGTGGGTGATCTGGCGCGTCTGCAGCGTCTTCAGGTTCACCGCGAAGAGCTGCGGTCCCTGCGCGGTCGTTCCGGAGTAGACCATCTGGTCCCCTTCGTCGCCGCGCTGCGGGACGAAGGGGTTGTTGGTGAAGTAGAAGCTGTGGTTCACCCCCTCGCGCCGCGACAGACGCACCACCCGGTGCCCCGTGTCCTCGTCCACCCACTCCAGCGACATCGGCCCGCCGGTCTTCAGGCGGGGGAGCACGTCGGGAAGCGAATCGCGCGCCGCGGTGAGCGGGTAGGCCGCCTCCGAGAGGTACGCACCCACCGGGTCGCCGGGCAGTCGCTGGAGCGCCCTCACCGCCAGGCGCGCGATGAGCTGCGCGCCCTCGAGCCCCGTGTGCGTGTGGTCCTGCGGGAAGAAGCTCTTCACCTTCTCCGGGCCACGCGCGTCGTAGGCCTGCGCCACCAGCTCGTTGAGGTCGAGCACCGGGACCCGCGCGTCGCGCGCGACCTGCTCGGCCCAGCCGGCGTAGTCGGCCTTGTT